>JAQIBS010000256.1 GCA_027858965.1 Kiritimatiellia bacterium
TACCCCTGTAATACATTGTTCCAATGGCATTTACCGCAAAATAATTTTTTTGTGCGGCCGCCTTTTTATACCAGCTAACCGCCCGGTCGTTATCCAGAGAAATTCCCCGACCCTGCTCATACATCTGACCAATAGCATACTGAGACATAGAATGTCCATCTCCGGCGGATTTCGAAAACCACTTAAGAGCCTCAGTAAAATCACGCTTAACCCCACGTCCATCCCGATAAATCAGTCCTATATTAAACATAGACTCAAGATGGCCAGCATCCGCTGCCATCCGGTACCAGTGCAAGGCCGCTGCAGAATCACGCTTAACTCCAATTCCTCTTGAGAGCATGAATGCCAGGTTATACTCTCCATCAAGATTTCCATTAAGTGCCGATTTGTGATACCACGTAATCGCATGTGATGGCATTTTTTCAACTCCCAAACCATGTTGATAAAGCCAGCCGATATTATTCATTGCATCAGAGTGACCTTTATCAGCAGCCCTGAGGAAAAGATGATAGGCCATGTCATCATCCTTCGGCACCCCATGCCCCTGGGCATAAAGAGTTCCCAGGTTATATTCACCAATTGAATTAGCCTGCATGGCTGCCTGTCGAAAATATCCAGCGGCTTTTTCGTAATCCTGCCCAAGACCTACACCACGATAATAGATCATGCCAAGCGCATTTTGCGCTAAAGCATATCCCTTCATTGCAGATTTTTCAAACCAGACACAGGCATCCTCTTTACAATTTAAATTCAGGTCACAATCAAGCCCTATCAGATACTGAGCCATTGAATTGCCACCCTCGGCACGGGAAAGCATATAGATGCGCCCCTCTGTGAGGTACTTCTTTCGAATTGTATCAGGAAGTGAACAAAGAACTTCCTGTCTGGAGTAAACAGCCATAAGAAATCTGAAAAACGGCTCGCCCCTCTCAGCCATCGCCCGCACATCAGCTGCCGCTCTCTTAAACTCATTGAGGCTCCCCGCATTACGACTACTGACAAAAAGTTCTACCGAACTTTTTATCTCAATAGCTGACTTATATACGTTATTGACTGCATTTTCCTGAATCTCAACCGCAATCGAAAAAGACGCAAATAATGAAACACATAAAAACGATAGCCGTTGTTTAATGGCAAAGTCTGAATGTCGCTCTTTAAACATAACAGTTTTCCTTAGCGGTGCTTATCGCACAACCAGCCGCTGAGTGAGAAAAGCTTTAGCTTATCACAAGAACTCAGGTTGATTGCTGTCCCACCCAGCGGGACAGCTTTAGACTTAATGCACGCCGCGTTTACTGGTTTGATAAAACTCAATCAGCATTTTCAGCTCAGGTGTTTCAGTCATCTCATATTTTATCTTGTCCAGTGCCTGAGTACGGTTGAGTCCTTCACGATAGATAGTACGATAAGCCTCTTTTAGAGCCGACCGAACCTCTGCACCGTATCCGCGACGTTTCAAACCAACAATATTGGGCCCTAAAACCTTGACGACTTCATTGGAGGCATCCGTTAACATGAACGGAGCGCAGTCCTGACGCACCTTGGAGCCCCCCGCAACCATCGAGTGCGCGCCTATACGGCAGAATTGATGAATGGCCGACACCCCCCCTATAATCGCATATTCTTCAACTGTAACCTCACCGGCAAGAGTCCCTAGATTAGACATAATAACATGTTCACCGACCTTACAGCCGTGCGCGATATGGCAATAAGCCATAATCAGGCAATCGCTACCCACTTTTGTTATTTCTCCGGGTTTTGTTCCCAGATGGACAGTCGAATACTCACGCAATACGGTGCGGTCACCTATCTCAGCATAAGTGATATCGCCATCCACATATTTCAGGTCCTGGCATTTCATCCCAATACAGGCAAAGGGAAAAACTTCGCACTTTTCTCCCAGAGTCGTATAACCCTCAACATTTGCGTGCTGCCGCACAACTGTACCAGCCCCAATCTTAACATGAGGACCAATCATTGCATACGCACCAACCTTTACATCCTCAGCCAGCTCCGCTTTCGGGTCAACGATTGCTGTCGGGTGAATATTTGACATTGTAAATCTCCTTTTTCGTTCTAAAAAATATTTATACTATTCTATAAATTTCTGGGTAACAAATACAGCGCAATGACACTGCAGAGCACAAATGGTATCCAGACGAGCAAATGCGGATAAAATGCAGGTGATCTATCCATTGTCTCCGCAAATATAACCCCCAGATAAAAGGCCAGTGCAATCACAAGACTCAGAGCTATTCCTATAGTTGACTCTTTACGATGCGAACGAAGTCCCAGAGGAACCCCTATCAGCACAAAAATAAATGCAGCTGAGGCATAAACAAACCTCATGTGAAAATTCGTACGATAAACACTGAACACCTTAGCTAACTCCTTTGGAGGAAGCCCGTGTTTATTGATGTGGATATGCTTGATGCGTGCAACAATCTCTTTATAATTAAGATCTTTCTCTTTTTTCAAATGCACATTTTTTTTCAAGGCATCCTTAATCACATGCGTAAAACGATCAGCCGTTGCAATTCCGGGCCTATCATATTCAATCGGATCAATTCTGACCTTATACATGCTAAGAACAACATCCTCGCCCCGAGTCTCAACCAGAGTCTTCTCCGCACGGACTTCACGGGTAACACCTTCATGACTGTGATCAAATATTAATACATCATGAATCCAGTTACCGTCTTTAGATGCAAACCAAATCGTTATATCCGGAAAATCTGTAATGAACTTCCCTGGCTCCAACAAATCAATTCCTGCTTCAACACTGATCTCTGATTGAATATTGCGCCGAATATAGTGAGCACGGGGCACCACCTCATTATTTATATAAACCCCGAAAGCCGTGCACACAAAAGCGAAAATTATAGGCCACTTGATTATCGCAAGCAAATTAACCCCACAGGAGCGCATGGCCGCAATCTCACTGTCAGCCGAAAGTCGTCCGAAAACTAACAGAGAACTAACCAGCAAACTGACAGGAATAGTCAAACGCAAAGTCTCAGGAAACCCGACCAGCATAAACAGCCCGACAACTTTAACAGGCAACCCCTGTATCATCAACTGAACAATTTTAACCAGCAGACTTATACTCATGACAAATGAAAGAACCAGCCATGATAAAAAAACCGCTGTCAGAAAAGATTTCAGAACATAGCGCTCAATAATCTTCATTAAGACCCCATAATAAAACGTACTAAAAACCAATAATCTCTATGTATTCAAGAAACAAAAAGACCGCAAATGAAACAATGCGTTTCCATGCGGTCTTTTTTACTATACTTTAAACAGAACGGCAAGTATTTTTACTTTGCATACTTGCTCTTATCCGCATTTGTTCCTGCTCCGCGGATGTATATTTCAACACGCCTGTTTTCCGGGTTACCGTTGACCAGATCTGGCTGTACTTTAGGACGGCTGAACCCGTACCCTACAGCATTCATGCGTCCGGGATCAACACCCTTGCCCGCCATATAGGAGAGTACAGCCTGTGCACGACGCTCAGAGAGATCCTGGTTATATTTCCGGCTTGAACGTGTACGGCGATCAGCATGGCCCTCAATTACAGCTGTAGAACCTGTCTTAAGACTCAGAACTCTTACAATCTCATCAATATCAGCAAAATGAACTGGTTTGATAATGGTTGTATCATAATCAAATTGAATATTTACCTCAAAAAGCATCAAGTCGTCAGATGGATCTAACGGATTTGTGTGATCTTCGATAACTTCATGACCATCAGCAACTCCGCCTTTGTCCGTATCGCGCTCGAGAGGGTTAGTCTTATATTTATGAACTTCCTGACCATCTGTGAGTCCGTCATAATCAGTATCAGGGTTAAGAGGATCTGTTTTATAAGTTAAGTACTCTTCACCATCTGTAAGCCCATCACCATCCGTATCTTTATTAAATGGATCAGTACCAATCTTAGCTTCCAGATCATCATTCAATCCATCACCATCTGAATCTTTTGCAACATCAGCCAGAACAGCAGCGCCAGCTACATTGCCGGAACTACCTTCGCCACCACCGCCGAAACGGTAGGCAATACCTAAATCAGCTGAATACATAGTCTCACATGTCTGATCAAGCGCCATAAACGCACGAGTGTCAACACGCAACGACCATCTATCATTCAGATGATAGAAGAAACCAATACCGGCACGAGGACCACTGACTATATGCTCAGAACCCTCACAGAAAACACTATCGTTAGCTCGGAAGTTACCGAAACCGCCTGCCAAATAAGGATCAAATCTCTCGAAACGGTCAAAGTGATACAATCCATCAAGGAAGAATCCATTAACGTTCTGAGCCTTACAGCCAAAACCATTATTATCAGTAATATTGGGAGCCCATGAAACACCGAGCTCAGTACTCCAATGCTCTGTAACATCATAACCCAACCTCAAAACCATATTGAGACCATTATCCACGGGTTGGTTACCTTCAAAAAAAAGCATTCCAACACCAGGGCTAAGATACCATCGTGAGGTTTGGTCAACATCAGCCAGCGGAACCTCGCTGTCATCCGCTGCAAACACAGTATTCGTTGCTGCTACCAGCAACAAGATAAGATACAAATAATTAAACGTTTTCATATGCTATTTCCTTGTTAAGTTCAGTGCAAATTTACTAAAAAGAGGGCCGGAATGCAATAGTTTTTTTTCAACATTACAAAAAAGTAATAATTAAAAGGGTTGAAGGTTAAAAAAGTTAAAGCGGTTAAAGGGGTCGAAGTAGTTGAAGGCGCGAACTCAGTTTAAGTAATAAGTTGAAGTTTAAGTCATATGTGCTCTTCCTTAAACTTAGCACTTCAACTTAAACTGCCCTGACGAGGCACCGACAACATGTTCATCTTGCCCTTCGGTGAAGGGTCTAACATCATTCACTCTGTTGTAAATGGTGACGCCGGAAGCCCCTCTTTATTAAATAAAACCATATCCGGATTCGGGCTATAGGCATAACGGACATATTTTGGATTTTTCACTTTATCACTCCAGAGCAAAAGCTTATCGCCTTTCAGTTCCAACCCAGCTGTGACAAAAACCTTATCTGCTCCCGCAATCTCAAAAGACTCTGTTTTATCTGCCTTTAAAAGCAATCCGCTACCACTGAATTGAAAACTGAGTTCAGCTTTGCCGTTTCCGAACTTTACGGATTTAAACATTGGACCGTACGGAATGTGTTTTTGACCATACACCTCGGCTGATATAGCAATTGCCAACCGATCCCCAATGGGTTTCTTAATCTTGGGATGTATATCATTCTCATCACCACACCCCTCTGGAACAATCATGCCGCAATTTTTAATCTTCTGAGCGCAATACAGCTGGGACTGCCTGAATTCAGGCCAGGCAACACTATTAAAACCAGGCAGCTGCACAAAATAAAACGGCATATCCGGAATCAGCCAACTCTTTCTCCATCCCTCGACAAAAGCAGGAAACAGTGTTCTGAATTCCTCAGAACGATTAGAATTACCTTCGCCCTGATACCAGATACATCCTTTGATCGTGTAAGGCTGCAGTGGTTTTATCATTGTATTATACAAGCCTCCCGGACGCTGCCAGCTCTTAGGCCCCATTGGAGGAAACGGCACACAGCTATAAGACCAGCCACCCTTCTTTCTCCACTCCTTCAAATCCAGCAAATACTTTTGATAAGCGGCCTCGTAAGCAGCATCATCCTTGAACTTACTATACCCCTTTTCATATTTTTCAAAATAGTACTTCAAACTCTCTTCACCTTGTATTGATTCAGGAGTCATCCAGTAATCATTATTAGTCGCCCCGCGATAACTACCGATAACACCAACGGTTACACCCAGTCGTTTCTGCAGCTCCACAGCAAAGAAATAGGCAACCGCCGAAAATCTCCTCACTGAGTTTTTATTGAAATACTCCCATGTAACCCTATTGCTATCTATCTCACCAAATTCAGTTCTGGGGATAAGCACAAACCTCAGCTGGCTATTGCCATCAGCAGGCAGATATTTTTCAAAATCAATAGTGGAAGCAAGAGCTACCCCCATATTAGATTGTCCACCAGCCACCCATACTTCACCAAGCATAACATCCTTGATCATAATTTCACTGCCATCTCCGGAAAGCTGCAGTTCATAAGGACCTCCAGCCGGCATGGCCTTGAGCGTCACAATCCACTTTCCATTTTTCGCAGTTGCCATCATCTTCTGCCCGTTCAAACGCACAGTAATCAACGCACCATCAGCGGCCTGACCGAATACACGCAGCGGAGCTTCACGCTGCATAACCATACCGTCACGAAAAACTACAGGCATAACAATCTCTGCGACAACACTGAACGTCAGCACAGAACAAATAAACAGCATCTCTAAAACAAGTTTCTTCATAATCTAATTCTCTTCTCTGTATTCATTTTTTCAGAACCAAATACGATATAAAATAGGGTCTTCCGCTGAATCTGTGGGTAAATAATGCTAAATAATGCTTAAAACACCGGGCATAAACCTCTATTATGTTGTAAACCAAAACGACACTTTAGAGAGAGACACCCGGTGCGAAT
>JAQIBS010000051.1 GCA_027858965.1 Kiritimatiellia bacterium
GCGCCCCCACGATTGTCCCACGCCACGCTTCGCGCGCCGGGAACAATACGTTGGAGCACCTGTCACATAACCACGAACAAGTTCGCTTATTATGAGCCCAGGCGCTCAACTGGGCGTTATCCGTAAGGCCGGTCATCTGTTTGATGCCGATATTAAGAAATTCAAGTCTGCCTTCAGTCGGCTTCTAAAGTGGTGATTGAGTCACAGCTTGATGGACTCGAACAGTTTTCTTGTTTTGGCGCCTTTGCGTCGGGTGCCTGCCAGTTCTGTTGATCAGGCACGAGCGTTGGAATCTGTTGAGTATGGACCGAATCTGGCATTATGGGGATATGCCTCTTTTTTCAGCTTCAGATTGCAGTTTGTTGTCGGCGGTGAAAAGTGTAGCGCCTCGTTCCTGAGCTAGAGCCAGAAACAGCGCATCGTATGCGCTGAGTCCTGTTTCCAATGCGATTTTATGTGTGCTGTTGAATAGGGAATGATGGCTGAAATATCGAATAGGCATTTGTTTAAGTAAAGATATCAGAGCTTTTGCTTCATCAAATGAGAGTTCATTTCGACGTTGCTTCTTGATCACAACATTGATTGCTTCAACCATAAGAAGTTCGGGGGCGATTGCAATGTTGGATCCTGTTTCGACACCACGAAAAAACTTCTCAAGTCCATCAGGGATCGGCCCGTCCGGGATGAAAAGACGCAATACGGCTGATGTATCAACAACGGCGATCATCTCCGGCGGTCCTCCTGCAGATCGTCAATAACACTCTTCTCTGATGCTCGACCTGTAAGCTTTGTTCTGTATTCAGCTGCCTTTTCACAGACAGATCCCGATCGAAGGGTAGCTTCATTTGTTAAAATGTAGCGAACCTGTTCCTGAAGGCTGCGGTGTTCAGCTTGCGCACTCTTTGTGATTTCATCGTAAATGTGATCAGGGATGTTGCGAATTGTCATTGTTTTCATGATGTCAAAATGACTCCTATTTAATGAATGCATAATGCATCATTTTGGTCAAAATGTCAAGTATTCCTAAGTATTTTGTGCTGATGCGGGTCTATCAGCTTACTTCTTCTTTTCTTAACCGGTTCGCTATTTGCGGCAGAAGGACAAAGACCCAATATCCTGTTCCTTATCTCCGATGATCAAAGCTGGCAGCATACCAGTATTTCGGGGTGCAGGGGCGTTAAGACTCCTAATTTCGATCGTGTTGCGAAGCAGGGGGTGTTTTTTAACAATGTTTTCTGCAGCAGCCCGGGCTGCGCACCGTCACGAGGTGCCATTCTTTCAGGCCAGGATTTCTTTCGGCTGCGTGAAGGCTCTGTGTAGCGCTTATCTTTTCCCTCTGATATACGCGTTTATCCGGAGTTGCTGGAGGAAGCTGGTTATCATGTAGGAGTGCAAGGTAAAGGCTGGGGGCCGGGTAAGGTACTTAAGAGTAAGGGCAAGCAGAGGACCAGGCCTCTCTGGCGCAAAAGCAGAGTTGCGGGAAAGGGATATAAAAGTTTCTCCCAGTTCTTTGCAAGTGTGCCGGAGGACAAACCCTTCTGCTTCTGCTTCTGGTTTGGCAGTCGCGATCCCCATCGTCCCTATGATAAAGGATCCGGCCTCAAGGCTGGAAAGAAACTGGAGGATGTTGATCTGCCACCATTTCTTCCTGATGTGGCTGAGGTACGCAGTGATATGCTTGATTACTTTGCCGAGATTGATCGCTTTGATCGTGATGTAGGTAAAATTCTCAGCGAACTTGAACAATCCGGTAAATCTGATAATACACTTGTCTTTATTAACAGCGATAATGGAATGCCGTTTCCCCGGGCAAAAGTCAACCTTTACGACTATGGTTCACGTATGCCGATGGCAGTACGCTGGCCGGCCCGGATCAAAGGCGGCCGTGTGGTTGATGATTTTATTTCGCTTCCTGACTGTGCCCCGACGATATTGCAGGCCGCAGGTGTAGAACCTCTATCAGAGATGAGTGCCCGCAGTTTTCTCAATGTGCTGCTCTCTGAGAAATCAGGTCTTGTTGATCCAACACGCGATCATGCAATCTTCGGACGTGAACGACACGGCTGGAGTTATCCGATTCGCGCATTGAGAAATGAACGCTATCTCTATATTCGCAACTATGCACCGGAGCGTTTTGATGGACTTGAGAGTCACGATAAGTCGCCCACAAAGAGCTTTATGCAAGAGCATGCGGATGATCCTAAGTATAGCAAATTCAATGAGATGGCAGTTGGAGAGCGACCAGCCGATGAGCTTTTTGATGTGGTCAATGACCCTTTTCAATTACACAACCTCGCTGATCAGCCGGAAAAAGGTGCTTTGCTGAAACAGATGCGCAAGAAGCTCGAGCAGGAACTTAAAGAGAAGGAAGATCCCCGTATTCTCGGACGTGGCAGTGAGTTTGATGATTATCCCGGTGCAAAACCGAGACCCGCTGCCGTCAAGCCTGTGAAAAAAAGGTGAAGCAACCGGTTGACTCTCCTGTGAAGAAGGCAATAAAAAAGCCGGTCAGGAAAGCCGTGACAAAAACTGAGAGCAGATACGATTGTGATGTGGCTGTTGTCGGTTGCGGAAGCGGAGGCTTTGGTGCCGCGTTGGCAGCGGCTCGTCTTGGGCTTGATGTGGTGCTGGTGGAGAAAGCCAGTTCTCTTGGCGGCATCTAGCTGTCGGTTATCACGTACGATGATGCAGCTGGGGCAGGCTGCAGGTACAGCTGCGGCATTGGCAAAGGAGCTGGATGTGGATCTTCCCTCTGTGCCATCTGAGCGTTTACGCGATGCTTTGCGTAAGCAGCATGTTCAGCTTGAACATCCTATGACAGATGCTATGCGTTTGTATTTGCAGGGGGAATAAGAGGCAGAAAAATGGGTGCGTATCCGCCTCTCGTAGTACGGCGTGACATGGCGGTGTTTGAGGTTTGTTGGATCTGAAGATTTTTTAGTTTTACTTTTGAGCTGTTTGTTTTTTACCTTCAATTTTTTTACCTTATTTTTTTGTGTCTTTTGGTGTTTTTTGTGGCTATGATATAAGATTATTATGAAATTGATTCGATATATTTTTACGGCGTTTGTTTGTTTATCTGCTATCAGTGTGATGGCAAAACCCAATATTGTCATTATTTTGACGGATGATATGGGGTTTTCGGATTTAGGATGCTTCGGCAGTGAGATCAAAACTCCCCATCTGGATGGACTGGCGGAGAAGGGACTGCGTTTTACTCAGTTCTATAATGCTGGCCGCTGCTGCCCTACCCGGGCATCGCTTCTTACGGGCTTGTATGCGCATCAGGCAGGCATGGGGAAAATGACTGAAGACAAGGGCCCGGAAAGGCCCGGTTATCGCGGGCATCTGATGGATCGCTGCGTGACAATTGCCGAGGTTTTAAAACCATCCGGTTATCGGACCATCCAGAGCGGTAAATGGCATGTCGGACATGACAAGAAGGAGTGCTGGGCCAATGTTTCGAATGCTCCGTTCAGAAAGTATAAAAAGTTTGCGCATGAAGGCGGCATAGCAACTCCGCTGATCGCCCACTGGCCGCAAGGGATCAGTGCGAAGCTGAATGGGACGTTGGTCAAAGAACCTGCCCATGTTATTGATCTTATGGCAACCTGTGTTGAGGTTGCTGGTGCGGATTATCCGGAAAAGTTTAAAGGAAAGGCCATTCTGCCCATGGAGGGCAAGAGTTTGAACTCTCTCTTTCAGGGCAGGCTGTTGAAACGCGAAGAGCCGTTGTGTTTTGAGCATATGGGCAATCGTGGTATCCGTCAGGGACAATGGAAGCTGGTGGCGCAAAAAGGTGCTGCATGGGAGCTGTACGATATGTATTCAGATCGGAGTGAGCTGCATGACCTGTCAGTGGAGATGCCGGAACGGGTGAAAAATCTGGCGGCAAAGTATAATGGCTGGGCCAAAAGATGTTTTGTTAAATAATGAATGGAATATATGAGAATACGAATTGATAAGATAGAACTTCCGATGGATTATACTACGGCGCAATTACTCAAAGCCGCCCTGAAAAAGGTTCGTTGTAAACCCACGGAGTTGCATGGGTTGCATGAAGTCCGTCGTTTTATTGATGCCCGTGAGGGCTCTCCGCAGATGATGGTGGTTGCTGAGGCGGATTTATCTGTGAAATTAAAAAATGGATTGCGCGATGTGAAGAAGGCAAAGCCTTTGCCGCAGCGAGCCAAGGTTGCTCCCATGAATTTTTCCGGTCCACGTCCGGTGGTGGTGGGGGCAGGCCCCGCCGGATTGATGGCGGCATTTGAGCTGGCGGAAGCGGGAATGAAACCTTTTCTGATTGAACGCGGGGAGGCGTCGGATCAGCGGGCCAAGCGGGTGGAGGCATTCTGGAAAGAGGGGACGCTCAATTGCGAAAGTAATGTGTTGTATGGCGAAGGTGGTGCCGGTCTTTTCTCCGATGGCAAGCTGACCTCGCGCAGTAAGGATCGTCCGCGCGTGCGTCGTTTTCTGGAAGTTCTTGTCAAGTGTGGTGCGCTGCGTGATATTCTGGTGGATGCCGAACCGCATCTGGGCAGTGATGTTCTGGTGGATCTGGTTCCCGCCTGGCGGAAGCTGATAATAAGTATGGGGGGAGAGATTCGTTTCGGGGCGCGCCTTGATCGCGTTGAGATTGAAGATGGGGCAGTACGCGGTGTGGTTGTAAATGGCGAGGAGATCCGTACGGATTGCTGTGTGCTGGCCACTGGTCACAGTGCCCGTGATATTTATGAGATGCTTTCGCAGCAGGGGGTGCCACTGGATACTAAACCATTTGCGGTTGGTGTGCGGTTGGAAATTCCGCAGCATCGTATTGATACAGCACAGTGGGGTCAGAGTTATCCTGCTGTGGGACGGGCCAGTTTTCGTCTGACGCGTCGTGAAGAGAATAATACCCGCTCCTGCTATACCTTCTGTATGTGTCCCGGCGGGCTGGTGATAGCGTGTGCCTCATCTGAGGGGTTGATGACCACCAATGGAATGAGCCTTTCGCAACGTGATAGGCCTTTCGGCAATGCGGCTTTTCTGGTTCCTGTTTTTCCTGCCGATTTTCCGGCGGCGGCAATACCCGCATTGGCGGGGCTTGATCTGCAGCGAGAGATGGAAACCGCGGCTTTTGCGGCCGGAGGTTCTGACTATAGTTTGCCCGCGCAGCGACTGGTCGAATTTCTGGAAGGGGCTGCTGCCTCGGATCTGCCAGCAGAGAGATCCTGTGGACGGGCCAGAGCTGTTGATCTGCGCGGACTGCTACCGGATTTTGTTGAGCAGACATTGCGGAGCACGATTCCCAACATGTTGAAGGGAATGCCCGGTATTGAATTGGATGAGGCATTGCTGTATGCCTCAGAAACCCGCAGTTCCAGCCCGGTTCGGGTGGTGCGGGGCGAAGATGGACAGTCGGCGGTTCGCGGTCTTTATCCCTGCGGTGAAGGATCGGGGTATGCCGGCGGGATTGTCAGCTCGGGGATTGACGGCCTTCGTCTGGCTGAATCCATTCTTGCAAGTTCGGTGTGAAAAGTGAAGATAGAGAGGCTTTGGGCTTTGGGCTTTGGGCTTTGGGCTTTGGGCTTTAGGCTTTAAATTTTGGGCTTTGGGCTTTGGGCTTTGGGCTTTGCTATACTGCTATCACTTCACTTCAGCACTTCAGAACTTTAGAACTCGCGCACTTTAGAAATTCTTACTTCTTACTCTGCGCTTTGCGCGGACCCAGGCCCTCTATATTCCTGTTCCGCGCAGCGGAATCGTATAATTCGGTGCGCCGAATTATTTCTGTACATATTGTCTGGTAATCGGTTCGAAAATGTTGTTAGAATAATGACACTGTTTTTCTAATTGTGAAGGAATAATTAAAAAAAATAAGAAGGATGTATTCATATGACTAAGAATGAAGTAATTCAAAGTGCGTTTGATCAGGGGCAGGGGATTGTAAGATTGGCGCCAAACTGGGTCCCTCGTTCGTTTTGTGTTCCAGGCCGCCGTATTAAGCTGCATCCGGATGACTACTATGCTTTGGGTGGAGAGCGTGGCGGAATTGATGAACGCTGGTTTTCATCAACCACACCAGCTGATAACGGCCCTTTGACCGGTGAGCATGAGGGACTGAGTCAGATCGTTTTTGAGAATGGTTCTTCGACAGAGCAGGTTCTGCTGGCCGAGGCGGTGCAGGAGCTAAAAGGTGAACTTCTCGGTGATCATATCTGGGATGAGCACAAGTGCTGGCCGATGTACTCCAAGTTTTTTGATAACAAGGGGGCTCTGCCTCATCATGTGCATCATCGTGATGAACATGCCGCCCTTACTGGTCAGAAGGGTAAACCCGAAGCCTACTATTTCCCGCCACAGGTCAATAACTACGGCGCTGATTTTCCCTATACTTTTTTCGGTTTTGCTCCGGGTACTACCAAGGATGAGGTTCGTGAGTGTCTGATTAACTTCACCAAGGGCGATAATAAGATCACAAATATAGCCCAGGCTTTCCGTCTGGAACCCGGCACTGGCTGGGATGTGCCTCCGGGCGTACTGCATGCTCCGGGATCTCTCTGCACCTATGAGCCGCAGAAGGCATCCGATGTGTTTGCTATGTACCAGTCGCTGACCGGTGATGCAATTGTTCCTGAAGAGCTGCTCTGGAAAAACACACCTGCAGACCGTATGGGCGATGTTGACTATCTGATGGAAGTCATCGACTGGGACCTCAATGTTGACCCGAATTTCAGGAAAAACCGCTTTCTTGCACCTAAACCTGTTGAGGATATGGCTGCTATGGAGGCACAGGGTTATATCGATAAATGGATTACCTACAAGTCGGATGCCTTCAGTGCCAAGGAACTGACTGTTCTTCCCGGAGCTACCGTAACTATCAAGGATGCTGCCTGCTATGGTATGATCATGATGCAGGGCCATGGTAAGATGGGTGTCTGGGATATAGAAACTCCCTCTATGATACGTTTCGGCCAGCTGACCCATGATGAGTATTTTGTGAGTGAAAGTGCGGCAAAGGCGGGTGTCACCATAACAAATCTGTCGAAGACCGATCCGATTGTCATGCTCAAGCATTTTGGCCCGGGTAATCCGGATCTGGTTCTTGGCTGATTTGATTTCTCACGGAGGCACAGAGTACACAGAGAGTATTTGTTTTGGAGTTGTAGCATAGCGAATCACCATCCGTTATTAAAAGGATCTGTGATCATACGTGTTCACCTGTGGTTCAATAAAACTTCGTAGCAACGACCTCCGTGGCTCTGTGACTCTGTGAGAGGAAAACGTGCAACAAAACAGGGATTGAATATGAATTCTATTGACGAACGCTGCGGCATTCTGGCCGCTGGCAACTGGATTATTGATCATGTTAAGATCATTGATAATTTTCCCGCTCAGGATACACTGGTCAATATATTGAGCCAAAGCCAGGGAACTGGCGGAGCTCCTTATAATGCGCTGGTTGACTTGGCCAAACTGGGTGCTGACTTTCCTTTAGAGGGAATAGGGCTGGTTGGCGATGATGAAAATGGGCGTACCATTCTGAAAGATTGCGAAAAATTCGGAATTGATGCAAAGCAGATCCACTGGACAAAAGAGGCTCCCACATCCTACACAGATGTGATGACGGTGCAGTCCACGGGACGGCGTACCTTCTTTCATGCGCGTGGTGCAAATGCCCTGCTGAATGAAAAGCATTTTGATCTGAAGGCCTCCAATGCCCGTATCTTTAATCTCGGCTACCTTCTTTTACTGGATGCTTTGGATGTTGTGGCAGAGGATGGCACAACCGGTGCGGCGCGGTTGTTGAAACAGGCCGGTGAGCTTGGGTTCATGAGAGCGGTGGATGTTGTCAGTGAGGATAGTGATCGTTTTGTGGCTGTGGTAACACCGGTGCTGCCGCATATAGACTATTTTATCATCAATGAATTTGAGGCATCAAAGATAACCGGAATTGAGGTTAATATTGATGGCAAGGTTGATTTTAAAGCCCTCTCCCGTGCAGCTGAGCGGATATTTGCGCTTGGTGTAAAAGAGTGGGTTATTATTCATTGTCCTGCGGGTGCTTTGGCTCGCAATAGTGATGGTGAAGAGATTTTGATGGGTAGTATTGATGTGCCGGTTGCAGATATTGTCGGTACCGCCGGTGCTGGTGATGCCTTTGCAGCGGGGGCCTTGCTTGGATTGCATGATGAGCTGGACATAGAGGAGTGTTTGCGAATCGCCTCCTGTTCGGCTGCATCCTGCCTCTCGGATTCCACCTGCACAGGCGGAATCAAACCGCTTGAAGAGTGTTACAAGCTCGAAGAAAAATACGGGTATCAGGAAATTAGGGGTTAGGGAGTTGAAGGGATTAGGGTGAAGAGTGAAGAAGTTCTAAAGTTCTAAAGTTCTAAAGTTCTGGAGTTCTGGAGTTTGCGGGTTTGCGGGTTGCGTATGTGAACATCCGGCATTCAACCTTTTCAACCTTTTTAACCACTTTAACCATTTTAACCACTTTAACGATATTAACATTACAACGAAGGAAGAGACATGATGAAAAAAAAATTGAATATAGGGATGATCGGCTATGGGTTTATGGCCCGTACACACTCTAACGCCTGGCGCCGAGTGGATAACTTTTTTGATCTGGAATACACACCTGTTCTGAAGACGGTCTGTGGTTTAGTGAAAGAGGAGGCTCAGGCCTTTGCTGATCGCTGGGGTTATGAATCAGTAGAGACCGACTGGCGTAAGGTGGTTGAGGATAAGAATATCGACCTTATCGAAGTCTGTGTGCCCAATAACTTTCATGCCGTGATTGCTATCGCTGCGGCTAAAGCAGGCAAGATGGTTATCTGTGAAAAACCTCTGGCTCTTAATGTGGCGCAGGCGCTTGAAATGACAGAAGCGGTTGAAGCGGCCGGCGTGCCTAATATAGCCTCATTCAACTATCGTCGAATCCCGGCTGTAACTCTGGCTAAAAACATTATTGATTCAGGTAAGTTGGGTAAGATCTTCCATTATCGTGCCAATTTCCTGCAGGATTGGACTATTTCGGCAGATGTTCCTCAGGGGGGCATGGCTACATGGAGACTCGATGCCAAGGCCGCTGGTTCCGGCGTGACGGGTGACCTGTTGGCCCATTGTATTGACCTTGCTCTCTGGCAGAACGGTTCCATTTCAAGTGTTAACGCTATGACGGAGACCTTTGTCAAGGAACGCAAGAATGTTGAGAGCGGCAAGATGGAATCGGTCGGTATTGATGATGCCTGTACCTTCTTCTGTCGTTTTGATAACGGCTCATTGGGTAACTTTGAAGCGACTCGTTATGCACGAGGCCATAAGGCGCTCTTTACTTTTGAAATTAACGGTGAGAATGGCTCCATTGCCTGGGACCTGCATGATCTTCAGCGCCTCTCCTTCTTTGATCATAACGATAGCGGACTTACGCGTGGCTGGCGTTCAATTCATGTGACCGACGGCGATCATCCTTATATGAGCAAGTGGTGGGTTCCAGGTCTGTCTATTGGATATGAGCATAGCTTTGTGCATCAGGCTGCTGACTTCCTGGAGAGCCTTTCTACCGGTAAGGCAACCTGCCCGACATTCCGGGATGGACTTGAAACACAGAAAGTCTGCGATGCCGTGCTGGACTCAGCCAAAACCGGCCAGTGGGTGAACTTGTAGAGTGAATATTTAACACAGAGGCACGGAGTGCACAGAGAATAATAGCTTTTATAAATATACTCTTTGTGAGCTTTGTGTTTTTGTGAGAGATATATTAATCTGGTATTAATTTAGGACGTAAAGAAGGATATAACATGAGCACAAACAACTTTCCGAAACTTCACAATGCAATGTGGCCGGGACTCGTCGGTAAGGGACCCGACTCCGAACCGGTCATTGATCTTGATACAATGCTGGAGATGACTGTTAAGGCGGATGTCGATGGACAGAAATTCGATGGTGTCGACCTTTTTCTCTGTGCGCCTCATGTCGATATCGACAGCTCAGCTGATGATATCAAGGCGCTTGCTGATAAGATTGGTTCGAAAGGGCTGGCTGTCGGCTCGCTGGTGGCACCGGTATGGGGCCCTGCTGGTGGCGGTTCAGCCATGGGTGGTGCTGACGAGGTCAGCAGCTATCTGACTCAGGTTCGTAAGGCCTGCAAAATTGGTGAAGCACTGCGTGAGACTGGCGTACGCTCTTACGGTGTTATCCGTATTGACAGTGCGGAGGGTACTGAGGCATGGTCGGCTGATCCTATGGGAAACCAGAAGAAGATTGCTTCAACTTTTAAAGAGGCTTGCCGTATTGCCGCTGGCTCGGGTGAAAAACTGGCTGCCGAAGGAGAGGTCTGCTGGGGTGGAATGCATGGATGGAAGAGCATGGTTCAACTGCTGGAAATGGTTGATGAACCTAACATCGGTTTTCAGGCTGATATGGCTCACACGCTGCTCTATCTGTTGGGGGTGAATGCCCCTGAACAACGCATTCTGGCAGATGACTTTGACTGGAGTGATACAGAAGCTCTTCAGGCTGGGCTGCGCACATTGACCGCTGCTCTGCGTTCATGGACAATAGATTTTCATGTGGCTCAGAATGACGGCACCGTGCATGGTTCCGGGTCTCATGATAAAACCGGTCGGCACTGTCAGGCGGTTGATCCTAATGGAAAACTTGATATTGCCCGTGATGCAGGTCATTGGCTGCGGGATGAAAATGGCGAGTTGACAAAGAAAATCAGGCATCTCTGCTGGGATGGCTGCATGTTCTCCAATGAGGTTATGCTGAAACAGCAGACCTGGAATGATATTCTGGCTGCCATGCTGAGTGTGCGTGCTGCACATGGCTGGATTTGCCAGAAGATATAACAGGTATTAGCCGTAACCAAGTTATTTGCTTCATCCACCGGGTACCGGCGGATATACTGAACAGCACAGTATATCCTCCGTTACACGGTGGATAATTGCCCCAAACAGCAGATGAGCCCTCTGCTGCGCAATTCAGTTCCGTTGAACATTCTCTATTGTGTTTGCCCTGAAAGGGCTTGTCAAACTAGCCCAGGGCAACGCCCTGGGTATATACAGAACAACGTATGTGCTCTGAAGGAGCACGTCAATATTTTTGAGGACCCCTTACAGGGCTCATTTTTAATAATCATTTACCCCGGACTCTGCCCGGGGCTCAGGTGAACAGCCCTTTCAGGGCAAATATGCGTATACCTATCATTTCAACGCAGCTGAATTGCGTCCGCCCAGCCCTCTTTTCAAAAATTCATTTCCCTATCTTTTTTGGATTTGCTATTATAAAACCAAGTGTGCGGGAATAGGAATCAATGAATTTCTGTTTTTTCAATTAAAAATATGTGTTATTAAGGAGAATTGATATGACTATACAACAGTGTGTTAATGTGTTTCGTCGTGCCCGCTCTTTCTATATCGGACGAGTGTGTCGTTTAGCGGGAATTAGCTCAGTCGCCTGCCTGATTCTTCTTGCTGTATTTGCTGTGAATCAGGCCCGGGCTGAGCTGGTCGGCTATTGGACTTTCGACAGTGACGATGCCACGGACTATTCCGGCTTCGGCAATCACGGTGCTGTTGAAGCCTATGTGGCCTTCACCAATGATACCCCGACTGGTATTGGACGAGCTGCTGCCTTCGCAGGCGGAAATGATCCTAATGCTCAGATAACAATGACCAACACCGCGTCATTGCAGGTGGACGATACCATGACGCTCTGTTACTGGGTGAAAATGGATGCGGCAACCCCGGATTGGACCCGTTATATCCGTAAAAATAATTCGAGTACTGCGCTGGACGGCTGGATGGTCAACCGTAATGACAGCACTCTTAGCTCAGGAATTCGATTTGATACGGAGCAGAGTGGCGGTGCCGGCAATCAGAACACTCTTACAGGGGGAGCCGAAGATCTGGATGGAGAGTGGCATCATGTGGTCTTTGTCGCCGATAACGGCTCGGGCGAGAAGTTTGTCGATGGCGTAAGTGTGCAAACCAGTACTTATAATCACGGTACAGGGTTCGGCAACACAGAGCCTATTGTTTTAAACGCTAATGATACATATACGGGTGCTTTTGTCGGTGCGCTGGATGATGTGACCCTCTGGAATACTGCGTTGACGGAGGGGCAGGCGATAGCGCTTTATAATCCGATTCTTGGCTACGACTTGACGCAGATGCAGACTCTGTTCAATGTCTGCACCAGTGGTGTTCCGGTTACGATCGATGGACTTGAATGGGAGGCCGTTACAAACCTTACGATGGCTGCCGGTCATAGCCTTGAACTGAATAACAGCAAGCTGTACTACCTGCAGCTTGACGATGATGGCAACGGTGTTGCTTCCACCAATCAGGCTACCACCGCAGTGGAACTCCTTGGTCACTGGTCTTTCGACAATGACGATGCTACGGATGATTCCGGCTACGGCAATCACGGTATAGTTGATGCCGAAGTGGCTTTTACAAATGACACGCCAACCGGAACCGGACGGGCCGCCGCTTTTTTCGACGGCACAAATTATAACGCCCAGATTAATATTCCTCACAATGGCTCATTGTATTTGGATGATACCATGACGCTCTGTTTCTGGATGAAAATGGATCCATCCTCCAAGGATTGGATTCGCGTTATTCGTAAAAGTAGCTCAGGCTCTGCCTGGATTGTGAACCGCTATAGCAGCAGTGATGACCTTTGCATGCGGTACGACACGAAGGTGGACGATGTCGTGGGTACTGACAATCAGAATCGGCTCAATGCGGGTAATGAAATTGATGGAGAGTGGCACCATGTCGTCATTGTTGCCGATAACGGAGTGACCGAGAAGTTTGTCGATGGAGTGAGTGTGAGGACAGATTCCTATGACCACGGCACTGGTTTCGGTAACACAGCTCCCATTGAGATTAACAACGAGGGCAATCTAATCGGAGCTCTGGACGATGTAAGTATCTGGTATAACGCATTGTCCGACGGTATGGCGATAGCGCTTTACGATCCCATTCTGGGATTTGATCAGACACGGATGGCAACTCTTTTCAATGTGTTTTTGACCGGTGAACCACAGAGGATCGACGGGCGTCTCTGGGAATCTGTATCCGGTCTTACTCTTGGTGAGGGGCAGAGCGCGATACATGACGAAAACTATCTCCTACAGCTGGATAGTGATGGAAACGGTGTAGCCTCAATTATTGAAGGCACGCTGATCATGATTCATTAGCCTCTTCTTCAACACATTCAGCGTGCCGATGTTTCCCTCTTGCTCTGTCGATTTGCCGTGATGAACAGCAAGCCGTTGCTTGACATTAATTCATGTATTTAACTACAGTTTTAGTATCTATCACAACCTTTCAAAGACATTTCAGCAGTCAAGGCCCTTGAGTTGAAAACAAGTTACCCACACAAAAGTCGGAAGAACCGAAAATCAGGAAAATCAGGTTGACTTTTTTGCGTAAAAGCGTAGTATGAGATCATCATATGAATCTTTACGCTGATTTGTTTGGAAGGTAACCTAAAGGATGTGTTCTTATTAACCAGATAACGTTGAGTCGCTCGTGGCATATCACCCTGATTTACAGGAGGGTTTTCGTCCGCCTCTTGAGAAAAAGTTTGCGTGCTTGGTCGGTTTTGCTTGCAAGCGAGGTGAACCTTTGGCTGGCTGGGTTTCTGTTTGGGGCTATGGCCGTGATCACCATGATGATTCCGCTGATGAATCAGAAGGGCCTGGTCGTCGACTGTCATGTCGGCGTGATCGGTTCCACTGCGTTGTTGGGCGGGCCTCAGGCCGCACTCGCAAGTATTCTGTTTCCCTGTGTCTACCTGATCTCTCTTGGCGATACGGATCTGCTAAACGGGTTGTTGGGGATTGTTGTGCCCTGTGTTTTAGGTGTGCTATGCAATTTGTGGTACAGGCGGCGGAAAGACTATTGGTTGACGCTACGACAGGTGTTTGTTTTCAGCTTCCTTGTCGGCCTCGGAACTAATCTGGCGGTCTCGGGCTATTACATGTTTGAGGCTGTCATGAACGGTTTTGCCAATATCGGTTTAGCTGGTGCAGTCATCATTTTTTTCGTTTCTCCTATTACCATGGCGTTGCTTTGCACACTTCTTGTCTTAGAGCAGCGGCACTCAGAAGCTGTGTTATTACTTGCGGAGACGGAGCGTCGGATGCTGTACTCCCAGAAGATGGCGGCGATTGGTCAGTTGGCTCATAAAATCTCGCACAGCGTTTTGAACTCCCTTACGTTAATTGTCGGAGAGGTCGCCTTGGCTAAAACAGGCAATATGGAACCTGTGCGGCTCAACACGTGTCTGGACAACATCAATTCGGCGGCGGAGTGCCTGTCCAAGGTAACAGGTGAACTGGTTGCTTTCGCAACGCCGGGGGCGATGCGATACTTGCGGCTGGATTTGAGTAAGTGTCTGGCGGGTGTCAAACAGATGCTCTCCGAAATGAGCGGGCCGGATATTCAGATTGTGGTTAAAGGGGAACATGCTGCGGGGCTGGTTGATGTGGACCCGGACAGAATTGAACAGGTCATCATGCATTTGGCAGTCAACGCTTTGGAGGCCATGTCAAACCCTGGCCGGATTTCGGTCACTGTGGCGGCGGCGAACCTGTCTGCCCGTGATCACGCACGCATACAGTCGGGCGTACACAGGAAAAACCTGCATCATGGGACGTTCGCCGTCCTCTCAGTGCAAGATACAGGGTGTGGAATGACTGAAGAGGTGGTGCACCGGATTTTCGAGCCGTTCTTCACCACGAAAGAGAGACGTGAGAATGTTGGGCTGGGACTTTCCACGGTTTACAACATCGTGCAGCGCCATCATGGCTTCATCGATATCAAGTCAAGTCTCGGAGCGGGGACAGGGGTTCATGTTTATCTCCCTGTCGTATCTGCCTAGCGAGTCCTGCCGTGAGGTCTTCCCCGTGTTATGTGAGCAAGCGAATACGTCATTTTACATCTTCCGTTTCCGGGTTAGAACTTATTTGTCTTTCCGTTGAATGATGGTTGCCATCCTGTTATACTGTTGCCATTATCTGGCATCAATGTTTGGTGGATAAGCACAATATGCAAATTCCCTCTCTAAATATTTTTCATGACCTTGTTCCACTGGGGACATTTATTCTGCTGGCGGTTGTTGGTATGTGTGGTGGCTATCTTGCCAAGCGGATTAAGTTGCCGGATATTACGGGACAGATTCTTGCCGGTATGCTGTTAGGTCCCGGACTCCTGCAACTTTTCTCCGAGCACTCTCTGCACGAGATGAAGATCATTACTGAGGTTGCGCTGGGGGTGCTGACCTTTATTGCTGGAACACACTTAAGTTTTAAAAAACTTCATAATGCCAGTAAGCGTGTCTTTCTTTTTGCCGGTGCCGATGTTGTAATAACATTCGTTGTTGTCTTCGTGGTTTTATCGGTTCTGAATATTCAGAATATTAGTGGTCGTTTGTTGTTAGCCTCCATTGCTATTGCCACTGCGCCGGGGACTGTGGTGGGTTTGATTCAGGCCAAGAAGGCACGAGGTGTTCTGGTCAAGACACTGATCGGCGTGGTGGCGCTCAATAATATTGCCGCTATTATCGCACTGGAAATCTGTAAAATCATCAGCGTGGAATTGCTTTCAGCGGAGACATTTGCCGCAATTGCATTTCTTGAGGCATTTGCATTAAGTTTTGTTCTGGATCTTGTGATAGGAGCTTTTGTCGGATGGCTGGCTGCTGTGGTGACTAAGCATCAGCATGAAGAGTCAGGGCTGTTTTCAACAATACTGTTGGCGATTCTTGCCAACGTGGTGATTTGTCAGTATTTTCCGCTTTCAACCATGATTGTCAGTATGGCTGCCGGTGTTACCTTTTCGAATCTCAGCTACCACACCCGGCGAGTTGCCCATACACTGGAAGGTTTTAATGGACTTATCTTCTGCGTCTTTTTTACATTGGCAGGAACACATCTGCATCTCTCAATGTTTAAGGTAGCGGGAGTAGCTGGAATTGTTTATGTGGTCAGTCGTTTTGGAGCCAAGGCGTTGGCTGTTTATACGGTTGGAAAGTTTTCTCAAGTATCGCCAACCATTACCAGATATCTTGGCATGTGTCTTATCCCTCAGTCTGGTCTGACGATTGGTCTGGTGATCAGCTTGAATGAGTTCGATGTATTTGTGGAAACAGGTCTGGCCGCATCGGTTGCCGCAATAGCCCTGGCGTCGGTTGTCGTGAATGAGATTATTGGGCCATTGGCAACGGAAAAAAGTTTTGATTTGGCCAAAGAGTCGGGACAGGGAGCGCCGCGGCTGGTCGATTTTCTGCAAGAGGAGTTTATTCTTATACATTTGGATGCTAAGGATAAGTGGGATGCGATCGAGAAAATGTGCCGTTTTCTTGTGAAGACAAATCATCTGAGATCTATTAGATTCGAGGATCTGCATCAATCTGTTATTGACCGAGAGAAAGAATTCTCGACAGGGCTGGGTCACAATCTGGCGGTGCCGCATGCCCGGATACCATCAACCGAACGTTTGATGGGGGTGGTTGGCGTTCTACAAAAACCCATTGATTTTGAGGCATTGGATGGAGAGAACGTAGATATTATCTGTCTGGTGGCAACTCCTGAAGGCAAAGAGAATCTCCATTTGAAAGTGCTGGGGGCGATCTCCAAGATATTTATGGATAATGTATCATTGCATGAAGAGCTAATTGCCTCTAAAACCTCTGCCGAGGCCTATGACCTCTTCCAGTGTGTAGAGGTTCATGAGATTAACTACTTCCTTGATGATAATATATGAGGTGAGAGGTTTGAGGTGAGAGGTTTGAGGTGTGAAGGGTGAAGGGGTTAGGTTGCTGGAGGGGATAGGAGAGGTGAGAGTGTGAAGGGTGGCGGGTAAGCGGGTTGAGCCCGATGTGGAACATACTGCAATGCCGACCTTGAAATACCAGATTTAACGTGATAATCTTACACCATTAAATTGATCTTATAGGGGGAGATGTTATCATGAAGATTTCTGCATTATATTTATTATTTATGTTGTCTGTTGGTTTGGCTTGTGCCGCTCAACCTCCGAACATCCTTTTTTTTCTCTCTGATGACCATAGCACTCCGTTTTTAAACTGTTACGGACAGAAGGAGATGAAAACTCCCAATCTGGATAAGCTGGCGGCTGAAGGCATTAAGTTTACAAAGATGTTTACGGCGGCTCCGCAATGCGTTCCTTCCCGTGCGGCCATCATGACTGGACGTTCTCCGGTGGCCTGCCGCATAACCCGCTTCAGCTCTCCACTTCCGCGTGATGAGATTACTTTTCCTGAGATTCTACGTAAGGATGCCAATTATTTTGTGGGGGTACTGGGACGCTCCTATCATCTCGATGGCTCGGGGCGTGCTCCGGAGATCTCAAAACGGGTCTTTGAAGAGAGTCATATGCTGAGTTTTAAAGATCGGTTTCACTATGTGGAGGTCAATTCTCAAATGCAGACACCCTCAAAGATAGAGGGATTCTTTGATCAACGGCCTGAAGATAAACCCTATTTCCTTTGGGTGAACTATAGCGATCCTCACCATCCCTGGACTACCGGTGAGAATCCTCCCGTCCCTGAGAATGTGACTGTGCCTGGGTATCTCCCTGATCTTCCCGGTATTCGCAAGGATCTTTCAATGCATGAAGGAGAGATTGAGAATGTGGATAAGCAGTTCAAAATTGCTTTGGATATTGTGAAAAAACGCGCTGGTCTAGAAAATACAATTGTTGTCTTTATGGGAGATAATGGGCTGGCCCTGCCCGGAGGCAAAGGCGCATTACATGATCCCGGGTTGAATGTGCCCTTTATTGTCTGGTATCCGGGGGTTGTTAAGCCGGGCGGAACATCGGAGACATTGCTTTCGGGGGAGGATTTTGCTCCGACCTGTCTGCAGCTGGCGGGATTGCCGGTGCCGGAGCGTATCAGCGGTGTTAGTTTTTTGCCGTTGCTTCAAGGTCGGTCTTTTCCATCAGAACGCGAATACATTTTTGGTGAACGCGGACCGCATGGCAGTGCGCCTTTTAAAGCGGGAATCAAAGCCAGTGCCATTGATTACAGTCGCTGTGTACGTTCACGGCGTTATAAACTGATCTATAATAATACCCCTGATCACGTCTATCAACCGGTGGACAGTGCCGGTAATCCAGGCTGGTGTGCTATGGTTAAGGCGTTTGAAGAGAAAACGCTGGATGAGAAATTTGTTAAACGTTTTTTCACTGCGCCTCGTCCAGTTTATGAGCTTTATGATCTGGATGAGGATCCCGATGAGTTTAACAACCTTTATGGTAAGATAGCATTAGAATCAGTGACACGTGAACTTAAAGAGGCGATGCAACGCAAAATGATTGAGGACTTTGATTATCTGGCTCTGCCCATTGCCCCTCCTGCTAAAGGTCTGTTGGCAAAGAAAGTGCGGGAACAGCGTACAAGATCTTTTGCTAAACTTGATCTGAATAAAGATGGAAAGCTTGATCAAGGGGAGTTTACTGGTAAACGTAATCCCGCAGAAGCATTGCTCTGGTTTAATGCCCGTGATGCCGATCATAATAATTGTGTCTCGAAAGCTGAGTTTCTTAGAAACGATATGCATAAACCTGTAGGAGTGAAATAAGGTTTCTCGCAGAGTCGCAGAGTCGCAGAGAACGTAGCGCGACCGCGCCGGGAGCGAAGCGGCTCTCCTTGGATATTGGGATTTCCGTGTTGGATATTGGATATTCAATTAAATACCAACAGCTTATGGATATGGCGGCATGGAAAACGTACAAAAAACGAAAGGTAGTTAAAATTTTTTATGAATAAAAATATTTTAATGATGATTGCGGTATTGTCGTTGACAGCTCTTCATTGTGTTGCTCGTCCTAACATTCTTTTTGCGATCTCTGATGACCAGTCATGGCCGCATGCAGGTGCTTATGGATGTAAGTTTGTCAAAACTCCGGCATTTGACCGCATTGCCAAAGAAGGTATTCTCTTTAACAATGGTTTCTGTGCAGCGCCGCAGTGCAGCCCCACCCGGGCCAGCATTTTAACGGGACGCAATATCTGGCAGAATGAGGAGGCCGGTACCCATGCCAGCTGGTTTCCTACAAAACTGAAGGTCTATACCGAAATCCTGCAGAGTGCCGGTTATCATGTGGGTTATACCGGTAAGGGATGGGCGCCAGGAAAAGTTGAGCCCAATGGAAGAAAAAATAATCCGGCAGGAAATCGTTATACCGTTAAATATAAAACCCCAATGCCAGCCACGGGGATCAACAAGACAGATTATGCAGCCGGGTTTGAAAAGTTTATGGAGGATCGCAAAGAGGGGCAGCCCTTCTGCTTCTGGTATGGGGCTTTTGAACCGCACCGTTCCTTTGAATATGGCTCCGGTGCTAAATCGGGAAAGAATCTTGAGAGTGTCAAGCCCCCTGAGTTTCTTCCTGATGATGCTTTGATTCGTAATGACCTACTCGACTATGCCCTTGAGATTGAGTGGTTTGATAAGCATCTGGCCCGCATAATCGCCAAGCTGGAGGTAATGGGTGAATTGGATAATACCCTTATTGTTGTGACCAGCGATAATGGAATGTCCTTTCCGCGGGCTAAGGCCAACCTTTATGAATATGGGATTCATATGCCTATGGCTGCCAGATGGGGCAAGGGGATAAAAAATCCAGGGCGTGAAATTAATGACTTTGTGAATCATATTGACCTGGCACCGACATTTCTTGATGCCGCTGGAGTTTCTGTTCCTGACGATATGACAGGGCGAAGTATGTTGAATCTGTTTGAGAGCGAGAAATCCGGTTGGATTGATCCGCAGAGAGATTATACGCTATCCGGACGTGAACGTCATACGCATGCCCGTCCTGATAATCAGGGGTATCCTGCTCGTTCTATCCGGACTCGGGATTTTCTCTATATCCGTAACTTCAAGCCTGAGCGTTGGCCAGCCGGGGACCCAGCGCCCTATCCCTTCATGGATATTGATGACTGCCCTAGCAAAACTTTCATGCAGGATTCAAAGAGTGATGAAATTACTGCTTTGCAACAGTTGGCTGTGGCCCGGCGACCAGCTGAAGAGCTCTATTTTATAGTTAAAGATTCACAGACAATGAAGAATGTGGCCGGTAATCCTGAGTATGCTCTCGCAAAACAGGAGCTTTCAAAGCGGCTTGACAAACTGCTCAGGAGTCAGGGTGATCCACGTGCGTTGGGCTACGGCGATATCTTTGATAGCTATCCGCGCCTATCGCCGATGCGCAAGGATTTTGATGGATGGACTGAGAATAAATACAATCCGAAGTATCAGAAGCTGGCTGAAGAGGCTCGCAGGAAAGCAGGGCTCAAGTAATTATTCACCGGCATCCCATAGGCTGTCAGGCTGTCAGGCTGTCAGGCTGTTAGGCTGTTAGGCTGTTAGCCGCTTATGCGGCTAGAAAAACCAATTTATTGTTCTTTCTAAAAAGTTATTTAGTGATGCATTAATCTTAATCATATTCTTTATCATGATCCTAATCTTAAACGATAATACGTCTCGATAACGGAGAGAGGATTAAGACGGTGATTAAGATGCGGGGGTTGTCCGATTGGAAATCGGACCTACATCTAACGCGCCAACGGCGCTACCTTTTCACTTTAGAACTTCTCCACTCCGTGCCAATTGCTACCACGAGTTCGACGTTGGATGTTGAACGTTGGATGTTGGACGTTCGAGTTTGCGGCTTTGTCTCGTTATTTGGTGATGCCGGCTGCAAACTCCAATGCGAGAACTGCATAGGATGTGGCCAGGACAGGATCATTCTCCCAGAAGCGACCATTGTTGTTGACCCATGAACCATCTTTATTCTGCAGCGATATAATTTTTTTCGTTAGTTCTTGGCGCCACTGAATATCGCCATTTTTTCCGGGTAGGATCTCGCGCCCACTGGCTGCCATGGCTCTGGAAATCACGTTGTAAAAGAAGTAAAGCCCTTGCATTCCCATTCCCGGGTTCTCCTCCAGTGTCCAGTGCTTTCCTGCCCAGTCCAAAGCTGAGATAACTCGCGGATCATTGGGTGGCACTTGAGCGTAAACCATGGAAAGCAGCCCTGCATAGGTCATGCTTCCGTAGGAGCGCAGAAAAACTTTGCCGGTTGCATTGGTCACGGTTCCTGCTTTGGGATCAGTTGGATGATAAAAGAATCCACCTTCCTGATCTTTGCCGGCATCTTTTGGGTTCTGGAGTTGTTCAACAAATGCCAGGGCTTCATCCCATTTGATATCGGCCTTTTTTTGAGCAGCCGGGCGGGAGTCCTCAACGGATTGTGTGCGTCGCAGCGCCTCCATTGAGAAGTGAGTGTTCATTAGATCGGTGTAGGCCCGGTTGGTGTCACGGTCATATCCAAAACCACCTTTGTAGAGATCATCGCCGGTGTGCTGCCCGCTGGCGACAAAGGTGCGTGCCTGCTGGATGATCGCCTCGAGATCCTTTCTTCCGGTTGCATAGAGCGCCATCATGCAGATAGCGGTGTTGTAATTGCTCAGTCCGCCGCCTTTTTGTCCGGGAATGTTTTTATAGATTCCTCCATCGGGTTGTACATGGCTGGTAATAAAATTTACGGCGCTGTCAACCGTTTCAGGATCGCCCTTCTTCGAGGCTGTGGTTGCCCAGAGAGAGAGTGCTGTGAGGGCAGGAAAACGTTGATCAGACCAGGCACCGCTCTCTTTTTGGACTGAACTCAACCACGCTACACCGGAGGCAACTGCCTCTTCCGCATCCTGCTGCCATTTTTCGGCTGCCTGTGTGCTAATAACGCAGAGGGCTAAAACACTAAAAATAAAATACTTAAAACTCTTCATCTATCTTCTCCTTTATTATATCGCTCAAAATATAGCACAAGCCTGTTACTGTTGCAAACCTATGAAAATGGCCATTTTCTATAGAGTGTAGGACGGTGCTCTGCGCCGTCTGTTTTGCCTTTCACAATGTTCATTACAGTATAACGACAACAAAATCTTTTTGGTTCATTTTTAAATGGTCAAAAAATATAATTGTTGAAAATTATGCCTCTTCCGCTAAATCTGTGGGTAAATAATGCTAAATAATGCTT
>JAQIBS010000069.1 GCA_027858965.1 Kiritimatiellia bacterium
AAAAAAGGACTATAACTGTAGAGTTGGCTCTCACACCCAATTTTTACGTCAAATTTTGGCACTGAGAGCCAACACTACAGTTTAGCACCCATTTTATTCCTGCAAGCGTGTAATTCCGCCGAAAGCTCTGGATGTCGCAACCTTGTTGCAGCACTGACAGACAAGGTCTGTCAGATAAAAGCGCAGACCCGTCTTCGCCCGCATTCGCGAGGCTACGCCGTGGCACGGCAGGTCTGCGCACTCCAGAGCGCTACGCGCCGTTCAAACTGATTACTTCAAATCTTTTCCTTTTGCGCCTCCGCGAAAAATAATTGTCAGCAGAAACCCTGTAAAAAAGATAACCATGGTTCCAAGCACAATCGAGAGGTTGGCGTGCAGCTTCGGCACAGACTCAAAATGCACCTGCAACAGAGTTATCCAGGCAATAACCAGCAGGCCCAGCAATACTCCGATGGCCGCCTCGGCATTGCGTGCCTTTTTACAGAAGTAACCCAGCAAAAAGAGACCCAGCATCCCGCCACTGAAGATCGACTGCATCGCCCACCAGGCATCGAGGGCGCTCTTGACCTTTATCATGGCAAGAGCACAGCCGACTCCGGCAACACCAAGAACAACGGTTGCAAAGCGAAGAAATATAATCTCCGCACGATCATCCGCACCCTTGTTAAAATAGCGTTTATAATAATCAGTCATCATGATGGTGGCACCGCTGTTAAGACTGGTGGAAATTGTACTCATGCCGGCGGCAAAAACGGCTGCAATCAGGAGTCCGGTCACACCAGAAGGGAGTCCGTTAACAATAAAATATGGGAACACCTTGTCGGGTGTTGCGGCAAGCTCCGCCGGCAGAAGTCCCGGTGATGCCTTGTAATAGCAGAAAAGCGCGGTACCGATACAGAAGAAGAGCAGCGAAACCGGAACATAGAGACAAGAACCGAAGAGGGTTGAACGGATGGCATCCTTCATATTGCGGGCGCTCATATAACGCTGGATATAATTCTGGTCAATGCCGAAATTATTCAGATTAATAAAAAGTCCATAGAACAAACAAACCCAGAATGTCTGTGTTGACCAATCGCTGATGCTGAAACTTCCGAGACTGAATTTTCCCTCTGCAGAAGCAACTCGCACTGCTTCAGGCACGCCACCAGGCATCTTAATCAGAAGGAGCGTCAGACATAACAGCACGCCGCCTATCAGAACAATGCCCTGGATGGCATCGGTCCAGATAACAGCCCGGATACCGCCCATCATCGAGTAAAGCATAACAGCAACACCGGTCACCAGAATTATGGAAGGAATGGACCACCCCAGCAATGCGTTCATCGGAAGCGCCAGCAGGTATGTCACCGCGCCTATACGGGCTATCTGGCTGACCAGATAGCAGAGCGAAGCATATATGCGTGCCCACGGACCGAAGCGATCCTCCAGATAACTGTAGGCCGAAACACTGTCAAGCGAACGGTAAAGCGGAATAAAGAATTTCACAGCCACAATTGCGGCAATCGGAATTGAAAGACTGAATACAAAGGCATTCCAGTTGGAACCGAAGGCCTTGCCCGGCAGGGCCAGAAAGCTGATGCTACTGATATATGTGGCGAATATCGACATGCCGACCGCCCAGGCCGGCAAACGTCCGGCACCGGAGGTGAAAAGTCCGGCGGAGTCTTCCCCCTTACTTCTAAAGAAAAAGGAGCAACCAAACAGAACAACACCTGTCATATAAACAAGAAAAACAATTAAATCAATTAACGGCAGTTGCATATCAGTGTCCAGTGTCCAGTGTTCAGTGTTCAGTGTTCAGTGTTCAGTGTTCAGTGTCCAGTGTCCAGTGTTCAGTGTTCAGTGTCCAGTGTTCAGTGTCCAGTGTTCAGTGTTCAGTGTCCAGTGTTCAGTGTCTAGTGTTCACTGTCGACTGGACTCTGTCGACTGGACTCTGTCGACTGGACTCTGTCGACTGGACACTGACAGCTCCACTCCCAGTTCCAGCAGGCGGCCGTGAATAAGAGCTCTTTCATCATCACAAAAATGGTTAAGCGGTTCTGCCATGACATCACTGCAGATTCCCATCTGCGCCAGTGAGCATTTAACGCCCTTGATGAAACTGGACATATGCCGGCCAACACCATACAAGGCCTCACTGACAGACATCACCCGCTCCTGAAGCTTCATCACCTGGGCCACATCTCCAGCCACCGCTGCATCATAAACATCCACAAAGAGCTGTGGAAAAAGGTTGGCACCCCCGGCGACCCCTCCATGTGCCCCCATCAGAACCACATTACCCAATGCCTCTTCGGGTCCAATCAGTACCGAGAAATCGGGGCGGTCACGCAGCAGATGGCGGAGCTTATTGAAATACACGATATTGGCCGAACTATCTTTAACTCCGGCAATATTATCATTTTCAGAGAGTTTCTGCACTGTTTCCGGATCAATCATCACCTTCGTATGTGAAGGCATATTATAAAGATAAAGCGGCAACGGCAACCGGTTGGCTAAATGTGAGTAATAATCAATCAACTCAGGCTGACCCGGAGTAAAGTAGTATGGTGGAGCAGCGACTACCGCAGACACCCCCGCCTCCACTGAAGTCTGTGCTAAATTGAGACTCTCACTGAAAACTGTATCTGTGATACCAACCAGCACAGGGACTCGTCCATCCACCTGCTTGCAGACTCGTTTCACCAGTTCATGCCGTAGATTATAATTCAGATCCGGTGCCTCTCCTGTGGTTCCTAATAAAAAAAGTCCGTGCACATGACCGGCAAGTATGTGCTCTACCAGCCTTTCCAGACCCTCCACATCAAGAGTCTCATTATCTTTCAACGGGGTGATCATAGGAGGCACTATTCCCCGCAGTGTTTCTTCCATCATAAATTGCAATCCTTCTTAAGATTTTTATATCGGCTGAGCTGGATAACATCAGCCTTTATTTTAGTTTTGTTCTTTTAGTAGATTTATATCACAGGAATCAAATTGCGTCTTACAAAATAATCTACTGGACTATTTTGAACATATAGGTATTCTGTATGAGATGCGGTTAACAGGGCGCTTTGCTACAAAAAGCAGTTCTCACAGAGCCGCAGAGGACACTGAGAAAAAGATTTTTGAGGGTAGACCCGAGGCGGAGCCGAGAGAGGCTGACGCGTAGCGGCGGCAGTGACTGAAGGGAGCGGCAATAATAGAGGGGTAAAAAGATCTGTTGCAGCGTGATTTTTTTTGAAGGTAAAATATGTTCAGGTAAAACATAACTGTTGCAACGATTTATTTTTCTGCGAGCGCAATTGTGAAGAGCACACCCGTTTTATGCCTTCATTTTTTTCGTGCTTTTCGTGTTTTTCGTAGTTAAAAGAATTTGATTGCGGCTATGTCGCGCTACGCTCTTTGCTGACAATTAAAACGAGAAAATGACGGACAGCAAAATGAAAATACTATTAGGACAAAACATCGGGCTGAATCTGGTTGGCAGAGCAGGAGATGCCAGTACCCGTAAGGCCAAACCTATCTCGTGGCATACCCACGATTTTTTTGAACTTCTGTTTGTCATTGAAGGAGAGACCTCCTACGAATTCAGAAAATTTCATCCTCTCAATATTCCAGGAGGATCATTTCTTATAATTCCGCCCGGCATCAATCATCGCGGTCTCAATAACATTCGCACCCCGGCAACTCTTTTTGGTGTCACCTACAAACCGCATGCTGACAATGCCTCTCAGCTTACCCCCCTGACGTCCGCTGACCTGACTGAAATTCAAAGGCTGCTGCAAGAATCGGCATTGACCGTGCGTAGCTGCAGCCCGGAACTGCGGCGCTGCGTAGCCCGCTTGTCACAGCTGGTTGGCCGTCATGCAGGACAGAAAGATCTGGACGACATGATAAAGGCCAAACTGCGTGCGGCCGTCTGTACCGTAATCATCGAAGCTGCAGTTAATCTCAGCAGCACCCCGCAACCGGACCACAATGCCATTGTGACCGCTGCCACCGAGTATCTTGAAGCCCACTGCCATGAACCGCTTCAGATATCTGATCTTGTTCATCATATAGGATTCAGCCGTGCCCGCATATTTGAGATCTTTAAAGCCGGAACCGGTATGACCCCTAATGATTATCTGCTGCGCTGCCGCATTCGCAAAGCGCGGGAACTGCTCTCCGACCCAGCCCGGCCAATCATAGAAATTGGACTTAATTGCGGTTTTTCCTCGAGCCAGTACTTCAGCCAGGTGTTTAAAAAATATACCGGCATGACCCCCAGCCGCTACCGAAGAGGGAAGTAGTGATCGCAGTGCTCTGTGGAATGTAGGATGTAGAATGTGGGACGTTTTACAGTTCCGCATGAGGGACTGCGGGAGGCATCAGTGCGGGGTATTGAATTTGCTGCCCTTATCGACTACTACCGCAACCTGTCAACTACTATCGATTATCACATTCCACGTTCCACTTTCAACCTCCTACAGAACTGACACGACAAACAGCTGACATCCATGATCATCCCCTGCGGGACGCATATAAGCGATCTTTGTGCCATCAGGAGAAAAAACGCAGGCAAGTGACGAAGGCGTATTCTTATCATCTGAACGCTCTGTAATCCGCTGGCTCTCACCGGAAGCAACATCTGTCACAAAGATACTGTTATCCATAACATATGCCACGGAACTCCCATCAGGGTTCCATGAAAAGGCGGACACAATATCCCATGCATTGCTAGTCACCTGCCGAGGCTCTCCGCCATTGGGCGAAATTGTCCAGAGCTGAACGACACCTGTGTCATCCTTCATAAGAAAAGCGATTTGCGAACCATCCGATGAACTGCGCAGCCAGTGACGCGGCCCCTGCAAACCGGGATATTTCCGATCTGCGGTAAAGGTCAGGCGACGCTGCACAACTCCAGCCGGAGGATTGGGACGGGTGCTCATTGTCCCTTCAATCGGCAGCCCCGCTGCGGCCTTAGTCAGATCATCAGGCAGATCGACAATAAAAACCTCGGAGATAGTTTCTCCCTTCGCATCACGCACATGTCCCTGGAAGGCAATGGCCTTTCTCTGTCGTAAGCCATTCTCTTTCACATAGCCATCAGTTCCAACCCATGCATCGCTGAAGGCCCTGCTGATCTGATCCGACCCGGGTTCCGGATTGGCCGTTGTCTTTGAAACAAGAACCGTGTAGTAGGCTCCGTCATGATTGCGGGGGTGTTTTTTGCTGACCTTGACCGGCCCCCTTGGAACACTGACACCCACATTACGGAGATTTACATGCGTCCCATCCTTCTCCTCTTTACTGTCATTCATTTTCGTGTTTTTTTTCTGTAGTGGCCTCTCTGCGAGAGGCATACCGCTCGCAGAGCGGTCTCTACAAATTGACGCGCCAACGGCGCTACCTCTCATTCGATGTTCGATGTTGGAAGTTCGATGTTCGACGTTCGAGTTATTTTCTGCCAGCAGTGCATCTTCATAGGTAAAGCTGATCCATTGACCGTCACCGCTGAAAACATGCACATGCGTCCCGCCTCGCAGGGCACCGGGTGTTAATGGCGCGGTCAAATCACGCGCATCCATCACGCATCCCCTGCCGGGCTTGTGCATATCCACCAACATTCCATAGCGATGATAAGCACCATACTGCCAATCAGGAGTCGGATTCTCGGGGCCATGGATAAAGACAATTTTATCTTCAACGGGCGAGCAGGTGACCACCCCGCAGCAGGTTCCGTTGGCGGATTCAAACAGAACTTCAACTTCACCGCTCTCAACATTTACCCGCTCAATGCGCTTGCCGTCAAAAACATCACCCTGCACCCTTAGATCATAAACAATCCACTTGCTATCCAGTGACCAGACACCAATATTAGTCAGAATATGCCCCTGCTCCGCAATTGTTATCTGTTTCTCTTTTGCCTGCATAATAATCCTATCCTCGCTTTTCCTGCATGCTGACAGCAGCGTCAATGCTCCGGCGGCGATCAGCACCACCGTGTCTCTCAAAATTCTGTTTCCCATAACATTTCTATCCCTGTAATTCACCGTGGCTGCCCCGTTATCTAAGAATCAAAAACCTCCGATATAAGATTAATCTCTTTAATAATGGCACCTATAATTTCACTCTTTAAATGTTCTTTAAGGAATTTAATTATTTGTTGAATCAAATTTTTTGAGCCAATAAATATCCAAAATGTACCCGATTAGTACCCCGTTTTGAAAGCGGGAAACTGTTTTCGTAGCAACCGGTTACCAACAAGAGAGCTTAATATTTTGTAGTTTTTCTTCTCATAGCGCACACGACCAGCAACAATGGCTGTATGAACATGAACTCGCGTTGCCAGCTCCTCTACTCTTTCAGGATGGGGGACACGGGTTAATTTTGATTCAGCCCATTCCTTCTCTGGAATTAATAACTCAGAGGCCAATGCATCTGCTTCTTTCTCTTTTTTACTTTTTCCAATCAACTCCATCATAAAGCGGCGACAGTGCTTTTCCGGGTTCCTGCAATAAAACTTCTGCCGGAATATGAAGTCCCTCGTTAAGTTTTCTTATCATAGAAAGACTCAGCGGACGTTTGCGGCTCAACACCTCTGACACCTTACTTTTGCTTCCGATATACGGTAACAGATCCCCTTGTTTCAATCCTTGTTGCTCCATTCTGAATTTTATGGCATCAATCGGGTCGGGGAAATCTATTGGATATCTGTCATTCTCATACTGCTCTACCAAATGCACAAGCAACTCCAGCTCGTCTCCATCCGGAGTGCCGAGTTTTGCATTAAATATTTCATCGATCCGTTCAAGAGCTGTTTCATGCTCTGCATCGGTTTTTATTATTTTAATTTTCATCATACACTCTCCACATCAGCGAAATCATACGCCAAAACGTTCTTTGTTGAAACATCAAAAACACGACCCTTACGTTTTTGGGCGCATAACTGCGAATCGTTGCACATTTCACAGATCCTCGCATAAAGCATTTGTTTTCATCCACCGCATAGCGACGGATATACTTTTAATGCCTGATAAAGTAAATCCGTCCCGCTGAGCGGGATGGATTATTGCAACGATTCACAGACACTCCCCATACATTCTTGACACCACCGCCCGAAAGGTATATACATGGGCTATACATAGGAGATTAATATGATCACAAAAGTGCAAGGATGGGGTAACAGCCAAGGACTGCGTCTCAACAAGCAGATTCTGAAGGAAGCCAATATTTCAGTGGGCGATGAAGTTGATCTTTGTGTTAGAGAGGGAGCAATTGTCATTGAACCGGTAAAGCGACTGCGTGGAGCTCATACTCTGGAAGAACTCGTATCTAAAATCCCGGCTGACTACAAACCGAGTGAGGTAAACTGGGGCGAACCTTCAGGCATGGAGGCCTGGTAATGGCAACCTATATTCCGAGTAAAGGTGATTTTGTAGCTCTTACCTTTGACCCTCAATTAGGGCATGAACAAAAAGGAAGGCGACCGGCATTGGTTGTTAGTAACGACCTCTTCAATCGCCATACAGGGCTGGCAATAGTCTGCCCTATTACAAATACAATCCGTAATTTACCATTCCATGTGCCACTGCCATATAATACCGATCTTACCGGTGTTGTTATGGTAGAACAGGTTAAATCCATCGATTTCAAAGCACGCAAAGTAAAACGGATTGGAAAAGCGGACACAGCATTACTGGACGAGGTTTTATCTCTCCTTGATGCATGTATCTACTAAATTTAAGCCTACATTCTTTCGTGCTTTTAGTGGTTAATATCTTCGTATTCTCTGTGTTCTTCGTGGTTTCTTATCATTTTCAGCCCCAAAGGACGACAGGTGTGGACTATTTAGAAAGCTTCTGACTCAGAGCTATAGAGGGTAATATCTTTGAAGCTGACCCCTCCTCCATTCACCATCAGGGCCATAACACGCTTGGCACCGGTCAGCGCTTTGTCATTTGCACGAACTACGTGATCACCAACCTGCACTGCAATCTCATCATCGGTGAAATTTACTCGGATATCACTCCAAGGCCAAGTTTGAAGAGATGTCCATGCGTTTTATGGATATTGAGAAGCGGATCTGCTCGTTTGCTGAGATGGGAAAGAAAGCCCGGTTTGTGGCCATTCCGACCACATCGGGCACTGGTTCAGAGGTGACTCCGTTTGCAGTGGTCACCGATGATGCCACCGGCAAGAAATATCCGATTGCCGACTATGCTCTCACTCCGGATATGGCCATCATTGATCCTGAGCTGGTGCTGCATATGCCAAAGCAGCTGACCGCATTTGGGGGGATTGACGCTCTGACCCATGCGTTGGAGGCTATGGTCTCGGTTCTATCCACCGAATACACAAACAGCATGGCTCTGGAGTCGATCAGAATTCTCTTCAAATATCTGCCGGACAGCTACAACAACGGTGCGGACGATATTAAAGCGCGGGAAAAAGTGCACTATGCCGCCACAATGGCGGGTATGGCCTTTGCCAATGCGTTCCTGGGAATCTGCCACTCTATGGCACACAAACTGGGGGCTAAGTTTGGCCTGGCGCATGGTTTAGCCAATGCGCTGCTGATTGATGATGTGATACGTTTCAATGCAACGGAGCCAATCCACGCTATCCGATGATTCGTGAGATTAAAGCTCTCTATCAGAGTGCCTACATGGGTAAATAAGCAAAACCTATTGAATTGCGGGATTCTCTCCTGCAATTCAATAGGGTGGTGCGAGTAATTTTCCTGATGAAAACAACAAAATGGATTATAATTTGCAGCCAAATTACCTTGACTGAAAAGTGACACACTTGTTACTGTTGGCACAGTTATAAATGGAGGTTGTTTATTGGCTATTTTAATAATTTAGAGGGTGAGGTGTCCGAGGTCTCGGACCTCGGTTACAGCAAATGACTTTAACAACAGTAAAAACTGCAGGAGAGAATGTATGAGAGTTCACCGCGCTAAAATGTGTCGAATTTCTATGATGGTTTTTGCCCTTTTTCTGCTGGGCATGCCGTTCGTGGATGCGCAGGGGTGGGGAGCTCCACACGTTATAATCACCCGGACGGCATGTGATGCCCTGCCGCAGAGACATAAAGAGCTCTGGGGAAAGGAACTTGCCGCACTGGGGTCCAGTTACTGCCTGTTACCGGATCAGGTGTATTCAGATAAAGAGAAAGCTAAGTTTGCACAGCTGGAAAGTCAGCCGAAAGTTGTGTATCAAGTGGGATTGCATCTGCCACCGGCTCACGCTGAAGCTTATGAACTGCTGCGTTACTTTTTTGGAAAAGCGGTTGCTGAGTTCCAGGCCGGCCGGAAATATGAAGCGGCATGTTATGCCGGAACCGTGAGCCATATGCTGGAAGACTGGAGTTGTCCTGCGCACGCAGTTCCGGGGGATAACATGTTCACCCTTTTCAAACAGTTTCTTCCGCCGCCGGAGGAGCACCAGGATACCCTGCTGCACAGTCCGCTGGAAAACGGCAAGTTCACGCTGGACCTGAAGGACTACAAACCGCATCTCTATGGAACAACGGTTGAGGATGCCGCATTTAATCTGCTTAACAAAAGTCATGCGACTACTGTTTTTGCTCGAGGGCAGGTTATTCCTATTATTAATGGACTCTATGAGAAGAATGACGATGTTGTTAACAGTGCACAGCAGAACGCGGCGATTGTCGGAGCTGAGATCGTAGCGGATGCTCTCTATACACTCATTTGTATTGCTGAACAGAAGTTTGAACCTCAGGCCGAGGCGGCACTGCAGAGTGTAGACATATCTGGCAATTATCCTCTTGAAGCACCGAAGCTCTATATGCCCCAGTCCTCTTTTTTCAGCAAACCTTACTGGGGTTACGCAAAAGTCGGTAAAATCTTAAAGGACGGCAAAGATGCGGTTCCGTTAAAGCTGAGAATCAAAAAAGGTCAGGGAGTTGAAATTCAGCAGCTGGCATCGGGTATAGGAACCGGCACTCACAGTGTTCTGACATATTTTATTCCCGCTGACGTGTATAAAAGTTTTACCGTTACAGTCGGAGTGCATCCGGAACTTGGCGCTGAAGGCAGAGTGAACTTTCAAATAAAGAGTAACGGGGTTATTCTCGGTAAGGCGGGACCTCTCTCAGGAGCCGATACAGCACAGACGCTTGATATTAATCTTAAGGGAGTTACCAACCTGCAACTGATTGCCTCATCCGCCGGTGGCGATGGAAAAGGAAACTACGCAATCTGGGGATCGCCTAAGCTTGTTAAATAACTCTTGTGTTGTTTCGCTTACCGGGCTGATGCGCCATGTCCATCCAGCAGATGCCAGACACGCAGCAGCTCCGATACTCCCCAGGCCTGCGCTCCGCAGCCACGGGCCGCATGCGGCGCATCACCATCGGTGATCTCGGGCAAATGTCCCAGACAACCGGTATTCAGATATTCAATCGCTGAACCCAGCAAGCTTAATCCTCGTTCACGTGCTTCATCTCCATAGACCTTGTACATTGCCTCAGCATAGAGAGGAAAGGGCCACGACCAGGCGGTCCCGTTATGATAAGCCGGTTTACGTAAAGTATCCTCATCACCCAGATAATGTCCCTTATAGGGATAATGCGAATCATTGAGAACCGCACCGTCATCACCGTAGATGGTCATATCAGCCTCGATACGTCGATCATCTAGAGAGCGAATTGCCCCCGGCACCAGCAGAGGTTCACAGGAGCGTATCACAGCCACCTCCAGTTCAGGGTCATCATCCAGAACCCCCAGTGTAACTGCCAGAAGCTGATTACAACGCACAGCATCCTCCTGGATTGCATTGGCAGCGGAGACTCCTGATTTGGCCCGCAGGCAATCGACCAGCCAGCCCTCGCTGTGAACAAAATATTTTTTGAGCGATTTCTGCGCCTTATCGGCCAGCTTATCCCATTTGCTGTCAACGTGTTTGGCCACCAGACGCAGCGCTGCAATCCAGAGAGCCTGAATCTCAACCGGATAACCTTCACGCGGTGTGGCAGCTGGATAGTTGGTATCCATCCAGGTGTAGTGCGGAGGGCTGTAGATCAAAGCGCTGTTCTGATCCATAGTAATTCCGTTGGGCGTGCCATCCTTGATATTGGCAACAATCGACTCCAGAACCTGACTCAAAGGCCGCCCCACACAATCGGTATTGAGAACCTCCTCTACTCCAAGTTCGTTGATCAGATCACCCGCTGCAACGCAGAACCAAAGTAGGGCATCGGAGGTCTCACGATTAGCATCGTCAGTACCCCGAATCATATTCGGAATTGTACCGCGTTTCTCAAAGCGTCCAAACTCCTTCAAAATCGTCAATGACTCTGCTGTGCGACCATCGGCAATCAGGCCACGCAGGACAATCAGGGTATCGCGCCCCCAGTCAAGAAACCAGGGATAACCGGCAATGACCGTACGCAGGGCATCGCGCCGCACCACGTAGATATCCATTGACCGGGACAAAACAGTCGGCACAGAAATCCCGCTCTTATCAATCTTCTGATCTATATCTTTATTCCTGTCGATATCTTCACCCCAGTGATCATCGCGTTTAGCTGTGATCACAGCGGACTCACCTTCCAGCAGCGCCAGCTCAAACCATCCAGGACTAAACAAATCGCCACTGGCCTCAAGCCCCCGCTCAGCTTCAAGCGGATGTGCAACCATATAGCTCCACTCCGGTTCGTGATAGAAATGGCCGCTAGCACTCTCCATGGTGCAGCACTCTCCCTCGGCAGGACGGAAGTTGAATCCGGTTTCAAATGCCTCAATAGCAGCTGGCCACTTATCCTCGGCTCCCTGAAAGGCCTTAGTCTGTGTATGAAAACTGCGCCATTCAATATCTGGTCGCAGAATAATACTGATCTCATCAGCAGCATCGAGTCCGTAGTCTCCATCTTCATTACGTCGGACCATCAGCTGCACCCGGTTAACACCGAGTGCCATCTCCAATCGGAATGTAATATCAGCCGATTTACCCATGCCGCACGGCACTACAAAGTGCCACTCTGCAAACCTGCCTCCCGGATCAGCCTCAAAGCTCTCAAGGCAATCAATATTTATCTCCTGTGAATAACCGCAGTAACGCAGCCAGCAGCGGCTGCGCCTCCAGAAAACCATTTTATCGACCGGCACATGCGGATCATTATTGGTGATCAACATGCCGTCATACTGACTGAACAAAGTTCCCCAGGCTGCGCGCACCTGCGCCATTGCTCCCGCTCCATTTGAGAGCACTGCATAAATTGAGCTATCAGCTCGCACCTGATTACCGCTGCAACGTGTATTAATCCGCAACCTATCTGCGGGGGGCAGGATCAGAAGAGTCGATGTATCAGTCTGCACACCATCCTCCCTATAAACGGTAGTGGTCAGCTGACGCTGTTCCGCACGTGAGCCATCTAAAGAGTCATCATAAGGCATAATTGGGATAAATGCGCCCCAGTCACCATCGGCAAAGGGTATAGCCCGCTCTGCTATGTGCGTCACCTCTCCTGAACGCAGAATCAGGTCAAAGGGATAAGGCGCGCGCACCAGCAAATGATCTCCATCAGGGATCATCACATGCCTTTTTATATCATGCGGCCACTGCCACTTCACCTGATGCGGAAGACCACCTTTTTTGGAAACGCAGAAGCTATCCGGGGTTTCAACCATCTGCAGCCCGACTTCATCGGGTTCCTCTTCAAAGTGAATCTCCGATTCATTGATACCGGAGTAGCGGATTTTCATAGCGATAACCACACGCATTGCCATGGCATTACGACGACGCAATGTGAGACGCGGAGGTTCACGCATTGTCAGGGACCCCTGTTCAAGCAGATCCAGCTCTGCTTTCTCCGCAGTCAAAGCAAGTACAGCTCCCGGCTGGAGGGTAGTCTCTGGATGTGAGTGCAAATCCAGCTCCTCGCCACTTATCAGATCCCATGCATGGGATTTATTAAGGTAATTCCCCTTCCATTTGAGAAGATGGGAATTTTCGCAATCGAGATTCACTAAGACCAAAACACCATAGCCGTTGCCCTTTATTGAGCGCCAGACGGCAAAGAACGGACCACTATTACATGAAACCATACGAAGGGCGGTATCGGTTCCAAAAGCCGGATGTAATTCCAGAATTTTATTCATACGGGCAATCAGATGAACCTGATTATTTTCAGCACCCCAGTTCAAAGCCGCGGCTCCATGCACATCAATCCTCTCGGTAGCATACCACTCAACACCGTTAGCCATGCCGAATGCTCCCTGATGCGCTAGCATCGCGGAGAGCATCGTCCGATTTCGGGCAAAGACCTCCCCCCCTGCTGCCAGTCGGGCATTATCGTGGGTTTCAGCAAAGTGCACCAACGGACCGCAACGCTCAGCCATCTCAATCGAGCGTGGCAGATACCACTCCATTGCCCCGCGATCCATTGTCTGAAACAGCTCGGAGTAAGCCCAGTTCATATTAGAGACAGAGAGAAGTTTCTCGGTTGTCTCCACCTTGCCACCCAATCCCTCCAGCAGAAAGACGGTATCTGGATACTCCTCCCGCACGCGCGCAATAATGAAAGTCCATGTTTCAGATGGAATCATATATCCGGCATCACAGCGGAAACCATCCACTCCCTGGCGACACCAGAAGAGAAAGACCTCTGCCATATATGAACAGAGTTGAGGATCTTTATAATCCAGTTCCACAAGATCGGCCCAGACCACACCCCAGGCACCGGGTGAGGCGAATTCATTCTTCCCGTTACGTCCATACCACTCTGGATGATGGATCTGCATTGTGGCAGCCCAGCCGGTATGATTGGCAGGCAGATCCATATAGAGATATCCCCCCCGGCTGTGAACAGCTGTGATCAGCTCTCCAAATTGATCCAAAGGCGTGGCACTCTTATCAAACTCCGCCAAAGAGGGGTCAACAGAAAAGAAGTCCAGAGCGGCAAAGGCCGAACCATAACGTCCCATGCGGGCATAGGTGGTTGGCACAGGGTGCACTGGCAGCAACTGCAATATACGAAAGCCCTCTGCACCCATGATCATATCAAGCTGCCGCATCAGATCGCGAAATTTTCCAGATGGGGGAATCACAGTATAACCGCGTTGATCGAGATGATCAACACTGCCCCTAACCTCATCATTATCGGGATTGCAATGGAGAGCCTCCCCAAACTGACGCACAAAGGCGGAGTACATTGAGTTAGCGCAGGCCGTATGAGCAGGTTCAACCTTGATGGTCATATTATCCCCTTCCGGCCACTGCGGAACAGAGCTGCCCTCCTCAAAGAAACATGTTTTGCCGGAGAAAACACCTACCTCCAACAAAGGAACCCGTAAAATGTACTCACCCGGATTCTTTTCAACCATGGGGATATCGTGCCAGTCGCAGGCCAAAACAGGATCGCCGGATTGCGTACTCGCAATGATTTCCTCACGCTTTATGTGAGCCTTGCCAAGGTTAGAACGAAAGACAGCGAGTCCTTTAACCGGATTATCCAGCTTCAGGTTTATATTAAATATATCTCCCACCCATTTTAGGTGAAATGTGTCCGGACCGGGTAATTGTTGCATGGTTAATAAATATGACGTATTAATGGTTCAATGACAATCAAAAACTAAAGCAGCGGAACCGCAATGAAACTTAGCCGATGTGATATGCGATCACTTTTGCACTCATTGCTTAGTTGTATGATAGTCTTCGCTGCTTTAGTCAACAACGCTACGCGTTGCATAAGACTAAAGAAAAAAAGATTTCAATGCTGTAGAAAAAGGAATCCTTCATGCTTTTCGTACTACTATCATTCGTTTTCGTGTTTTTTGTGCACGTTTTTTTATCCTTAAGTTAACTGATCGCGCAAAGCGCTGCCTTTCGTTGGATGTTGAACGTTCGATGTTGGATGTTGGACGTTCGAATTTGCGGGGAACACGGAGCCTGCGGACTTTCATGCAAAACATGTCGCATGAAGCTGAATGGCAAATGCCCTGGATGCGGCGTTGGTGCCAAAGCAAACTGCCCTATTCTGAAATGTGTTCAGATGAAGAAACTCAGCTGTTGCGCCGAGTGCAAAGGCTATCCCTGCCCTAAAATTAAAGCCAGCGGTAAATTCGGTGAAAAATGGATGGAGAAAGTTGCAAAAGCTCCACTGCCAACCAAATAAACTTTACGCTGATTATTATCAGGTGAAATAAAACTGCCGGACACGCTATTCTAACGAAAGTATGTCCGGCATTTTTTGTAGTTAGCCACTATAAACTCAACTTTTTGTTGTTTATGCACATTTTTTCACCACGAAGTTCGTAGCACAACATAGCCGCAACCAAATTATCAATACGTAGTTTATGAACCGCGAATCTCTGTTGCGGTTCGTCACCTAGCGCGCGCTGAGGCCAGCGCCCCTCCAATAAGACCGCAAAACAATACCCAACAGGTTCAATTTTATCGAGTCAAAGTCGATACCAAGACGATAACGCCACACGCTGGAGGGACCGTGGCCCACGGTCCGCAATCCACCCTGAAAAAGCAGCTGAAATCAGCTTTATTTCACATCAATATGGAAAGCACTCGGAAGAAGACATGCTTCGTTCTGTTGAACCTGCTACGGAGTTAATTCAGATTAATATAATGCAAGCATCCTTGCTTGCCCAGTTTAGGCAAATTCCAAGCCGGAAGCTTGGGTTACTTAATTATACTCAAAAAATAGTTTTATAAATTAAGAGTTCAATGAAATTGACATGCGTTCATTTTTCACTACAAACCTAAACTCCTACAGTCTAAACACCTAACAGCCTAAACACCTAACAGCCTTCTCCCTACTTCCAACTCTTCAGGGGATGTGAACGGTTAACCAGGGGTAAAGCAACACGCGCTCCTCCCTGGACACATGATTCAAACACGGCCTGGGTCATCTCCCAAGACCTGAGGCCGTCCTGGATGCTAATCTTCGGACGTCTATCTTCTTCGATGGCAGCAATGAGGTCATCGGTAATGATCTGGTTGCGTTCGCGATGCTTATCTTTCACCTGGACGACAGGTGCATCCGGCAGCGGCTTCCAGCCTTTGCTCTTCCTGCCGGGCGCCCAGAGAGAACCTTCAAACCATTGCACGCTTATTCTTAAATCGCCAGGAAGGATGCGAATGGCAACCACCCCACGGCTGCCATAGATGTCGATACCGAAACGGCCGCCATTTCCGTTCGGGTTTTTCATGGAGTCAAAATAGCCCACAGTGCCCCCTTTGAATCCGTACATGACATGAATGCGATCTCCCACGATAGGCCCCAGTGATTCGTTCGCCCTGCGCACGTCGGCAGGCTGTGCTGTGCGTCCATTAACAGTGACATCGGCAGTGCACCACAACGGCTTCCCGCCCATGAAGAAGCACATCAGATCGAGCACATGTGCACCGAGCACAATCAGATCCTCACCTCCTGCCCGGTGGTCTTCCTTGCCGCGACCACGTGCTTCCAGCACTGTGCCGATGAGACCCTCTTCGTGTATCATCTTCCATGCGTGCTGCACCTCGGGCATACTGCGGAAGATGAAGGCAATTGCCCACTTCAGGTTCCTGGCTTCGACAGCGGCCACCATTTTATCTCCGACCGCCAGATCGTCACATAAAGGCTTCTCAATGAAGCCGTGGGCACCGACCTCCGTACAAGCCAGAAGATACTCTTCATGTTTTATCGTGCACCGCGGTCCGACCGAAACCAAGTCAGGCCGTTCTTTCTCAAGCATCTCGCGATAATCTGCATAGCTACGCTCAACGCCTACAATCTTGGCATATTTTACCCGACCACTCTCATCCGGATCAGCCAACGCTACGGTTGCCACATCATCCCGTAACCCAAATGCGTGTTCCATGCAGTGTCCATACCCTCCCATTTTGCTGTCACCGATGATACAGGCTTTGTATTTCTTTTTTGACTGTGCGCCCACTGTCGTGGCCGCTACTGCTGCAGATGAAACTGCAATGAATTCCCGCCGGTTGAGATGCATTATCAATCCTCCCTGTTATACTGAATAGACTTTTTCAGTTTAGTTTTGTTCAGAGATATGGTCAAATAAAAGGCTTATTTCAGCAATTCATCATTAACTGCCACACTGAAATTACGCAATCGGAAATAGGTGGCCTTTCCATCAGGGTCAGGAAATTCCGTCAGTGTGAATTCATAATCGGTTTTAGGTGAGAGGCTCATGCTGGACCTCCAGGCGCGGACACGACAGCCAAGACCATCTGGACGAACTGAATTATCCGGAACCGGATTTCCAAAAGATGTTGGATCAAGAGCCATATAACCCAGGTCACTTCCATCTATTTCGGCAAAGGCTGAATTCTGTGCTGGGTTGAGACAAAAAACCTGCGGCCCACGCATAACCGCCACTCTTCCGGCCTGACGCTGCCGGCCTTTGACAAGCCGCCAGGTCATCGGCATATGCAGCAAAACCTGATCTCCCTGTTTCCACTTACGTTGCAGCTTAAAAAATGTTCCTGGTTGAATGTTTCCTTTTGCGGGTTCACCATTAACAACCACTGTTGCATCGGGTGCCCAGGATGGAATGCGGAGACATAATGTGAAGGTGGAAGGTTTTGATGGATCAAGCTTGATTTTAACCATGCCGCTGTTTGGATATGTTGTCTCCTGACTGATTTTCAGCTGCACCTCTTTGTCAACGGACAACTTTGCCTCTGAAGGAGCATAAAGATTGATCGCAAAGCCATCCTGCATCTGATAATAAACCATGGCCGGCAGTTCAGCGATAATGCGGCGGTAGTTACATGGGCAGCAATAGGTGTCGGTTTCCCAATATTGGCGATGTCCTTCAAGCGGCGCAAAATAACGCAGGCGGCGACCATCTGGTGATTGTGAGGCAAAAAGTCCGTTAAACATAACACGTTCCATAAGATCGCCCATCTTTGCATCCCCGGTTCTACATAACCAGGCATCATATACGCGCATCTGATAGGCAAGAGCACAGGTTTCTCCGACATCACCGCGTCCATCCTGATCATCTGTCCAGATCTCATACTCTCCGCAACTGCCTGTGATCATCATGCCGTTATTCTGAGTCATGAAATCAAGGGCTCGCTCAGTCTGCTGATATAACCGTTTATCCGGGGTGATTTTGTTCAGTTCCAATTGAGCAAGGCAACGGGCCATGTAGGCATAGATATGCCCTTCAATGCCACAGCGACGTCCGATAACAATATCCAGATCCCACCGAGGAAGTTGTCGGGTATTTCCCACAAAATTAAGATAGGAGGCATTGTCTGTATCCTGGTATAACGCGATCATAGCCCTGGCCAGACCGGTAAAGGCAACATGTGGAATAACAATCTGATCTTTCTCCCATTCGGGAGTCAATTTTGACCAGTTTTGTATGAGGTAATCAGCTGCTTTACAGGCCGCATCAAGCGAGGCTTTCTCACCGAAATAATGATAGTCACTCTGCAAGCTCCAGATAAGATAGCCTATTTCATGCACATCCCACAGAGTTGTAATGCGTTTCTGCGGAGGAAAAATTCCCATATAACCATCCGGCTCCTGGGTTTTCAACAACTCATTCACCAAATGCTTTTTCAGTTCGATGACCCTTTGATCCCCGGAATATGCTGCAAGCTCAACGGCGGAATCAATCAGCTTACCCAACCCGATGTACGATGTTTCACCTTCTTTCTTGCGGAATGGATCCAGGAAGTCATGCTCGATGTCCAGTTTGAGTAGATTGTTCGTGATTGTGATATCTATGCGTCGGCCGATTTCACCTCCGACCTTTACTGAGCGGAGATCGATAGGTGTCATAACTTCAATCGATAGAACATTAAATGCAAAAAGAATTAATGCTGAAAACAATGTTTTCATAAAAATCACCCCAGTTTGAATTTGCTTAGAATATGGTAACAGAGTAATGGTTCAGCGCCAAGGAAGTTTCAGAGGGCACATCAACAATGAGGTACCAATTCCAGATATCTAACGTGAGTTCTACCGGCAACCCAAGTTTTGCGACTGCCCGGTCTACGCCTTCAGCTTCGCTGTGGCACAGCCGGAGGCCAACCCTCCCATACTTCGCATGTTAGTCCACGGGAGGGCCGACCTCCGGGTGGCAGTTACTTGTTTACGGTCGCAATTTCTTATTTTTCACGAAAGAAATTAACATTATGGCGCCTAATGTAGGTCCCGATTTTATCGGGACTGTCCGGTTGGAAACCGGACCTACTTCTTCTCAGGTAGTGAATGCACATCCCCCTGGATGATGCGCAGCATACGCGGAGAAAGAATCTGCCGCTTGTCATCATCTACAAGGCTGAAACGGTTGCCATCGTTAGGTGTGCTGAGATAGTTCCAGACGCAGTAGGGGATGTCATGCTCTTTCAGCAACAGGATAACATCATTCATCCAGTTTTCGCGAGAAGTAATATTGCAGTGACGAATGGTTCCGAACTCCCCGCACCAGAGAATCTTGTCAGGGTGTGCCTTCACAAAATCAAAAGCCGGTTGCAGGCATTGCCGCATATATTTGATGTCCATCCGTTTCAAATTCGAATATGGATTTTTTGCACCTTCCACAAACCGTTTATAATCACGATAACGTTCGATGTCGCATGGATAAGGCATTTCACGGTTATAATATAGAGGACTCTTTTGCAGTACACCGCGTTGGTGCGTAAATTCGAACGGACTGTAGATGTGGAATGTGTACATTACGTTCTCATCATCGAAAAGCTGTAAATATTTTAAATTACTGGCACTGTTCCAGCAGGTACTGCCGATAATGATTTTTCGGTCAGGATTGGTTTTGCGGATCTCTTTGACAGTCCGTGCAGCCAGCGCATTCCATAACTTGGGATCAACATTCTTGACCTCATTGAGAAGTTCAAAGGCAACACTGTTGTCATTATGATAGCGACGCTCAAACTCAGCCCATAATGCAACAAAGCGGTTCTGCAGTTCTGCATCGTCCAGCAGATTGACGGGGGAGGGCACATCGCAGTAGTTGCCGACAGCCTTATGCAGGTTCAATACTGCATTGACATTGCATTCATGGCACCATTTGACAAAGTTGTCAACGCATTTGAATGTACGCTTACGGTAGACATAGGGTTTCTCTTCCAATACAATCTGGTCGAACCCGAGGCGGATATGATCGACACCGAACGATGCCATGTTCTCTATGTCTTTTTTGGTGATATAGGAATCAAAATGTTCATAGTCTCCGATAGAGATTTTCAGCTTCCACTTATCGGGAAGAACGTTGAATCGTTTGTAGTTTGTCAACCAGCCGCCAATTCCCATTCCATGCTCGAATCCAACAAATCGTTTTGCCATCTTAGGCGATGAATTATCAGCGCCAGCACTTGGTGTTAGGCAAAAAACCATTAGCATTCCCCAGACCACTGTTAATGTAGTGATTATTTTGTGTCCTGTTTTCATTATATTGTTCTCCCTTTTGTTTTCTCATTTTCCAAAAATGATTGATCCGTATCCCGAATCTCGTATCAGTGTACCATTCATGCGATCAAAGAACTATTCACTTAAAATCATTTTTCGCGTTTATACGCACGGACGTAATCGATTTCAAAATCACGCGGGTATTTCATATCAGGATCAATTTTATCGGTCCAGCTCGGTACTGATGAATACTGGAAAAGCGCCATAAGAATAAACATCTTCTCCTGGGGTGTCGGGCCTTTATATGTGCGGATAACTTTTCCGTCGAGATACCACACAACCTGACCTTCCTTCCACTCCATTGCCCAGACATGGAATCCTTCGAAAGCATTGAAAGGCATGGTATAAAAGTGTCCCCTGTCATCTCCTTTGGCCGTTGGAAAGTGGATGGCACAGCTATTACGGTTGGGCTAAGTTTATCCTTATTCCTGATCCACATAGAATCGCCAGCATGACGATATTTAATTCGCTAAGTTTCATATTATTCCCTTTTTAAAAAATAGAGCGGTTAAAGTTACGCTGACAGCACAAAGCAAAAACACAAATTGGTAACGGCAAATAGCAAACTCTCCCAAATGCCAACAGGCTATTGCTCTATCATCTTTCATCAGAACCGAAGAAATCAACCGGGAGAGTCCTTGTCCACCATAAAAAAAGGCACCGAATAAAGCCATATCAAGTGTTTTATTTTTCGCATCAGCCCGTGTAAGCATTCCTGATGACGACAACACAGAAACCGCCGCAATAAAAAAAGAGTGCAATAGCAGAAGCGCAGCTATCAGGAATAATACGTAAGTTCCGTCATCTTTAATAAAAAATAAAATCATACATACCAGAGTGAATGTTATATGCGCTAATTGAAATACGCGGTTAATTCCCCATCGGCTGACCATTCTGCCTACCCCTGCATATCCGAGAAACATCCCAGCCAATGCAGCCGCTGAAACCATAACAATCATATTATCCGAGGTATGGAACTGATCCTTCAAATACAACAGCGTCAGAGGCACAACACAATATGCTGCCAGATTCAATGCAAACACATAACGGGCAAAACAGACCAATGGACGATTAGCCAGAGCGGATGAAAGTCCGTGCCATGAACATTTCGCATCATTGGGCCTGGTGTCAAGAATCGGTATACGCGCAATAAAGAGTGCACGACCGATAAAAATTAAAGCGGCCACAAATAAAACAGCTTGAAGCGTTTCAACAGGGGGATGGGTCCCGATGAGCAAGCCTACTATAAATAAGAATGCTACGCTGGTTAACTGATGCCAGAAGCGCATCTGTGCAAAAAACGCAATGCGTCTTTCTCTGGCCAGAAAGGTATCAAGTAAAGGAAACCATCCCGCAACAAAACCGGAAATAAATATGGCAAAAAAGAAGATCGCACTAACAAGAATAGCGGTGCCAGCTCCTCCAAACCAGGGAGAAAGTAGCGCGGCAAAATAGACAATGCCTGCTAATGCACTTGAACCAAGTGCCAATTTTCTGGCGCTAACGCGTGCCGCCATGATCGCCATTGGTATGATGCAAAGCCCGTTGACCAATGGCAGTAATGACGTGATCAACAACGAAAGCCATGCTTTCGCTCCCAGGATTCCTGCAAAAAGGAGAATGACAGCACTGTCGGTTAGCGTGACTTCGCCAAGCACCCCGCAACAGGAGGAAAGAATAGCATTCCGTTCAGCGGATTGCCTGATACTCTGATTTGTTGTTGTTTTCACGTATTGTATTTTGTATTAAATTATGAATCTTATTTGCAGTTTTTACACTGTAACTTCCCTAATAGAAAAATCAAAACCTATTTCCTGCTCCAGACTTTTACATAATCGATCTCAAAGTCCAGCGGGTACGGCAGGTTTTTATCGATTTCACCAACCCATCCACCGATCTGGAACATAGCCATCAGAAGATACATCTTGCCTTCCGGTGTAGCCCCTTTGTATACATGAACAGGTTTGTTGTCCAGATACCAGGTGATCTGCCCCTCTTCCCAGTTGATTGCCCAGGCATGAAACTCTTTAGTAATATCAGCCGGACAGTTCACTGTCCTGCTTCCGTTCTTTGTGAAATGCACATTGAACAGGTTCTTACTGGGATTTCTGCCAAGCCACTCAAAGATGTCTATTTCAAGAGCGGGTGATTTTCCTTCCGGGTTTCTATGTCGTACACCCTCTGGAGAATACTCCTGGTTCTTTGCACCGACTCTGTGCAGCCAGAAAGCGGTATAGGCACCGCTTCCACAAACTGGCATTCTGCAGCGCATCTCCCACCAGCCGTATTTCTGGGAAAACTTAACCTCATTTTTAAAATCCTTTGTTGCATCGTCATAGCGGTAGATTGCCGATGTTAAAGCTGAGACGGTCTTAGTTGAGGGGGTTTCACGCTTCGGTTTATCCTTGTCTACCCGCAGACTCATCACCCCGTCCTCAAAGCGATAGTGCGCCAGAGGCGGACACGGCTGCCATCCACGGGCATGGGCATTAGGAAAACCGATCTGTTTGTAGTATCCAACACGTCCGAGCCGGTATCCGGGGAACCACTTGTTCTCATCCAGCTTGTCGCCCTTGAAGTTATCCTCAAATGTCAGAATCCAGTTCGGGTCTTGAGATGGATGTAACGTTTTTTTCTCCCCACCATTGCAAATGCAAATGGCTGCCAACAATGTCAGTGAACCTGTAATCAGGTGTTTCATATCTGTCCTCTATTGTGTTTTAGTGCAATTATTGTCACGGTATCATTTATCCAAAGATCAGGAAGTCGGTCGCTATGCGGCCGACTCTTTCTGGTCAGCCGCATAGCAACTGACCTCCTGGACTCAACTTAATCCTTATCACCGAATCATAATAACAGTGCCTGCCGGCAGTTGTGTTATCAGGCTGGAGTTAACCACAGCCTCAGAAAGGCTCTGAGCGCGGTTGTCAAGGGCTTCCCCCTGCACAAAGTGGTTGTCAGCAAGAGCGGCGCATATCTCCATGCTTGCCTGCTGCATATTACCGGAGGCTTGAGCTGATGCTTCATCTTCATTCCAGGCTGAGCGATAAACACACCAGTCCTGATAGCATGCTTCCTGCGGTCCTTCCATCCTGTTGGTGGTTGCCGCACCTTCTCCACCTAGCACAAATCCCGTGGGGGCAATCTGCTCAGGGATGTTGCCGATTTCAACACCATCCACATACAAGCGTGTCAGCTGTCCCGCATAACAATGTGCAACGGCCACGTCATGCCAGCTGTTGTTGTCGGCATCAACCGGGGCCTCGATCTCATGTCCGGTGGAAGCAACATAAACAAGTGCATTTGTTTGCATTTCCACAGTGCCGCATCCGGAACCAGTCACCGAATGCTCCTTCTTGATTTCCATTATTCCAAGATAGCACTGGGTTCCCTGCACATTTGATATGTCCACGGATATACAGCCGAGAGTATCCGGCACAAGACCTGTCAGCTCGGCAATCGTGTCGTTATTGCCATCGTAGCCACCGTCGCCGATATCCGTCCCGGAGGTAACAAAGGTGGTGACATGAGTGCCGTTTCCGGCTATGGCTGTACAGCGTGTTTCCCGGGTCTCTGTGTTCTCCCGGGTTCCGAAGAATCGCAGGGTATAGACAGATGACTTGTTAAGCCCGATTACCTTCAGGCTGGATTTTTCGTCGTTAGTATGAAAATAGTCCTCAGTGGCGTGTGACTGAGCAAAATAACCAAGCAGCGATGGATCCGGCGATTGCAGACCACCGTGATTAATTCCATTGTAACTCGTAAAAGCAGCTGTAATGGCGAGCGAAACCGTTGTTGTCTTAGCTGAATATGAATCTATCATATCTACGATTGTCATACCGGTATTGTATGAGGTGAAATTGTTCCAGTACCTTCCGTTGCTGTCAGGATTCGACATGGCATGTCCGTTAATCGCATCATCAGGCCCGAAATCAATGAGCAATGAATCGGGGTTGTTCTCCGCTACGTCAGTTACTGTGATCTCCATAATGTTGAGATAGGCATGCCCACTGATCATAGTCACACCTACCTCGATTTCGCCATTGCCGTCAGGAAACAGCCCGATCAGCTCGACGATCGTATCGTTATTGCCGTCATAGCCACTGGTACCGACGTCTGTTCCGGTTGTCACCATGTTGGTGGTAAAGGTGCCGTTGCCGGCACTGGCTGTATAGCGAGTGGTTCGGGTTGCGCC
>JAQIBS010000077.1 GCA_027858965.1 Kiritimatiellia bacterium
CGCAGATGGTTAAAGGCGTTCGGGGCCGCAAGAAGAAGGGTTGACCACCATATGTGGCACCAACTTGAGTCAAGGGCATACCCCATTTGTTCGCAACAACAAACTGAAATCCAATGCACAACTGAATGTCATGGGATGGGTAGTTGATTCACTGTTGGAGAATAACACTGTCGAGAATGCAGATGTCGGGGCAACAATAGCAGATGCGGCACGCAACATTGTCCTGAGAAAAAATGTTTTTCATAAAGTTGATAAGCCATATGATTACAATTCTCATTCGGTTGTCATTAATCCAATGGAAGAGCTGGAGAGTGCGATGTATGAGGCTGCCAATCTGATGGGCTGGGAGAGCCCCGAAGATATGCCCGCCGAATGGCAGGCTATCAAGAAAAAGGCAGCCCATGTTAATTCAACGCCCGAGGACGTTAGTACACTATGGGAAAAGGTTGTCAAATCATTTGCTAAATTCAACTTAGGCACAGTTGTTCCTAATCGGATTATTGAAGCACTCATGGGGGTTGAAATCCAGACACCTAACTGGCGAACTGCCGATTCAATCATTCGGGCTGGCGGCTCAGGAAGCAGCCAACTGATGCTTCGTGTTCCCGACAGTCGGTTCAAGAGCTGTTTAAAGCTCTCAGTTAAGCCAGGAGATCTTCCAACTGATGAGTGGTCGTTCACAATCCCTCAGCTCAATCTTGAACCGGGAAAGAGTATTGATATAAACGCAACACTCTCCAAACCAGCGGGCAAGGCCCAGATGCTCAGAGTGCCCTTGCAGGGAGAGCTATCCGGTGACGGCTGGAAAGTTCGCTTTACGACGACCATAGCTAACCGATGGAATGCCATCAGCCTTGATAAATTCAAGATAAGTAAACCTCTGGACAATCCACTGGGCAGACAGAGCAAGCTGGGGTATATCAAATACCAGAGCATTCCAAAGGCAGCCAAAGAACAGCTCTCTGATGCACCAACGGAAAAAGGGCGTTTTGTATTTGCGTCCCTTTATTCAGATGCATCCAATGCAGGTAAGGTTCTATACGGCATAACGATTCTTAACGCAAAAATTGCAGGATCAGTCAGATTCCAGTTCAATCGTAATTGCCTGTTCTTCGTAAATGGAAATATCACAGGAACAACCCTTGGGCGCGGACAATGGGGTTTTGCCTCTCTTGACGCAGGAGAAAACAAGATTGAAATGCTGATGCTTCCATCGAAACGCGATGGCTGGAAATTCGGAATACCTCGCATCACATGGGTTGAAAACACTATGATGATTGAACAATAAAAGAACAAAGAATTAGCACAAGTTAGTGCGAGAGTGCTAAAATGCGAGAGTGCTAAAGCAAAGCTGCCGCAACCCAATAAAAATTTAACATGGATAGACAGGATAGACAGGATTTTTTCAAAATTTTTACCACAGAGGACGTAGCGTAGCATAGCCGCAACCATTTTTTTTGACAGGATTACAAGATATTACTGCTCCAAGAATTATTTCTCACAGAGTCACAGAGAACACGGAGAAAAAAACATTAAAAATATTACTCTGTGCACTCTGTGACTCTGTGAGAGATAAAAAACGCGCACAAACAAAAAAGACAAATACATTAAGGACAGTATAACAATGACAGATAATACCTATTTAAAACAGATGATACCGCTCCTGCTTCTATGCGGTGCCCTCTCGACGACAGCCATGGGAGCTGATTCCACAGCACTCCCTCAGACTACAGATCCAGAGCTGAGGCGCACTATTGATGCTTCTCAATATTTCCGTCCGTTTCCCTCGATGCCAGCCGGGCGTAATACTTCGATCCAGAAGACCCCTCCTCCCGCGCTTGCAGGGCTGAGCGAAAAGGAGTACGGCAGGCCAAAGATCACTAAATGCTGGCTGAATCTTGACGAGATATGGGATTACCGGACGCGAAAATACAATTACAACTGCCTTATCGGAGTTCATAAATATGATGGCATCAAAGAGAAACATGGTGAGACCTGGGGTGGCGTAAAGGAAACGAACATCCCGTTTCACGATTACCTGCAGGCCTTTGGAACACACAGTGATGAGGTCATGCTGACAATCCGGCGTTATGAAAGGGACATTCTTGACGGAAAACTCGGCGTAACAATGGATGACTGGAGAGAGATGTTCAGAAATGCGGTAATACACTACCGGGAAATCTGTCCGAATCTTCGCTACATTGAGGTCTGCAATGAATATACTCTCAAAGGCTTTATCGGCTGTAATGCAGATGAGTACTATAGTTTCTACAAAACGGCCTATCAGGCGGTAAACGAAGCCAACGAAGAACTGAGGCTCACAGGGCCCCAACGCGTGCTGATGGGTGGTCCTGCGGTCACCGGTGATATCGTTAAGAAGATCGACCTTTTTTTAGAGAATTTCAGCAAGGATGATTCAGAGGGTAAATGTCTCGACTTTGTGTCATGGCATGAATACAGCAAACCATATCAGGCTACAGCGCTGCGTGAAGGTGTCGTACAGGCATTACTGGCAAAACATGGCCTTCACTCACAGTTGCCAATGTTCGTGACAGAACACGACCCTTACCATCCTAAAGCAGGCAGCCGCGAATACAATCTGATCAATGGGGCCGGTCTGGTAAAATCGCTATATTTCTCAAATGTCTATAGTCCGAACATGACACTTATGCCGTGGGTGCAGTATCACATCGGCGACATCCAAACGAGATTCATGTGGTTTGATGGTCCTAACAAGGTTGATACAAAGGCAGAAGAGCTGCGCATGCTGCCTGCAGGATGCTCTATGAAACTGCTGAGCATGCACAAAAAATGGGAGATTGCCGTAGACAACTCTCTGGCAAACAACGAAATTGTACTGGCCTCAGTTGAAAAACAGGGAATTGCCGTACATGCCGTTAACTATGGAGAGTCACGCAAAGTGGATATTCGCGTCAACAATCTATCTGAAGTTTTCACAGCTGCCGGCACCGAAAGAGTGAAGTTTATCAAATACCTGATTGATGAAAACCACAGCAATGCTGTGACCGATCCGAATTACCCCGGTGGCATTGAGAAGATTGATGAGGGTTACCTTACACCAAATAAAGGAGAACTGAGACTGGCACACCCGGAACTGGCCAAAAACGGCATCCTGATGTGGGTTATCAGCCCCGCAAAAATCGGAGTTCCCCTGAACAGACCGATTACAAAGCTGCCTCAATTCGCAAAAGAGGCCTCTCAACCAGCTGCATTCAATGTAACCCAGGCATTGGATTGCGCTGTAGCAGAAAAAGATGCCAGCATTGAACGTGATGGCACCACCTATCGTGTTCAAGTATCCAAGAGCATGGAACGTCCGGGAATCACCTTCCGGCCTCCCAGCGGTGAATGGAGCATGGCTGGATTCAAAGCGTTGCAGGCAACAGTGAAAAACACAAGTAAACACAACCTCAGTATTCATCTTGTTATTGACGGACCAATGGCGGATCGCACCCATAGGAAAAACTGTATTATCAGCTCGGTCTCTATTGCTGCTGGCGCCAGCAAAACAATAAGTACTCTCCTTGGTGCGGTTCCACCGAGAGCGGTTCAGTGGCTTATGACGGGGAAAAGCAAAGCACTGCCGGCAACTGATGCAGAAGGCAAAAGCGGTTTTAATGGATCCAGGGTCACAGCTATCTCAATATACGTCTATCACCCGGGATCTGATTTTACTTATGAGGTCTCTGACCTTCAGGGAATAAAGGAATAAATCATGAATCAAGTCACCCGAACTATCATTTGCGTTACGGCTGCTCTCTTTTTTTCCCAGGCGAATGGTGAGAAGGTCACTCCGGTTTATGCATCAGCAGATGTACAGGTTGAAAACAGTGCCCTCATCCCGGTTCCCAAACTGGAAAAAGATTTCTACAACTGGGAGGAACGCCACGGACAGATACTGGATCTTATAAAGAAACAGAGGGTTGATCTGGTTTTCATCGGTGATTCGATCACCCACATGTTCTGCAACACCCCCCCGTCACCAATCGTCCATGGCAGCCGGACATGGGACAAATATTATGCCCACCGGAATGCGATCAACATGGGGTTCGGATGGGATCGGACCCAGAATGTGCTGTGGCGCCTGGAAAATGGAGAGTTTGAGAAAATTACTCCGCGGGTTGTCGTTCTTTTAATCGGCACCAACAATCAAACCGGAACCAAAAACGCACGGACGAATACACCCGCAGAGATTGCCGCAGGGGTTGCTGCGATCTGCCGCACCATTCATCAAAAAGTGCCTGCCTGCCATATCATCTTATTAGGTGTGCTCCCCCGCTCTCCCAAGCACTTTGTCAAGCCGATTGAGAAACTCAACAAACTCATTGTCCCGCTGAACCAGGAAAAATACATTACATTCCTGAATCTGCGCGATCAATTTGCAGACAAGGATGGCTTACCGAAAAAAGAACTGATGTATGACACAGTCCATCCCAATGCCGCCGGGTATCAGGTATGGGCCGAAGCCATGGAGCCTTTACTGAGCAGGCTTCTGAAAGACAAACCAATCATGCCTGATCAGTAAACCCACCCATGCACCCGAAAGAGAGAAACAGATGCGTGTGACAAAGCTTTTCATAGCAGCGGTTGTCTTATTGATAACCGCAAAGGATGCACTGGCATGTGCTCTCTTTTCTGGGAAGTTCATGGGGCTGCTGCGATGGACCGCAGAAATCTGATGATTATATGATCCAATATATTTCCAACGTCAATCAACAAGGCGGCATTGTGAGTATTGATCCAGCACTGATTGAATTGTTCTACGAAAAACAACTGCTGCCCACCGGCTTGAACCAGGCGGCCCCCGACCCTCTGTACGGGAACAAACAGCCTGTCTTTCGCAAAGTCTCAGGCAACACAAGGGTCACCATCTTTAAGGGACGGCATGATGTCATATCCTGTGTGAAATGCCTCAGCAGAGTTGGCAACCATGATATATACCACTCCCCCGATAATTTTTATGCGCTCTATCTTGACTGCCGCGCCAACAAGGGGGACTGGTGGTGGGGCGGCATGCATGTCAAAGATGCAAACCTTATCAAAAAGAACTCCGGTGGCGCCCCAATGCCGGTGGAGCGGCGTGTTATTGATACGGTTAAGTGGACTATGAAAAAATACGGAATTGATCCAAACCGCGTTTATCTCTGCGGCAACTCCATGGGAGGCAGCGGTACTCTTGGCATTGGAGTATGTAACGGTGATCTTTTTGCAGCAATAAAAGCCAACGTTCCCGCGGGTATTGAACATGTGTCGAACCGCATGTACTTTCCTCCGCACCCATTGCCTAACAATATCAAGTTTGCCGATCCTCCTGTCGTAATCGACTACTCTGCACCTAATGACGGATGGTCCGCAGGACATGAACGTTTTATTAACGCGATGAATGAACGTAAATATGCCCTTTACAGCTACTGGGGTCCATTCGGCCACGCTAACAACCACTCGAAAATATTACTGATCAATGATTTGATCAATTCATTTGACTGGCTCAATGTAAAAAAGAATGAAGCTTACCCTGTATTCAGCAACGCATCCTGTAACGACACGCTGCCATGGCCTGACAAGCTCACCGAAACTGCCCCTGGACAGATCAATGCATTCTTCCGTTGGAAGTTAATCAGCGACAGTAAGAATAAGCTAGAGATGTCGCTTTCCCTTGTCACTTCCAATGATTTAAAAACGAAATTTGATATTCCCAAAGAGGCAACCGCAGATGTTTCGTTGCGACGGATACAAAAGTTGCGTATCAAAGCTGGAAAGAGCTACAAATGGAGTTATGGTACACAGAAAGGCAAAGTGAAAGCGGATGAAAATGGGTTGATTACGATCCCGGGATTGAAGATTTCTGATAAAGAGAAAACTCTGAGTGTTATTCGATAGAGTACACTCGAAAAGGTTTGCGCGAAGAGTTACCCCGTAGGACGTTGCGGAGCAGGAGGTGCGTCGCTGCGAGGCGCACCACGTTGATATTCCATTATCACGTTAATTGACGGTATAGTCTGGTCAGCCGCATAGCGACTGCCCTCCTTTAGGTAGTTATTAAAAATGTTAATTTACAACAATTCGCGGAGTACCCGAAATCGTAAAGTTGCGCTGTACTAGACTCCGCTAAAATAATATACTCCTGTTAAAACTACAACGACTCAAGGATCAGGATTAACCTTAGGAGAGTTATTAAAGATGGAAAAAGATATGGAATCAGAGAATATGTTTAAAGTTTTAGATGATGGATTTGTCCGGCTGGTCGACACCATGGGCAATGACTCCTCTATCGTTCAAGCCGCCCGTGTATCTTACGGAGCAGGCACAAAGAAGATATCCGAGGACCGGGGGTTAATCCGCTATCTACTGCGTCACAAACATACATCCCCTTTTGAAATGTGTGAGATCAAGCTGCATATACGTGTCCCGATGGACTGTTGGCGTCAATGGATCAGACATCGTACAGCCAACGTAAATGAATATTCCACTCGCTATTCGATTGCAATTAATTCCGCAATGAAAACAACACCTGAGAATTGGCGTCTGCAGGCAACAAACAACAAACAGGGTAGCGAAGGGACTATTGAGCCTATAGAGGGAGCGCAGCTGACCGAACGTGAAGCAACATTACATGCAGCCTGCTGGAAAGAGTATGAGGCTCGCATTGAGAGAGGCGTCGCACGTGAGCTGGCGCGCAAAGACCTGCCGCTCGCAACCTATACAGAGGCATACTGGAAGATAGACCTCAACAACCTGTTGCACTTTTTGGCACTACGCATGGAGTCAAATGCACAGCATGAGATCCGTGAGTACGCTAAAACCATTGGCGAAAAGATTGTCAGCAAATGGGTTCCAATGGCCTGGGAGGCATTTTGTGACTATCAGATGAACTCTGTGACATTCTCAAACAAAGAACAGAAGGTTCTCGGCATGATCTACTCCGGCAGGCAGCAGGAGGCCCTTGCTTTTCTGAGAGAGACAGGATGGGTTAAAGGAGATAAACCAAACCTGGAAGCAAAAGAGTTTCTTGCAAAGCTGAATGATATGAATATTGATTTCCCGATTGGTTAAGAGGAAAAAGTGCGAGAAGGCGTTGAAAGCGAGAAGGGGGAAGAAGTTCTAAAGTTCTAAAGTGCGAGAGTGCTTGAAAAAGTTTTGTAAGATGTGGAAAGTAGAACGTGGGACGTGGTTGCTTCGTTAAAGTCGTTGAATGGGGTACTCGTCACTACAACCAAGAGCGACATTCATTCCACATTCTACATTTCACGTTCTACATTCCACGTTCCACGTTCCACGTTCCACAAAAAAAAGGCGAGTCCGCAGGGACTCGCCTTTTTTCAGCTATAAATAAAACAGCTCAGCTGTTTTATTTATCGTCCAGTGCTGCTACGCCAGGAAGAATCTTGCCTTCCAGTAACTCAAGAGAGGCTCCACCACCGGTAGAGATGTGTGACATCTTCTCGGCCAGTCCGCTCTTGTTAACCGCGCTCACACTGTCGCCACCGCCAATGATGGATACAGAGTCGCTATCGGCAACTGCCTGACAGACGCCAAAGGTGCCGTTGGCAAACTTAGCCATCTCAAAACATCCCATAGGTCCATTCCAGAGAACAGTCTTAGCAGTTGCAACCGCTTCGCTATAAAGTGCAGTTGTTTTAGGGCCGATATCCAGAGCCATCCATCCATCAGGGATTTCGTTACCGACCTCCTGAGTATTAGCCTCGGCATCGAACTTATCTGCGGCGATGTTATCTATGGGGAGAAGCAGAGTCTTACCGTTAGCTTTGGCTTTTTCAATCATTTCAGTTGCATAATCAAGCTGATCCAGTTCGCAGAGAGAACCGCCGACGTTGTGGCCCATTGCCTTGAGGAATGTGTACGCCATACCGCCACCGATGATCAGAGTATCAACCTTATCCAACAGCTTATTTACGACCGCCAGCTTATCGGAGACTTTGGCGCCACCAAGAATGGCTACAAAGGGACGACTCGGGTTTTCAACTGCATTACCAAGATACTCAATTTCCTTCTCCAGAAGGAACCCAGCGACACACACATCCATATAGTCATCTACAATAGCTGTAGAGGCATGCGCACGGTGAGCTGAACCAAAGGCATCATTACAGTAGATATCACCGTAGGAGGCCAGTTTCTCAGCCATAGCTCTCTGATTTGCTTTAACCTCAGCTTTAGCAGCGGCGAAATCTTCATCGCTCTGCCCTTTGGCCTGCTTAACCTTACCCTGCTCTTCAACATAGAAGCGGGTATTCTCCAGCATAACGATATCGCCGGCCTGCATTGCGGCAACCTCAGCATCTGCGTTCTGGCAGTCGGGAGCGAATGTCACAGGTTTATCCAGCATCTTAGCCAGACACTCAGCCACGGGTTTCAGGGAGAAAGATGCTTCATATCCATTTCCCTTGGGACGTCCCAGATGGCTCATCAGAACCAGACTTCCGCCCTGTTCCAAAACATATTTAATTGAAGGCAGTGCACCCTTGATACGTGTATCATCAGTGATTACACCCTCTTTGATTGGCACATTAAAGTCAACACGCATTACAATGCGTTTGCCTGCCAGATTTACATCTTTCAAAGTCTTCTTGGTCATAGTTATTTTTCCTTTTTCTATTCGCGGCGGGGTCCAGTCTTCGCCCCGCAAGTCGGGGCTACGCCCGACAAGCACGGCCCCAGCCCTACAGTTCTTATCTGTAGCCGAGGTCCATGACCTCGGATATCGCTATCAAACAAATTGAATGTTGCCTACAGAAACACAAAAGAGCGGGCGGTAAGATAACCGACCCGCCCTCTTTTTTTATAAACAGCGCCTTGCGGCGTATTTATTATGCGGTAATGACCTTAACCAGATCCAGAACCTTGCAGGAGTAACCCCATTCATTGTCATACCAGGATACAACCTTAGCGAATGTACCATCCAGCTGAATGCCAGCTTTGGAATCAAAGACTGATGTGCATTCTTCGTTACGGAAGTCAGTAGAAACAACAGCTTCATCGGTATAACCGAGGATACCGGCCATTGGGCCTTCTGAAGCTTCTTTCATTGCTGCGCAGATAGCTTCGTAAGTGGTTTCCTCTTTCAGGCAGACAGTCAGGTCAACAACAGAAACGTCTGATGTAGGAACACGGAAAGCCATACCAGTCAATTTGCCGTTCAGCTCAGGAATAACCTTACCAACAGCCTTGGCAGCGCCAGTGCTTGAAGGAATGATATTCTCGAGGATACCACGACCGCCGCGCCAATCCTTCATGGAAGGACCGTCAACTGTCTTCTGTGTGGCTGTAGCAGCGTGAATTGTTGTCATAAGACCCTTCTCAATGCCGAACTTATCGTTCAGGACCTTAGCGATAGGAGCCAGGCAATTTGTTGTGCAGGAAGCGTTTGAAACGATATCCTGGCCAGCGTAGCTACCGCAGTTTACGCCACATACGAACATAGGAGTTGCATCCTTGGAAGGAGCGGAAAGAACAACTTTCTTAGCGCCAGCTTCGATGTGCTTGCGTGCGGTCTCGTCTGTCAGGAAGAAACCTGTGGACTCAACAACAACCTCAGCCTCAACGTCGCCCCATGCCAGATTGGCAGGATCACGCTCAGCTGTGATACGAATCTTTTTACCATTAACAACCAAAGCGCCATCAGCTACTTCAACAGTACCGTCAAAACGGCCATGAACTGAATCATATTTCAGCATGTATGCAAGATAATCAACATCCAGCAGATCGTTAATACCAACGACCTCAATGTCATCACGTGTTGTTGCTGCGCGGAAAACCATACGTCCAATACGGCCGAAACCGTTAATACCAACTTTAATAGCCATTTTTTACTCTCCTTGAGCTGTTATAATTTATTTGAAAAAGGGTCTTTTAGAACTACCTTTTCCAGCATTTGCCGCTTATTCCGGCAAACTCCGGAAAAAAAGCTAATCTGTTCTGAATAATGGGTAAATAAGATAGCCGATGTGCCCGAAATAGTCAATACCCAACAAACGTTTTAATCGATATTTTTTTATCGATTAAAACCGATCTAAGACAGAGTACAACGGGTGGTGAAGGGACCACAAGCCTATATTTTCGGTATCGCTTCCGCAATCGGTATCGAATTTAAATCGTAACAGTTACATTTGATAGCGATTCCGATACCGAGTAGCGAGTAGCAATATTTCACTCACGAAAACTTACGAAGAACTGCAGCTTAGAGCTCGCGGATATAGATGTTCCTAAACTCAAGAGGATCACCATGACACTGCAGCTCAATCTGTTCCTTCGGGAAAATCGGCTGTTTACGGTCCCAATAGTTTTCCAGCACTGTGTTATCAACCACTAGCTCACCATTAAGTTTAACGGTTACACGTTCGCCGACCATCTTGATATAGAATGTATTCCAGTCCCCTACCAGCTCATCGGCAATCTTCAGGGCTTTGCTGGGATTCTTCTTATTATTATAGAGACCACCAGAACCGATATTCCACTGATTATGAGCATCCCATATCTGAACCTGCGGAGAACCACGCAGATAGAGTCCGCTATCACCCCGTACGCTCATCAGGCGCCAGTCAACATACATTTCAAAATCAGCGTAATCCTTGGCCGTAGCGAGGCTGTAACCGCCTTTTTTACCATCAAAGTACAGGATTCCGTGATCGCGCACAATCCAATGCTGGCGCATAAGACCATCGGCATTGCGCTGAATTTTTTCAGCCTCTTCCGGGGTTGCTTTCTGACGCACCAACGGGTTATCAAATTTATTTTCTCTGGTGACGCCCTTCCAGTTGGTCAGTCCTTTACCATCAAAGAGAGCGATAAAACCCTTAGGAGGATTCACATTATCAGTTGCGTTGACGATCTTATAATCAGCGGCAACTTCTTTAATACGGATATTACGCCACTCAACCCGGGCGCCGTGTCCCAGCCAGCCGATGTACCCCTTCTTATTATGAAGTCCAGGATGTTTTTTCTTATCGACGGTCTCTGAGATATCATCCAGGTAGGCGTTTACAATAACCTCACCATTCAAAATAACCATTATATGATCACCAATGGCGCGAACCTCCTGAAAGTTCCATTCGCCGGTCGGCTTTTGATATGTGCTACCATCTTTCTGCTTCTTTGATGGAACCACACCATAAATTGAACCGTGATACTGATAGGGCTGCAACTTGGTATACTTTGATCCCCGGTCATCAAGGACCTGCAGTTCCATGCCGCTGTACGCAGCGTTTTTACCCTTTTCACAGCGGATACCCAAGCCATTATTGGCATTTTCAGGAACCTTAAACTCAAAGCGCAGAATAAAATCAGCAAATTCCTTATCGACATAGAGGTTCCCGCCCTTTTTGGGATGAGAGTACAAAATTCCATTCTCAACGGCATAACCCTCCGTGGAACCAATCCAGCCGGTCAAATCCTTACCATTAAACAGCGAAACAAACCCCTCGCAATTTTTTGCATCCTCTGCTGCAAAAACGCCCCCCGTCACAGCCAGTGCTGCCATTAAACCTAAAACAATTTTTTTCATATACTCTCCTAAGTAATAAAGTGTTAACTGCGATATTGAAACTAAACTATCAATAAATGTGTGGTTCATGCAACCAAAAAATATCGCAGATGCGTCCGGAATACTGGGCGCAATTCTGCTCCGTTGATTAAATGAATTTTTCTATAATTGGAAAATTCACTTTATTAAAGGTAACCCAAGCATCCTGCTTGGCTCATTATCGAGGCAAGCCGGTCTTCGCCCTTTGGGCTACGCACCGACACAGCAGGATGCTTGCACTACTGTTTCCTTTGCATTAACTCACTTACAGAGATGTTCAACGGAGCTGAAATGCGACAAGAATACTTAAACGATTACGATTGCATCACCTACTGTTTATATATATAATTTTCACTGTCAACTTTTATGTGGGTGAATCATTGCTACTCGGGATCGGAGTCGCTATCGCTCTCGGACGCAGCAACCCTCGGTTGCAATTCGATATCGAGACCGAGACCGATTGCAATACTGACAACAAAAGCCAATTCAGCCATCAAAGCCCTTGAGCTGAAAAAAGGTCTGCCCTCAAAAAAGTCGGAATAATCATTAATTTACTAATGCGGACTTTGCCCGTAACCCAGCTTGAAGCTTGTGGCGTGTAGCTTGTAGGTTGCTACCAGCTACAGACTACCAGCGATAAGCACTTAACTGATTTCTCAATTTCTTGTTTTTTTTACGACAGGGACTGAGACAATAGCAACTAATTAGAGAGTGAATATGAATAAGCTAATTACCCCCCTGTTGATATTAAGCGCTATGGCCATTATAGCCGACGAGATGGTTGTAAAAACCGAGCCGGTTACACCGGCTGTTAAAACGGCTTTGTTCAACGGAAAAGATCTCTCCGGCTGGATTAAAGTTATCAACAAAGAGGAGGGGTGCTGCCCAGACAAAACCTGGTCTGTAAAGAATGGGATTATCAGTTGTACGGGTCAGCCATTTGGATACCTGATGACCCAACAAAGCTACGCCAACTACAAACTGCATGTTGAGTATCGCTGGAGTGCAAAAGCGGAACAGCAGAACAGCGGAATCTTCATTCATAAAACAGGCCCGGATAATTTCTTTCTACCAAAATCGATAGAAACGCAGCTTAAGGATGGAAATGCCGGCGATTTTGTCCTGCTTTCAAAGGCAACACTAAACGGCGTTGAAAATACTAAGAACAAGCGTATTGAACGAATAGGAAAGCCCTCCGAAAAGCCCTTCGGAGAATGGAACAGCGTTGAGATAATTATTCGGGGAAATACGATCAAGTCCTCTATCAACGGTGTGCTGCAAAACGAAGGAAAAGATATATATACCGATGCCGGCAACATCTGCCTGCAAAGCGAAGGCGGACCGATAGAGTTCCGTAACATCACTATTGAGCCGCTGGATTAAGGCACATCTGAAATGCGCAGTAAGCTACAAGCTACATGCCACCAGCTTCAGGCTTCAAGCTGGGTTACGGGCAGAGCCGGTTTAGACATCTCCTTCCTGACTATCCTGTCTATCAATGTTAATTTAGTCTTTTAGCTGACAGCGACCATCGTCCCTCCAGCTTTACCCGCAAAGCAACACCGCTGTGGAGGGTCCCAGGCTCTGGGACCGCGGACGGTGAGCCATCGTCCCTCCAGCTTTACCCGCAAAACAACACCGCTGTGGAGGGTCCCAGGCTCTGGGACCGCAGACGATGAGCCACCGTCCCTCCAGCTTTACCCGCAAAGCAACACCGCTGTGGAGGGTCCCAGGCTCTGGGACCGCGGACGATGAGCCACCGTCCCTCCTTAAGCAGAAACTTTCTTTCCCCCATCCACTGCAAGTTCATCTCTGCGGTCTCCGCGCCTCAGCGAGGCATATATGCACAAAAAAAAGGAGCGCTGGATAAGCGCTCCTTTTTTGTCTACAGAAAACTGAGTTACTTAATAATCCTGCCAGGCCAGGGCAATTCCATACCCATCTTGACAGAGGCCATGTTGTTTTTGCCAGCCGCTGGACCGATTGCATGCGCACCCAGACAAATAGTCAACATCAGAACAACGACAGCAGCAATAATTGCGGCAATTCCGGCTATCACAGTGAAAGCGCCACCCTCTTCCTGCACTGGCGACAAGTCCAGATCCGCAATTGGAGTCATTGATACGCCATCATGACTATCGTCACCACCGACATTCAGAGCAGCGGGTCCAGCCTTTTTCTTAATCTTAAGAGTTTTCTTCTGTGTAACAGTCGGGTCTTTTAATGAAGGTGGCATTGCCTCATCAGGAATGCGGGATGTTTTCCCTATAGGAGCAGTCCCGCTCTTAGGGACACTTAACTCAACCTTTGAGGTAACCGAGGTCGGCATTTTACCAGTACCAGCCAGCTTAGCAGGTCTTTTAAGCCTGATGGTCTTTGGTGCTCCACCACTGGACATAGGACCTTCAGGCGCAACTCCGATAGCCGCATCAAGAGATATACGGGATGTTTTAGACTTAGCAGCCTGAACCTGGATATCGGAAGGTAGCTTTGGCCCAGGCGGCAATGGATTGGAGCCTGGCTTATGTGAAGCTCTAACCGGAGTCATAACTGGTTTCAAAGGCGATGCCGCCTTCGGTGCATCAGCTGCGCCAGGCACTTTGACAGGACGCAGCTTAACAGTTGCGGAAGCTGAGGCGACTTCAGACTTCACCTCGCCTACCAGATCATCAAGTGCCGGAATTGGCACACGAGCGGTTCTACCTGATGATGCTGCAATCACCGTCTCTTTGGGTATAGACTGACTGGCCTTTTTATCAATAGCTTCAGCTGTTATCTGCGTATCGGTTTTTTTAACAACCGGTTTCAAACGAACTGTAATCGGACGCGGTGCGCCAGGTTTAGCCTTGGGCGGAACGCCCCCGTTTAATTCATCATCTGCCATGGTGTTTCTACCTCCAGTTTTCAGTAAATATCTGTATTAAACAGACATTACCTCAGTCTCTTTATTTTTAAGTTCTGTATCAATTGTTGCGATATGCGAGTCAGTTGCTTTTTGCACATCCGTCAAGCCATGATCACGTTCATCCTCTGTAATCTTGCTATCCTTCTGCATCTTTTTAACATTGTCGTTGGCATCACGGCGTACATTACGAACAGCAACACGAGCCTCCTCGGAGAGCCGTTTTGCAACTTTCACAATTTCTTTACGACGCTCTTCGCTGAGTTCAGGAATTGCAACTCTGATTAAACGGCCATCGTTCTGAGGGGTCACCCCAAGGTTAGCCGCCAGAATAGCTTTTTCAATCTCAGGCAAAACAGTTGGATCAAAAGGAGATATTGTGATTAAACGCGGTTCAGGAGTAGAGATATTAGCAACGTCACGCAAACGTGATGGAGCGCCGTAATATGTAACCATCAAGCTATCAACTAAAGCAGGTGATGCTTTTCCTGTACGCAATCCGTTAAAGTTATTTTTCAGAACCTTAACTGTGTTATTCATTTTATCTGCAGTATCCTGCAAAACCTCAGCAACTGTTTCCATTATGAACTCCTATTTTTTTAAAATTATGAAACCTGATTATTACCAACCAGAGTGCCAATCTCTGTCTCACCGCATATAATGCGTTCGAGAGCGGTCTCATCAAAAAAGTCAAAAACAACAATCGGTATATCATTTTCCATGCAAAGAGCGAAGGCAGCTGAATCCATAACCTTCAACCGTTTACTCAAAGCATCCTCATACGAAATCTCATTCAGGCGGATAGCACTGGGATCCAGCTTTGGGTCAGCTGTATAAATCCCGTCAACCTTGGTGGCTTTCAGCAAAACATCCGCTCCAATTTCATTAGCTCGGAGTGCAGCGGCTGAATCTGTACTGAAATAGGGATTACCTGTTCCGCCAGCAAATATCACAATACGCCCCTTTTCGAGGTGACGCACCGCCTTGCGTTTAATAAAAGGTTCAGCAACTTCGCGCATCTCAATTGCGGTCTGCACGCGCGTATCAAGTCCAAGATGTTCCAGCGCATTCTGCATTGCCAGACCGTTAATGATGGTGGCAAGCATTCCCATGTAATCACCGGTAGTACGGTCAACACCCTTAGACTCTCCGCTCAAACCCCGGAAAATGTTACCTCCACCTAAAACAATGCCTACCTCAGCTCCTAAAGCCACTATATCAGCAACTCTGCGTGCCATTGATGCCAGCACTTTGGGGTCAATGCACTCTCCAGACGCGCGATTTCCAAGGACTTCACCGCTTAACTTCAACAAAATTCTTTTGTATTTAATCTCTTTATTCAGTGGAACAACCACTCCTTCCAACACATTAATTTCAGATGTATAATAGATTACCGTAAATTAGCCCCGCAGGTAAATGATTATTTTTGATTAATCATCCCATAAAAGAGGGGCTTGCTCAGTTACTATTCGGTACAACCGTGAATTCACGACCTTTTGGGGCAAATATAAATAACCACGAAAAATGTAGCGAGGTATAGCCGCAACCAATTCTTTGAAAAAAAACAGCGAAGCAATAAGTTCTGCGCCTGGTTTAAATTAAATCGGTACTTTACGCTCTGCTCCGGGAATATCCTCAACGAATCGAGGTAAAGCCAATCCTCCCAAACGGACCGCCAATTCACTTTCGATCTTAACAGCACGCTCTTTTGATACTCTAAAATGATCTATCCCAGCTATAGGATCGCACAAAAAAACATAATAGGGTCGCACCCGAATACGCTGCAAGCCACTGCAAAGATCAAACATAGCATCAGAGGAGTCGTTAACACCACACAGCAACACCGACTGATTGGACACAGGCACTCCCGCCTCTACCAGCAAGCAACAGGCCTTCTCGGCCTCACGGGTTATCTCCGAAACATGGTTAAACTGGGTATTAATCCATACTTTCAGAGATGAACCAAGCTCTCCGGCCAACTCAGGCGTTACCCGAAATGGAAGTGTCACAGGAACCCGGGTTCCGATCCTGACCGCATCAATCTGGGGAAGCCCGGCAAAAACAGCGACCAGATCAATGATGCTTTCATCCTGGAGCATCAACGGATCACCCCCGGAAAGCAGGACCTCGCGGATCAATGGCTTTGACTCAATAAATTCAACCGCCTGTTTGATATGCTCCGAACTACAGACTATCTCAGCACTGCCTAACAATCCCTTGCGGGTACAATGGCGACAGTTCATGGTGCAACTCCCGGAGACCATAATCAAAGCACGATCAGGAAAACGTTGTTTAACCCCGTAGCAACGGGATGCCCCCTGCTCCTCCCCAAAAGGATCTGCAGAAAAGCCACCACTCATAAGTTCAGCTATATGCGGCAGAGCCATGCGACTTAGCGGACCTTTGCCGTTCTCTTTTCGCAAAAGATCAAGGTAGTAAGGGGAGATTTTAACAGTAAACAGAGAATCAACGGCAGAACAACCGGAAAAGTCGTGTTTTGGAAAAAGTGCCGGCAGTTCCGTAAAACCAACGGCATTCTTCAGCTGCCACTGCCAATTATTCCAATTTTGATTGTTTATATCTAACATATTTCAGAACTATTAATGGACGAATGTTATTCGCCCCTACCTCCAACTTTCCACTTTTCACAATAACTTCTCTCGTCAAACAACTCGCGCACTCGCGCATTTCAGAACTCGCGCACTTCTCCCCCCCCTACTTAACCTTCTCAGAGCGCAAGGCTGGGTCAAGCAGATCACGCAAAGCATCTGCCAGATGATTAAAAGCCAGCACAAGGATAAATATTGCCAGAGTCACAAAGGTCATCTCCCACCAGACACCCTGCCAAAGACGCAAACGCGCATTGTTTATCATTATGCCCCAGGAGGGCTCTCCCTGCACACCTATTCCAAGAAAACTGATAAACACCTCCGTTGCCACCGAAGCGGGAAAACGGATTGAAAATGCGATTAAAATAATATGAGCAACATTAGGCATAATATGACGGAAAATGACTCGAAGATGACTGTACCCTAAAACCCTGGCTGCCTGAACATAGGCGCGGTTGCGATGCTTCATAACCTCGCCGCGGACATTGCGGCAGACACTCACCCATGTCGTAAGTCCAATCCCGAGATAAATCCCGAGTAATCCCTGCCCAACCACCATAGCCACAGCCAGAATAAACAGCAACCCGGGCATAGATGCCACCGTGGCGCAGAGCCAAACAACCAGAGCATCGGCCTTACCTCCGAAATACCCCCCTAGGCACCCAAGAATAACCCCCAGAGGAATTGCAATCAACGATGTAATAATCCCCACATGAAAGGCAATTCGAGTTCCCTGTATTAAGCGCTGAAAAACATCCCGTCCCAGGTTATCGCTACCCAGCGGATAGAAGGGCCTGCCATCAGCCGGCTGCTGACCGTCACTAAAAAACGAAAAGAACGCCGGTTTCACATAGCGATAATCATCATGCACCTGATTATATGGAGCCGTTGTATCCTGAATCTTGTGGTAGCGATAAACGGCCTCTCCATACAATGCCACACAGAGATAAACCACAATCGCAATCAGCGATAGTCGTGTATCCCACCGACGCCACAAGCGTCTCAGTATATCATTCTTCTTTGCCAATATTCATCCAGCCTGTCTATTTACACTCACGTCCCACATCCCACAAAACCTTTTCCCTTCACTCTTCAACCTTTGCGCCCTCTGCGCCTCTGCGAGGAATAAACAGCGAAGCAAACCAGCTCTCGCATTTTAGAACTTTAGAACTTTAGAACTTCTTCAACTACCCCAGTCTGACGCGGGGATCAATCCAGGCATAACAGATATCCGTCAGAAGATTAATCACCTGATAAAACAGGGCACCCATGATCACCACAGCCCTGACAACAGCCATATCCGAGGAATGGACTGCATTGATGCTGACATTACCCAGTCCGGGTATTCCAAAGAAACTCTCAAGCATTAAAGATCCGGTAAAGAGAAAAGGAATTGAAAGGCTGACATAGGTGACAATCGGAATCAGGCTGTTACGCAGGACATGCCTGACCATTATCCGCGCCCCGCTGACACCTTTAGCCTGGGCCGTCCGAACATAAGGTTTATAGACCTCATCTAATATCGCAGCCCTGAAAAACCTGACATCTCGGCCAATCCCGCTAAAAATCCCGATTAGGACAGGCAACACAAGAAAAGCTGCGGACTCAAAGCCCCATATAGGAAAGAGCCTCCACTTATATGCCAGCAGAAACTGACCGGCCAGGACCCAGATCACGTAATTTACGCTCATCAGGATAGTAGAGACCACCAGCACCACGTAATCTATCGCCCGACCTCGCCAGGCGGCACAGATAAGTCCCAGCATAACACCAATCAGAGTACCTCCCACCAGAATAGGAATTGTCAAAGATAGCGAAGGGCCAACGCCAGCCTTAAGAACGCTAGTCACTGGCAGCTTATACTCAGAAGAGACCCCAAAATCACCTTTCAGCAAAGCGGCAAGGTAATGCACAAACTGCGAATCCAAAAAGCCCGCATTCCTCTTCTCAATAGATAGTTTTTCAGGAAGCTCCCCCGCGACCGCAATACACTTCGCCTTCCAGCCTTTCCGAACAGCCCAGGTAATCATCCCGGCAGGCTCATCCACCAACACCTCTTCTATCTGGCCATCGGAGCTCTGTTCCAATGTGATCAAAGCCCTGAATGCCTCAACCCGATAGCGTCCCGCAGATAGAGCATAACCTAAAGGAAGTTCCAGCATCGCGGGTTCAACCGAGGGGCGCAGTTTATCAGAGGAGAGGTTACTCAGTGCCCGAGTGACCGTCCACCTGCCAAAAAGCAGGGGTTTGTCGTAACCATAGCGCGAATCAAATGCACCGAGTGACTCCGCAGTGGCATTTTTCCCCAGAACAACTTCAGCTGGAGAACCACCCACCACGTGAAACAACAAGAATGTCAACAACAGAACCCCAAAGGTAGTAGGCAACATTGCCAGTATTCTATGTAAAATATAGCGTTTCAATAGTTCCCTTAATAAATATAGATACAGGATACGAAATCAGCCCCGAATTTAAAAGCATATTCACATTTTACACTTTACCCTTCAGCCTTTACCCATTAATCTGTATCACCTTTCATTCAACCGGAGTAATTTATGGCAGGCGAATATGTTTACAGTTTAATTGATTTAACCAAGCAGCATGAGAAGAAGATGATTCTCAACGAAGTCAATCTCTCTTTCTATCATGGAGCTCATATTGGCGTAATCGGTGCCAACGGCTCCGGTAAATCATCCCTCCTGAAAATTATGGCAGGACTCGACACAGAGTTTATGGGAACATGCCAGATTGCCAAAAATACAACAGCCGGCTATCTACCGCAGGAACCGGAGCTGGATCCATCCAAAACCGTAATTGAATGCGTAAAAGAGGGCGTTACCCAATCACTGGCAACTCTGGAGCGCTATGATGAGATCTGCGGACTGCTGGGTGAAGACCTCAGCGATGCCGAGATGGAAAAACTCAACGATGAGATGGGACGTCTACAGGATGTCATCGACGACAATGACCTGTGGAGTATTGATAATCAGATTGAACAGGCAATGGAAGCCCTGCGGTTACCTCCATCCGATGCCCCGATAAAACCTCTCTCAGGTGGAGAGATGCGTCGTGTGGCGATGTGCCGTCTGCTGATATCCAATCCTGACGTGCTGTTACTGGATGAACCCACCAACCATTTAGATGCGGAATCCGTGGCCTGGCTGGAAACATATCTAAAGAATTTCAAAGGCACCTTGATTGTGGTTACTCATGACCGCTACTTCCTGAGTAATGTCACTGAGTGGATTCTGGAACTGGACAGCGGCCGAGCTTTTCCTTATAAGGGCAACTATGAAGCATGGCTGGAACAGAAACAGGACATGATGCAGAGAGAGAGCAAACAGGCTGAGTCACGCAAGCGATTGATCCAAAGCGAGCTGGCCTGGGTGCGCACAAACCCATCCGGACGCCGCGCCAAGAACCAGGCCCGTGTAAAACGCTATGAGGAACTGGCCAATCAGGAGGTTAACGTCAAAGATGATGAATTGCGAATTCGTATTCCACCTGGACCAAGACTGGGGGACCTGGTTGTCAAAGCTGATAAGCTAAGCATGGGATTTAATGACCGTCTTCTCTTTGAAAATCTGAATTTTGACCTGCCGCGTGGTGGCATCGTGGGCGTCATTGGTGGCAACGGCGCCGGCAAGACGACCCTCTTCAAGTTGCTGACCGGTGAGATGCAGCCACTGACCGGCTCCTTAACTGTAGGCCCGACAGTACAACTCTCCTATGTGGACCAAAACCGTGATGCCCTGAATTCAGACAACAACGTCTATGAAGAGATCACCGGCGGTTCTGAGTATATTCAACTGGCAAAAAATCAAATGATGCATGGTCGCGCTTATTGCAGCCGCTTTAACTTCAAAGGTGCAGAACAACAGAAACCGGTGGGTGTTCTCTCCGGTGGTGAACGTAACCGCGTCCATCTGGCAAAGCTGCTGCGCAGCGGCGGCAATCTGCTACTGCTGGATGAACCCTCAAATGACCTGGACGTGGCCACACTCCGATCTCTGGAGGATGGAATTGCCGAATTTGGCGGATGCGTAATGGTTGTCAGCCATGACCGCTGGTTCCTTGACCGACTGGCAACACACATTCTGGCATTTGAAGGCGATGGAAAGGTTCGCTGGTTTGAAGGCAACTACGCCGACTATCATGAATTCCGTCGGAAAGAACTGGGTGAGGCAGCCGACCGTCCGACCCGAGTACGCTTCAAACCACTACGATAAACCTAATGCGGTCCCGCTGAGCGGGACCGTAATCCAATATCCAACATCCAACACGGAATATCCAACCGAACAAGTAAAAAAGGTGATACTCTTCGCAATGTAATCACGAATTGACGTGAATCTGCACAAATGTAGTGTACGCTCCCGTTTTGAATCATCGGGCTTACTCAGTGCATTATGGAGCGATAGCGGCTCTTAACTTGGATATTGGGAGTTCCGTGTTGATTATTGGATATTCAATAAAATGAATGATTGCATATGATGCAGCAGCGCACTGACTACAGAAACATGACAAAATCCATCCATCAACTTTATAAGCTTCAGGACAACGGAGAACCGCTGGTCTGCCTGGCCCCCATGGCCGGGTTCACCAATGCGGCCATGCGCTGTATTGCCGGTGAACATGGAGCGGCACTCACCTTTACAGAGATGACCAGCGATATGGGTCTTCTACATGAAAGGGAAAAAACCTGGCAGCTACTGGAACGGTTTGATGATGAGCCCCCGGTTGTGGGTCACCTTTATGGTTCAAATCCGCAAACTCTCGCAGAGGCAGCCCGTAAGGTTGAAGAAAACGGCAAGTTTGCAGGCATTGACCTGAACACCGGTTGTCCTGTCAAAAAGATTACACAGAATGGTGCAGGTTCAGCCCTGATAAAAAGTCCACAACTGATCTACAAGATTTTATCAGCAATGCGCAAAGAGATATCTATACCCCTCTCCATAAAAACCCGGCTGGGCGAGCATCCCGGCAAAACTGCCATATTCGATATACTGAAGGCAGCTGAGGATGCCGGGGCTGATCTGATTATCCTGCATGCCAGATTCACCTCTCAAGGACATGGTGGCGATCCCGACCTGGATCTTCTCGCTGAACTTAAGTCACGGGCGTCCATCCCTGTCATAGGCAATGGAGGCATCCGGTCGCCCTGGGATGCATGGCGCATGTTCAAGGAAACTGGCGTTGATGCAATTATGGTTGCACGTTCAGCCATAGGCAATCCGTGGATATTTGAAGATATCAGAGCCGGCCTTGCCGCATCAGAACCACCGGAAGAGTATAATCCAACCCGTGGCAGACCAAAGAGAGATCTGAATAAAGTTCGCCAAGCGCTTATCAAACATCTTAACTACGAACAATCCCTGATTGAACATAACCGTTCCATTTATGAATGCCCTGATCGCGTACAAAGTGTTGCAAGCACATTGGCAACCACATTCCGATGCCATCTCTTTCGTTACCTGCATGGGTTGAAAGGATCTTCATACCTGCGCAGCCATCTATACCTTCTCAACTCAATGGATTCCATCATCGCCGCCGTTGACAACTGCCTTGAAAGGGAAGAGGCATATCGAAGACGAGTGGTGAATGATGAGTGATGAGTGATGAATGAAGAAGTTCTAAAGTTCTAAAGTGCGAGAGTTCTAAAGTTTATGGGTCTTCCGCAGAATCTGTGGGTCAGGATGTACTCCTGTGCCTCTGATTATGCTGAGGAGATTTGCGTGTAAGAGTAGGTGTACGAGTACGGTGTTTGCGGTCCTGACCTGTCATCTTTTCTCCAGATTTCGTTCCCACGCCACGAGCATGCGCACGATATCGGCGAGGTAGCTCTTGCCCGCGGTGGCTTCCTGGGTGCACTTGACCTGCCACCCCACAAATTCGATTGCCGCCTGGTGCACCCTCAGATCTTCATGGTCAAATAGTGATCTTTTCATCGAATTCCTTACTTTTACACCTACTCGTACACGCAAATATCTCTTAATTTACGCCCAGAATATCTTGTTACGAGATAATTCTATACCATCACAA
>JAQIBS010000091.1 GCA_027858965.1 Kiritimatiellia bacterium
CTGACGACTGACGACTGACGACTGACGACTGACGACTGACGACTGACGACTGACGACTGACGACTGACGACTGTAATAAAAAGGAGATAGATTAAATTATGAAATTAGGAAAAGAGAGAGCGGATATTTTTGTGCCTGACGGCCAGGAGTCGGAGGGTGCGTTACTGCGCACAACCCACATGGGCGTTGGTGCTCATCAGGATGATCTTGAGTTTATGGCCATGCATGGCATTCTGGAGTGTTTCGGTTTAAAGGATAAATGGTTTTGCGGAGTCACGGTCACCAATGGCGCCGGAAGTTCGCGTGCTGGAATATATGCGGATTATACCGATCAGGAGATGTGCGATATCCGTCGCCTGGAGCAGTGCAATGCAGCGGTTCTCGGTCAGTACGGATCTCAGTTTCAGCTCGATTATCCCAGCTCAGCAGTTAAAGGAGCTGACCAGGACGAGGTTGTGGAGGATCTTTATAACATCCTGATGGCGACCAGGCCGGACGTTGTTTATGCGCATAATCCCGCTGATAAGCATCCCACTCATGTCGGGACCAGTCGTGCTTTAGTTAAAGCCATTCGTAAAATGGAGCTGGATAAACGCCCCGAAAAGCTTCTGGGATGTGAAATTTGGCGCGACCTTGACTGGCTCCCTGATTCATTGAAGGTGGTGCTTGATGTGAGTGAGAGAGCCAATATATCTTCTGCGTTATCCGGTATTTTTGATTCTCAGATTACCGGTGGAAAGCGTTATGATCAGGCAGTAGCCGGACGTCGCAAGGCGCATGCCACTTTCTTTGAATCACATAATGTGGATGAGGCGGAAGCACTGAGCTTTGCGATGGATATGACCCCGCTGGTTAAAGATGTTTCTCTGTCGACAGCTGAGTTTGTGAGTGGTCTCATTGAGGCGTTCAAGGCCGAGGTTCTTGCGCAGGTGTGAGGTCAGAGGTCAGATGAGTGAGGGGGGCTGTAAGACATGAGGCCCATCTGGCCCATCTGGCCCATTATTATTTTTAATCAAGGGAAAAAAATGAACAGAGCTGAATTTGATTTTGCGACATTATGCGAGGTTGTCCATAACTTTAATCTGCAGGGGGACGTTTTTAGAGCGGAACGCTATGGTTCGGGGCACATCAATGACACCTATAAGATAGGCGTTAATCTGGCCGGTTCTCCGATAAACTATATTCTGCAGCGTATCAACCACTCGATTTTCAAACAGCCGGATCAGTTGATGGAGAATATTCTCAGGGTTACTGAACATCAGAGATCAAAGTTGAGTTCTGGCTCTGATGTTGATGCCAGTAGAAAAAGTTTGACTGTTGTTGCAGCAAAAGATGGTCTGCCGTATGTACGTGATGATGCGGGCAACTGGTGGCGCGTTTATCTTTTTATTGAGAAAGCGCAGACATGGGATCGGATTGAGAATAATAACTTTGCCTTTGAAGCGGCTAAGGCCTTTGCCGGATTTCAGAATCAGTTGGCGGATATTCCCGGCGGACGTCTGCATGAGACGATACCGGATTTTCATCATACCCCGAAGAGAATTGAGACCCTCGACAGGGCCGTGGCCGAGGACTCACACGGGCGTGTTGCAGAGGTGCAGGCTGAGATTGATTTTGTTAATCAGCGTCGTGAAGAGTGTGCCCGTTTGATCAGGCGTTGCGAAGCTGGTGAGATTCCTGAGCGTATAACCCATAATGACACAAAGATAAATAATGTGATGCTCGACGATGCCAGCGGTAAAGGGATCTGTGTGATTGATCTCGATACGGTTATGCCCGGTCTGGCGCTCTATGATTTTGGAGATGTGGTGCGGTCGGCAGCGGCCGCTTCAAGAGAGGACGAACAGGACCTCACAAAAGTGGGCACCAGGATTGAGATCTTTGAATCTTTGGTAGAGGGATATCTCTCAGAGGCCACATTTTTGAATGAAGCAGAGCTTGAAGAACTTGCTTTCTCTGGTCGCTTGATTACGATGACAATCGGGATCAGATTCCTGACAGATTATCTGAGCGGAGATCAATATTTCAGAACGCATCGTGAGGGTCAGAATCGAGATCGCTGTCGAGTCCAGTTTCAGATGGTGCGTAGCATGGAGGCACAGGCGGATGCGATGGAAGCGGTGGTGCGTGCGGTTTCCAAGTCGGTCAGTCCAGGTAGATGCAGCTGAAAATCTGAGATTTCACAGCGCAAGTTTTGCCCGCAACACAATAAAAATCTAACATGGATAGACAGGATGTCTTTTCTTCGAAAGTTCTATCACCCGTCTCCGCCCTAAGTTCAGGCAATACTGGCGGGCATTCAGTAGAGCCTGAACTCAGCCGGCGACAAGTCATGCCGTCATGTCACGCCGGACAATGGAAAGCGGAAGAACGTAGGCGGAAACGGCGCGGGTATCGAATCCGATCATCTTTTTCTGAATAAAAACAGAGCTCACATTACCCGGTTTGGTATCGGAAGAATGATAAATAAATATGCGGAAATAGCGGCATCTGAGTGCAAATCATTAAAAGACCGCAAAATAACACCACACGTGTTCAGACACACAACAGCCTTACATCTGATTGAGTCAGGTAATGATATTTCAGTAGTTAAAGACTGGCTGGGACATGCGGATATCCGAACCACAAGCTTATACCTTGAAGTAAGTATAGAACGGAAACGTAGAGCACTTGAGAAAATGCCACCGCTCTCTGAAAGAGGCATACCTGAAACTGCTCGATGGCAACAACCTGAACTCTTAAGATTTCTGACCAAGTTATCAAAGAAGGAGCATTATGTTGCGTAACTCTCAAATTAGCCGAGCATTCGCCCGTATAAATAGGGTATAATGGCATTAACGCAACATAATGTGCAACGCAACATAACACGGAGGTACGGAGATGTTTGCCGGACCCACGCCGTTCCGGCTGAGTTCCGGTTCTACTGAATGCCCTCCAGTATTGCCTGAACTTAGGGGGGAACGCCCGTAGGTCCGGCAGATAAACGCGCTACCATCTGTCTTTGCGCCTCTGCGCCTTGGCGGGAGAAAATTTAACACGCTACAATTCTTCGTGTATTTTATTTGGTTGCAGAAGAAAGCAGATTTAGAGTTAGTTGGGAACAAGTAAAATATCTCAAAAAAATCAGTTCAGCCACTTGCAATCAGAGAAGGGTTATGGTTAAATGTATTTCTATTTTGAGCCAGCTTAGCTCAGTTGGTAGAGCGCGTGATTTGTAATCTCGAGGTCATCGGTTCGAACCCGTTAGCTGGCTCCATTTTATTAGACGTGGATTTGACAATTGTCAAGCCCACGTCTTTTTTTTGTTACAAACCGTTAATGAGCGCAGGGTTGGCTGTTCTTTATCCGGTTGCGTCATTTGGTCATGCATCGTGCGTCACAAGATCACCACTGTTTGGCGCTGGGTTTTACCGTGGGTTCGTGCGGTAGCTTGTTCAGCAGCTCGGCCACAGAGACTGTTTGGCTCGGCAGTGTGAATTCCGGAGCGATTTCAACCAGGGGTTGCAGCACAAAGCGACGTTGGTGGGCTTGTGGATGGGGGAGAGTCAGATTTGCGTCGTGGCTGATGAGGTTGTCGAAGGTGATGATGTCGATATCGATTGTCCGTGGCTGGTTTGGGATATTTCGTGTGCGCTCTAGCTGATCCTCAATCAAGTGAACAGCAGTTGAGAGCTGTTGCGCAGTAAGAGTGGTTTCAATGAGCAGCACCGCATTCAGAAATGGCTGATCGCGGAACTCAGTCGGCACGTCCACTGCTTCGGTTTCATAGATAGAAGACCGGGCGCTGATCTGGGTGTCGGGCAGAGCGGCAACAGCCGCTGCTGCCTTCGCCAGCCAATCAGCTCGGTCGCCGATGTTGCTTCCCAGTGAGAGGATTGCTTTGTGAAGGTTTACTGGCATTTTAATGGTCCGTATGGGCCTTATGCGCCTAATGGACCCAATGCTCGATTCATTGCAATTGCTTTGATCCGTTTTACTGTTTGCCAAAGCATTGACTGACGACTGACGACTGACGACTGACGACTGACGACTGAAATCACACTGCTTCAAATCCGAGCACGTGGCGCATTGTATAGATGCCTGGTTGTTTGAGGGAGAGCCACAGCGCAGCACACAGAGCTCCTTTAGCAAAGGCCTTGCGGGAGACCGCTTTGTGGGTGATCTCAACGCGTTCTTCATCGGCAGTAAACATTACGGTATGGTCGCCTACAACTGAACCACCGCGCAGTGCATGGATGGCGATCTCGCCGGAAGGGCGTTCACCGGTAATACCTTCACGTCCATAACAGACAACATCTTTCAGATCAACTTCGCGTCCTTCAGCCAGAGCTTCTGCCAATCCAATGGCTGTGCCGCTTGGGGCATCTTTTTTCAGTTTATGATGCATCTCAATAATTTCGGCATCATAGTCGTTGCCAAGGATCGAGGCTGAGCGGCGTACCAGTTCCAGCATGAGGTTGACTCCGAGACTCATGTTCGGGGCCCATACAATAGCAATTGTTTGTGATGCGTCAGCCACTGCCTGTTTTTCTTCATCTGTCAGCCCGGTTGTTCCCAGAACAAATGCCTGATTATATTTTACGGCGTTGGCAACATTTGAGGGTACACATGTGTGAAAGGTGAAGTCAATGATCACTTCGGCATCTGTGGGCCATTCAGCAGAGTAACAGAGTGATTCAGGGACTGCATCCGAGCTGATTCCGGCAACAGATTTTACGGTTTGGTCAATAGCAGGGTGGTCACTTCGTTCGCAGGCGGCTACAATTTCGCATCCACTGATTGTACTGGCACAATCCAGCAGGTTATATCCCATGCGTCCGCCGGCTCCTAATATGGCAATTTTCATTATTTTCTCCTTAAATTGTTTTAACCACAGAGGCACAGAGGTCTCGGAGGTAGTTGATCTGCACGATTTTTGTTGAAACCCCAAAAATCAAGAAAATGAATGATCGTAGTACAATTAGCTGTATAGTTTCGTAGTTCTGAAATGCGAAAGATCTACATTCCACATCCTACATTCCACTTTCAACAAAATTTTCTCTGTGTCTCAGTGCACTCTGTGGTTAGATAAGCCCGGCGCTTTGCAGGGTGTGTGAAAGCGTTTGTCGGCTTTCCGGGGTCAGTTCGCAGAGTGGCAGTCGGTAGGTCTCACTGACAAGTCCCATCATTGCCATGGCCGCCTTAACTGGAATCGGGTTGGTTTCAACAAACATATCATTAAAGAGCTGATAGTATGCCCGGTGCATTTCGAGGGCTTTTGTGAAATCACCAGCCAGCGCCAACCGCACCAAAGCGGACATCTCTTTCGGGATGACATTGGCTGCCACGCTGATAACACCCGATGCACCAACGCTGACCATCGGAAGGGTCAGGCTGTCATCACCCGATAGTACCGTGAGATCGCAGACATTGCGAATGGCGCTAACACGATCTACCGAACCACCGGCCTCTTTAACGGCTATGATATGAGAGTGGGATGCCAGTCGTTGTACAACGCTGATCGGGATTTCTCTTGCAGAGCGCCCTGGTACATTATAGAGAACAACCGGTAGCCCTAGATCAGCTATAGCTGAAAAATGACGAAAAAGTCCTTCATCGCTTGGCTTATTGTAATAAGGGGTTACTTGAAGCGTAGCGTCAACACCCATATTCAAAACCTCTTTGGTCAGTTGCAGTGCTTCGCTGGTTGAATTTGCACCGGTTCCTGCAATGATTTGCACGCGCCCTGCAGCTGCCTCTACTACGGTAGAAATCACTTTGAGGTGTTCGGAGGGTTCAAGTGTTGGTGATTCACCGGTGGTTCCCACGGGAACCAGTCCTTCAACTCCGTTTTCGATCTGCCATGAAACGAGTTGGTGTAATGCAACGTAATCGACGCTCAAGTCTTCGTTGAAGGGAGTTATGATTGCTGTGTATGTTCCAGATAATGTCATAAAAAGAATCCTTGTGGTTAGCTTTAAATTATAGGCTAAGAGGGGGGGGTGGGTCAACTGTAAAGATGCAATGTTAAAACTAGTGAAAGTTAGCGATAAAATCAGATGCTGGTTTCTTTTGAGTGTTTTTCATCCAGTTATTTTCATAAGCTGTTGATAGTTAATCCAATATTGGATATTGCTTTGCTTGCAAAACCCACATTAGAGGTATGGCTGTATTTCGGGCTGGGATAGGATAAAAGTGGTGCCCGCCGGATTGCAACTCTAAATGCGACAAAATTCATTATGCTTGACAGCCGCTCAACTCTCCCTCGAATACATCCTTCGCGGATGTGTAGTCCAAGATCCGGCGCGGATAATTATTTAT
>JAQIBS010000119.1 GCA_027858965.1 Kiritimatiellia bacterium
CTTTTAACAATCTTTATACGGGCATTTCTTTCCCGTAACTCCATATCTATGCGCCTACAAGATGTCCTTACTTGTAGGACGTGCCTCTCCCGCGACTGCGGGAGGGCGCGTAAATCGTAACACGTCTGCGAGCAGGTTTCACTCTCTATTGCATCACTTCATCCAGCCGCATCAAAACGCGGGCGGAGAAAATCATGCAGTTCAGCCAGTCAACGCCGGTAGCGGCACGTGAATCAAAATAGGTCGGAATTGTTCCATCCGGTCGCTGCATACGGGTGATATTATCAGCCAAGGCCTTTGACTTGACCAGATAGAGGTTATCACCTGTCACCGCATAAGCTTCAGCATATCCCCGGATCATATCCGAAACAGAGGCATCAATCGGTGTATAGTAGCCATACTGCTCCAATGCACACGGCATCTGCCAGTTGGCGGAATCCAGATGGGTCAACGGTTGGCTCCAGACAGTAAACTGGTCCTCACACCAAGCCAGCAACTCACGGGCCTGCGGCAGAAGCGCGGCATTGAAAACAGAAAGCTTAAAGAGATAACTGGAGAACTCAGCGGGTTTACCCTTCTCCAGATTCTCATAAGCCGGAGTTGGCTGCACATCCTCAAACTGCCCCTCCCAGTTGTAAGTGACAAAGGGTCCGGTCATGACATACTCACGGCTGCGAGTGCCACAGGTTAGATAGGTCGCATCGCCGGTGAGTTCTGCAGCCCGGGTGAAAAGCTCTTCAAAATATCCTTCGGGAATCGCAATGTTGGAAGTCACAGGCTGACCGTTCGACTCCCATATCTTGAGATACCAGGAACCGTTGGCCAGTTGAAGCGTCCTAAGTGTCTGAGCAATGTTCAGTGCCGCCGTACGGTAAGTGACATTGCCTGTGACATCGTACAGCTTCAGGTATGACAATGCGGTCTCCGGCGGGTAGATCATCATATTCTGGCCGGCGTAGGCTGCAGCCGTCCGTTTGTTCCCCCAGTACGTCGGTGGCAGATACTCCAGCGGAGTCCCTGCCGGTTGGCTTTCGGCAATCATCCAGTTGGCCGCCGCTTCAGCAATAGCCAATGCATTTGTCCGTTCGGAGGCGGTCTCCGTCAACTGCGAGTGGGCAACCATCGCTTCGATAAGCGAGCCGATGATCTTGGCCGGATAACAATACAAGTCGTATGAATCCGCAGGAGTACCTGTCACAAGCCAGTTCTGCACATGCGGGAGATTGTACACACCGGCATAACAGAGCCTGGCGGCATCACGATACGGTCGGGCACCCGCGGCATAAGGTCCGCTGAAACAGGCCGCCCTGTAAAACAACCGGGTTTGTACGCCGCCCAGCGTGGCTCCCGCTGCATCCAGAGGGGTCACCGTCAGGTCAACATAGCCGACAGGCAAGGCCGCCCAGATATTGGTCAGCGGCTGCCAGGGTGTTGTGGCAGTGAAGGTATAATCCACAGTGCTGTCACGATGCTGTGCAGTGTAGCGATAAGAGGCCGCACTGTTTGTCAGAGTGAACTCAAAAGAGGGCGCGTGGATAAACCGTCGCGCCATCCTGTTCCAGAATGGTTTTAAATCCGGTTCGCCTGCACGTAATGGTATCAACGTCTGTCGGGCTGCTTCGGCATTCAATGTTGCCCAGTTGATATCATCAAAAGTCCAGTATTGGACTAATTTTGCCTGACAGAACACCGGGGTGTTCAATAACAACAGGACTGCAGTTGCTGAAAAGAAATACTTCCAGCCGACAGATGATGTTGGAAATTTCTTAGTCTGGTCAAAGATCCCCATGTGAGATTTATTCCTTTATGTTTTGCAAAAATATATTCTTGCTTTAGGGCAGGTTCCATGACCCCGCCAGTCCTGAGCTTGCCGAAGGGCCTCCGAGGTCCAGTCTTCGCCAAGGCTTCGCCCGAAAAGCACGGACCTCGGCTACAGTTACCTACGCCGGGTAAGGGTACCCGGCCTACAGCACTCGCGCACTCTCGCATTTCAGAACTCGCGCACTAGCTTAGTGCGGCTCTGCCGTGCTAAGGAATCACTTAATTAGAATGATAGTCCCATCCCACGGAATAGCAGCCAGACTGTTCTGTGCCAGCCAGGCGATCTGCTCACTGGGCAGGGCCACATTCCACATGGCCACCTCATCAATTAACCCCTCAAAATATGCGCTTCCCTCAGTCCCGATAAGCCAGGGGACGGTACAATTGATATCATGCGGCCGGGTACCTGCATCCATATTGACATCAACGAGCGTCACGGCGCCATCCACATATAATACAGGACTTGTGTCGCCGCTTGTACGCACAAAGGCCAGATGATGCCACTCATCGTCACCATATCCACTCCTGGATGTGACCTCCCATCGATCAACCGAGGTTTGCGTTCCAATCACAAAGGTGTGGATCTGCTCTCCATTACCCGGGGTTCCTGAAATGGCACCCCCCATCAGCAGTTGCATCTGAGTGTAGGGAGAAGCATTCTTCCGTTTGGCAATCAACGGACCATACTGACTCGCATTGGAGGTCTTGAACCAGAGCGACAACGTCCAGGCACTCGTGCCAGGCCGCAGCTCAGCGTCATCGGGTATGCTCATGCTATCGCCCGAACCGTCAAGCTGAAGCGCCGCATTGCCTGCATAGCTGAACGGGGTGTCACCGGCCCCATTGACAAAGGCCGCATCACCCGCAACTGAACCGGGGTGCCTGCCACGGGTGTCCTTGGCATTGCCATCCATCCGATACTCAGCCAGCGGATGCTCCGGCATCACCGGCTCGATTTGCGAGAGGCTGTTCTGCGCCAGCCATGCGATCTCTTCAGAACTCAGAGCTGTGTCCCACATGGCCACCTCGTCAATCAGCCCCTCAAAATAGTACCCGGGGGTACCTAAGTCGCCGATTCGCCACGGATCGGTGCAGTTGACATCGTGCGGCCGGGTGCCGGCATCTTTATTAATAAAAATAGCCGTGGCAGCCCCATCAACATACAAAACAGGGCTCCAATCACCGGTTGACCGGACCAGTGCGAGATGGTGCCACTCGCCATCGGCATATTCACGGCTGGAGGTTACCTCCCAGCGCTCAGCCTCTGTTCCAATCACAAACGTATGGATTTTCTGTCCGGGGCCACTATTTCCCGTACCTGCACCTGCCATCATCAAGGCCATCTGAGTGTAAGGAGAAGCACCCTTACGCTTGGCAATCAGCGTGCCATTCTGATTTGTAATCGACGTCTTGAACCAGAGCGACATCGTCCAGGCACTCGTGCCCGGCCGCAGTGCAGCGGAGTCGGCAATGCTTACACTGCCGATGTCGTCGTTGCCATGAAGCTGAAGTGCCAAATTTCCTGCATAGCTGAACGGTGTGTTTTCAACACCATTGGTAAAGGTTGCACCACCCAGAACGGTACCGGGATAGTTTCCACCGGCATCCAGGGCGTTCCCATCCATCCGATACTCTGCCAGCGGTTTCGGGGGTGCCGTCAGATCACTCCGGGCTGCGATTGTAAGTGGTGATACCCCGGAAGCCAGTTGCCTGACCTGTTCCGCTGTCAGGTTCTCATCCCAGACAGCCAGATCATCCATCTTACCGTCGTAGGACTTTCCATAGTTGTTAAGATACTTCGCTCCAATGCCAAATTCCATTGCCGTACCCGTATCTCGGTCAAACTCAAATGCATGATCCATACCGCCGACAGGATTTCCATTCTGATAGGTGACCAGTTGATCTTCGGTCCACACAAAGCAGAAATGCTGCCACACATTTGTCACATAAGCATTGTAAGGCATAATCGGAAGCCATCTATCTCCAGGAGGATAGAATCCCTGAAGTACCCACCCATTAACGGTACTCCCCAGACTTATAGCCCCCAGTGGATGCGGAGTAGATGTATTATGGTTAAGCTGCCCCCACAACCGCATATCCTGGATAAGCGATTTCGGCTTGAGCCAGACCGATACCGTGGCGCCTTTATTGAGTCCCGTTGACGAGACTCCGATATGACCGCCATTAACATATTGTGAGCTGGCAGTATCGAAATCCAGTGATCCGGTTGAGGACGCCAGGGCCGCTGGCGTGTTCGTGTCCCAGCCTCCGCCACTAAAATTAACCAGTGTGCCATCATTCCCGCCGGCAACCGAGTTTATAGCCGTCGCACCCGAATCCTCTTCAAGGCTCCAGTACTGCACCACATCGCTAGCATAACTGAAAAATGCGCCATACACCACTGACCCCACACACATTATAATCCGCATCCAACCGGAATGAGCGGCGTCAGCCCACATCTTGACAACTCTCTCTTGTGTTCTTTTCATCCGTTTTACTCCTATTTAATAGCAAACCTACACATTTAATTGCCTGCACTGTCATGCACTACTGCAACTTTGTCATCCGTATTTTAAATCGGAATGCAGATAAAAACTACCCCGTTTTGCGCAAAATAATTTTCATAATTGCGCACGGCGCTTGTGATATGATAAGGTTGAAATGTTTAAACGCTTAATGTGACAAGGAAAGTCGACATAGCCGCGATGCAAACGAGAGCGCCCGCAAAGAGCTGATACCCCTCAGCAAAGTAACACAAGCTGCCAGTTTATGAGCAAGCAAGATGCTTGCCTTACTTTTTTGCCACGCATTCTTAACAACTTGAACTACTTTAACCATTTTAACCATTTTAACCTTTCTAACCATGCCAACAAAACGTATATCCATACCTCAGGTTGCGGTCCAGGTTCCTCTGGCTCTCAAAGGACATCTTGATGTCTTTGAAGGGGTTCTGCAGTATATGCGGCTGCACGGTCCCTGGCGACTCTACCGCATGGAGGGGCGTCCCGGGGAACAGAAGCTGCGTGACCTCAAACGCTGGGGCTGCAATGGAATCATCACAGGTCCCTGCGGGCTGGATGAGGCAGCTCTGATTGCACACACACGGATTCCTGTTGTTGTATTCGAACCGGCACCGGAGATGCGAGCACCCTCTCATCCACTGGCAGAGTGTTCATGTATGATCGTCGACTCCTATGCGGTGGGTCAGAAAGCCGCCGGTTTTTTTCTGGAACGCCGCTACAAACACTTCGCTTTCGTTGGGGAAGGCCACGGACTATACTGGTCTCAGGAACGCGGCCAGGGGTTTAAGGATACGGTTACAGAATCCGGTGCAGAATGCGTCATGTATCCCCGCCTGAAAGCTAAAGAGCAACGTGACTGGGCCATTGAACAGCCCCGCATGCTGGCATGGCTCAAAGCACTTCCAAAGCCGACCGCACTTTTCGTAGCCATGGACGGCCGCGCATCCCAGGTTCTCGATGCCTGCATGGCTGCCAACATTACCGTACCAGATGAAGTGGCCGTGCTCGGCGTTGATGATGACCCGCATATCTGCGAGGCAACCTTTCCCACCCTCTCCAGCATCCAGACCAATGGACAGCAGAACGGCTACCTGATGGCTGAGCATCTAGATAAGCTGATGCATGGCAAGCGACTCAAGAAACAAATTTTTCATGTTACGCCGACCAGGGTAGTCCTCCAGCGGTCAACGAATGCCTCCGCCATCCAGGACAAGCAGATTGCCAGAGCTCTTGAGTTTATTTGGAGTGAAGCAGGTCACCGCTCCATTCAGGTTCCTGATGTGGTCAAGCTGATCGGTTCATCCCGCCGCTTTGCGGAGATCCACTTTAAAACTGTTGTTGGCCGGACGATAATGGAGGAAATACGACGTATCAAACTGAAGCGCGTATGCGCCCTGCTGGCAGAGACCAATCTTCCGATCGGAGAAATATCAGAGATGTGCGGTTTCGCAAGGGAGAGTCATCTCGCCTTCCTTTTCAGGAAGAGTTTCGATACCACGATGAGCCGTTACCGCAAACTCTCCCGCCACAGCGAACGGTAATCGTCATGCTTAGGTCAAGTCTACGGCAATGCGGCTTTGCCTCCACCAATCATGAAGGCAGGCCTCTGCAACCGAACACAAAGGTAATCCTGCCCCAACCGGACGCAGAGGCCTGCATCCCTCCATTTATTCTAAAACCAAACAGTCGCAGAGGCCTGCGTCCCTCCATTTATTCTAAAACCAAACAGTCGCAGAGGCCTGCGACCCTCCATGAATGCTAACTGCCACGCTTCGCTTGCAATACAGTAAGTCCCGTATTCAGGATCACTGACGTTGCTTGATATAACCCATAACCTTGCTAACTGGCAACTCATCACTGGAAGGACCATTGCGGATATAAAAACCCTCGCCTTTCGAGTGCTTGAGATAGGCAGGGTCACTTGACCGCTCACACTGCACCACACCCACCTGCCTGTCATTTACATGCACAATTATGAACTGAATATCAAGGGGAGATAAATCATAAACTTATCGAGGCCGCAAAAATTGCCTTACAACTTTTAGATAATAGTGTAAAATAGGGCTGTAATTGTAGATCAGAGTATTAAAACTGAATGTTTCACAGGTAAAGGAGTTTGAAATGGGCCTTTTTGACAAAATTCGCGGCGAGTTTATTGATATCATTGAGTGGCGTGATCAGCAACCAGGTGTGCTAGTGCACCGTTTTGAACGTCATGAACATGAAATTAAGATGGGAGCTCAGCTCACTGTACGACCAGGGCAGCGTGCGGTCTTTGTGAATGAGGGCAAGATTGCCGATGTTTTCGAGGAGGGTCTCTATACTCTGGAAACAGCGAATATGCCGATCCTGACAACTCTGAAGGGGTGGAAATACGGATTCAACTCACCCTTTAAAGCTGAGGTCTATTTTCTTAACATCACTGAACAGCTTGACCGCAAGTGGGGCACAGGCTCACCGATTATCGTACGGGATGCCGACTTCGGCATGGTACGTCTGAGAGCCCGCGGCAATTATTCCTACAAGATGAGTGCGGACAAAGAGATGATCAGCCGACTTGTGGGTGCACGCCAGGCCTACACCACTGATGACATTGAAGGTCAACTGCGTGCCAAAGCAGTCTCATCTTTCTCTGATGCGATGGGCGAATTAAAGGTCCCCATTCTTGATTTACAGGCACAGTATGATGAAATCGGCGATGCAATGAAGACAAAGCTTGCCTCTATGTTTGACGGGCTGGGTCTTGAACTTCTGGGATTTATCCTTGAGAATGTCACGGTTCCGGAGGAGGTGGAGAAGGCCATGGATCAACGAGCCTCTATGGGTGCTGTCGGCAACATGAATCAGTTCTCTCAGTACCAGGCAGCCCAGGCACTGCGTGATGCCGCCGACAACCCGGGAATGGCTGGCAATATGATGGGTATGATGGTGGGCGGACAGCTCGCCTCAGGAATGGGCGATGTTCTGAAGCAGGATAATCCGACAGCTCAGCCTGCAGCAGCGGGCGTCACATGTCCCAAATGTTCAGCGGTCGTGGCGGCGGGAGCTAAGTTCTGCGGTGGCTGCGGCACCTCCATGATACCTGAGGGAGCCAAGTGCATTAAATGCGGTGCGGCTCTGGCAGCCGGTGCTAAGTTCTGCGGTGAGTGCGGTGCACCACAACAGGTAAAGTGCGTCAAATGCGGCGCTGATCTAGCTCCTGGATCGAAGTTCTGTGGAGAGTGCGGTGCAGCTCAGGGTGAACAGTGAACAACTGTAAACTAACTAACAAAGCATGCAACATAAAAAACTGAAAACTTTTCAACTGACGACTGTAAACTGACGACTGACGACTGACGACTGACGACTGACGACTGACGACTGACGACTGACGACTGACGACTGACGACTGTAGACTGATACATTATGCGGCTCTGAGAGCCACCACTACATTTTGAGTAAATTATGAATCAATACAAAATATCCTTACAGCGATTATCATCCTTCGTTAAACGACACAAAGGGCCTCTCTTCTTTCTGTTAACGGCGATCGTTGTACTTGCGTGTGACGTGGCCTTAGCCCGGGCGGGAGGCGGCGGCGGTTTCTCCGGCGGCGGTGGTGGAAGAGGCGGCAGCAGTGGTGGTAGCGGCGGCTCCGGCGGCGGGATTATCATCTACCTGCTACTTAATCTGGTTATACGACATCCGTTGATCGGCATTCCCCTAGTTGCGGCGATCATTTATTTTATGTATTTCTCCTCAAAGAAGGGCGCCTCAGCTCACATGTCACACACGATCCAGCGAGGCAACACCCTTGGGCGCTCCATGCACATTCAGAATGAGTTGGAAAAAATCCGCGCTCGCGATGCTGCTTTTACTCCGGAGGCATTTATCGAACGATGTCGCAATCTGATGCCCTCTGTGCAATACGCATGGAGTGCCCAGGATATGACCCCGGTACGTCACTTTATCTCTGACGGGGTATTTGAACGCTTCTCTATACAGATTGAGATGCAGAAAGGGAGCGGCATCCGCAATCAGATGAGCGATGTACGTATACTGAATGCCCGTATGGTTGATGCGGCATCAGATGATTTTTTCGACACCCTCCACCTGGCTATCACCGCTGATGCAGTTGACCAAACAATAGCAGTGGATAGCGGGAAGCGTGTGCAAGGCGGAACAACCCCTGACCGCTTTACCGAAATATGGACATTCCTGCGCCGCCCCGGAGCCAAAACCCTGGAAGGCCCCGGTCTACTGGAAGGATACTGCCCCAACTGCGGAACCCAACTGAAGCTTAGTACATCAACCACCTGTGAATCATGCAAGGCATTGATCAACTCAGGTGAATACGACTGGGTTCTGAGTGAGATCACCCAGCCAGAGGTATGGGCCCCCCATATGGCGGAACATATCACAGGCGTTGAGGAGATGCGCACGTTTGATCCGGGATTTAACATACAGGCTATTGAAGACCGGGTTTCCGCAGTTTTCTGGCATAATCGCGCCGCTGAATTCTTTGGCAAAGAGAGCTACCTGAATGCTGTAGCTCTTCCTGAGTTTATTGACGGAGAGCGCCTTGCCTGGCAGGTGGATGAAAAGGGTCGTCATCGCTATTACGCAGATGCAGCGGTTGGACAGGTAGATGTGGCTGAGGTCATTCCTGGCGGCGAGCAGGACGACGTTGACCGCGTCCGGGTTTTGGTGAAGTGGTCAGCCCACCGGGAGCTGGAAAAGGTTCCGGGGCTGTTTAAACCACAGTACGAACTCTCCCGTTTTATACAGCAGGACTATACCCTGATTCGCAAACGCGGCGTGAAGAGTGTCCAGAGTGCAGCCCTGACATCGCTACACTGCCCGGGATGCGGCGCACCTCAGGTGGCAGAGTCCAATGGCGAATGTCGTTACTGCGGCTTGAAACAAAACGATGGAAGCATCTCATGGGTTCTGGAGTCGGTCTCAGGATTCAGTGGCTTTGCACATGCACCGACCATAGCAATGCCGACCAGGGATGGTGCCGGCGTTGTCTCAGTTTCCAGCAAAGAGCAGGAAATGCTCATTCAATGTGTGGCAGCCATTATGCTGGCTGACGGAGTGATTGATCCTAAAGAGGAAAAGCAGCTGCATAAGATGGCAGCCAAACACAATATTGAGGGGTCGCGTCTATATGAACTGATTCATGAGGTACAGAACTCTGAGGAGGTGCACCTGCCGGCTATTGACGACTGGGAAAAGCGTAATACATTCTTTAAAGCAATGGTACAGATGTGTCTGGCCGACGGCAGTGTCAGCGCCAGTGAGCGCAAGACTTTAAAAGCGATGATTGGACACATGGGTTACAGCGATATTGATATCGACACTATGATTAAGCGGGAGCGTGCGGAGATGTATGCTGCATCGAAAGCAACGATTAAGGCGAGCCGGATAAAAAAGATGTAAAACGTGGAATGTGAGAGGTGGAATGTGGATGCGCTTCGTTATTTAAGAGAAAAAATAGGAAAAAACTGAAGGTAGAACCACGAGTGCTTGAGTGCGCGATTGCGCGAAAAAATGGGCCGAATGGGCCGAATGTTTTGCTTAATGCAACGAATGACGACTGACGACTGACGACTGACGACTGACGACTGACGACTGTAAACTGAATAAGGATAATTATGAAAAAGACATTTAATTTAATAAATGAAAAGATAAAGTATCCCCGACAGGTGGAAGCTGTTAAGCATGATATCAAAAAATACATCAAGCGTGAGCGCCGCAAGGATCTGCCAAAAGATGTTGATTTCTGGGATTTCAGCTGTAAGTACGGTGACACAGAAAACGAGGCTGAGGTTATTCATCTCGCTGAAATCAACAAATGCATTGATGGAGCAGAGAAGAGAGGGCTGGACTCTTTTTATGTGGAGATTCTCGCAAAACCGGGACACCGCACAAAAAAGCCGCAAAAATAAAATCAAATAACGTAAAGTTGTTCTATTAAAATTCTATTGAATCATGTATAATCTCAGTTCAGATAAGAAATATAGTTTCGAATATAGCCTCTTTTAACTATTAAATAGGGCGTGAAGCTATACTAAACAACACAAGGAGTAGTATACCTATGAGTACAGGTACAGTAAAATGGTTCAACTCTGACAAGGGTTTCGGCTTTATCTCACCAGACGATGGTGGAAAAGATCTTTTCGTTCATCACACAGGCATCAATGTGCCTGGACGCGCATGCTTGGATGAAGGACAGAAAGTAGAATTTGAAGTAGGCGAAGGCCAAAAGGGTCCTTGCGCAAAGAACGTTGTGCCCTGCTAATTGCGACTTTTAATTAAGTCGCAAAAAGAAACAAAGTTTTGTGATTTGCAAATTATTCCGATAGTGAGCAAATCATGACTTTGTTAGGCAATTTATTAAAATTGCCTTTTTGCTTTTTTTTAAAGCAAAAACACAATAAAAACAAACGGATTCAGGCAGATTGCGTATTGCGTTGCCGTCTCCGTGAAGTTTTTGTCCAGATCAGAGACGGTTCTCGCCTCTAAATAAGCTATTCAAAGCTTTGTTCTCAACCTATGGGTTAAATTTTCTGAATAGTCATGTCATCAAATTTCCCTGATTAAAGCATCTCACGATTAATATAATCGTATTATCATTTCCTGTGGCTTTAGCTGATTAACTTCAGAAAACACAACTTAGGGCGGAATGAGCGCAGCTTGATGTTGAAACAGTTTTCATTTCTTATGCAAAACTGTTTCAATTAAGGTTTCCAAATCTTTGAGTTCTATGTGTTCTTCTGTGACCGCCATAGCCGAAGGCGACGGCTGGTTGTGGATAGAAAAAATCAGCGCAGCAAAGACTTCTTTTGATTTCAACGGGCTACTTCTTTGCTGGAACAAGGCGGATTGAGTCAATTGCTATTGCAACTTCATTAGCACTGCAGGGATCAAAGCGCAAGTAGCTGACGCGTCCGCGCCATGCACGGGCCTTGTTCAATTCAAAAGTATAATCATGAAACTCTCCATCTGCTGCAAGAGGCAGAACCAGACTAGTTCCCTCCGTGGGCGTGCCACCGGAAGACCAGAAGAGCTGGCAACCGCCGTTCATTGATACTGGCAGTTTCATACGCACAACCATTCTCTCAAATCTTCTGGCGCGAACCGGATCAAAACTTCGGGCGAGGGCGGGGTCCTTCGAGCGGGTTATGAACGACAAACCGGCATCTCCTGTCTTACAGTCTTTAATCCCCATCAACGCCGACCATCCCTGCATACCTGTGCGGAATGTCCAATCAGTAGAGGTATCCGGCAAAGGGATAGGCAGGTCATACGGACCAAGGCCAACATCTGCTGGTGCATAGTTCACAGGCCAGCCATCTGCCGGCTTTTCACAGAATGCATTGCGAACAGCCTCATACATACCAAAGCCAAACTCCGCGCAAGGTTCAGCATACGAACCCTCCCCCCACTCATTAAGCGGCGCCAGCACCATACGCTTGACTCCACTCTCATCTGCAAATTTTTTGGCATCACGACAGATTCTCTGAAAATGCTCAACCTTACGTCCATAAATCTCGGTGGCCCGATCGCCATGCCATGGACGGGAGTCCCAGCCGGTTGAAAGATTGGGAAGAAATGGAAGAACGCCTGTTTCGAGCTGCCCCTTCCAATGCGCGGCATTTGCATCTGCCACCAATTCAAATGAAAATCGCTTCGGGTTCTCGGCTTTTCCTCCATGATCCATAAAATGATAGATAGAGGTCATATCAAAACCCATCTCCTTCAACCCCTGAACCACAGAGGGAGTCCATGTTGCTTCAGGCCACTTCATGGCAATAAAGTAGATTCCTTTATAACCGGCATCGCGCGCCATTTTTCGAGATAATTCCAGCAACTGCCTGCAGCCATCTCCACCGGGAACATCGCGATTCATATTACTCGGACTCCAGATCATAACAACCGGTTTATCATCAATCCGGTAATATTCCGGCATATTGAAATAGTTTTCAATCCAGAACTTTGCGACCTGGCGCTGGTCATCCAAAGAGTGGCTCCCCTTAGCGTTATGATTAGCCCACATTAAGGCAAACTTCAGATATGATTTATAACGGGCCTGTTTAAAGGCCTTAATCCAGTGATCATGATGCTGATATCCCTTACTCCAGTACCAATCGACCAGAAAATAGTTGAGTCCATTCTCAACCGCCCACTTGATCTGCCAGTCCACCACCTCAGGGTTGGCCTCATCATACCAACCCAGAACCGGTTTACGCTCAGGGGCCACAGGCCAGACACGGGCCCATGCACTGATCTGAGACCAACCAGGGAAATAGAGCGCCCCTATGTCATAATCGCTCTTAACCGGTTTAGGCACGGGCACATAACTCGCCTTAGGGAGCTTCAAATCCGGAAGAATCTCAAGTTTAGCCTGAACAAGCTCTCCATCAAGGCCATCACCCTTGAGCGTAAACTCAGCCATGCCGCTAACAGGCCGGTCGGATATTAACTCCACCACATGTGAATATTGACGAGATGCCGGAATCTCGGCAACCTTATCCCAACCGGAAGCTGAGTGTATACGTACCCCTTCCGGCAGAGATTTCACAGCCAAGCGTACGTTTTCGGCGTCCTGCCCCCCGACATTTTGAAACTGCATCAATACAGGGGTAGCTACACCTGCCCGATTGATGGCATTGGCCATCATGGCCTGCCGCACAATCACATCCGCGCCCCCCTGCAACTCATCACAGATGCGGACAGAGCGAAGTTGCGCTGAGCCCCCTTTTGAATCTACAGGCAAAAGCTTTAATAACAACACCTTCCCCTTCCAATTTTTATCTCCGCAAAGATCGATGTTTATCTTATGGAAACGGCCATCCGCATTAACCTTGAATTTTTTACTATGCAGACCACTCACTGAATCAGAGGCCCATAGCAAAGTCCCTGAATCGCCCTCAGAAGCTGCCATCTCAATGGCCACCACACTGGACATATCTGAATCAACAGCAAGCATCGGACTCACCAATACGCCCGCATTACTCTGCGATGAGTGGAAATCGAGCAATCCGCCTTTGACCTTTGTCGTGGCACCATCCACTGGGTTCCAGTCTTTCAAAGCTGCGCCCAACCAGAGAGGCTCTCCTGCATGCAGCGGACCAGCCTCTTCCACGATACGTATTTCCGACAATTCAAAGGCAAACCCATCGGCACGCGCATTCACAAAGTCCAGGCGAAAAGCACCAATTTTCTTCTCGGCCTGCCAGAAAGGGCGCACGCGATAGTCATGCCACTGTCCATCACCTATCCACTCAAAAGAAACAGACCATTTCTGTTTCGCACTCTTTGCGCCCTGTGGAAGCCAGAACAGCTCACCTCTGCCATCCGCCTTATTCTTAGCACGAAACTCAATCACCTGACTTGCGGTCGCATTGATCAAGAAGGAGGGAGAAGTCAAAAAGGGATCACCTCCTGTGGAAACACCCTTGAGAACTCCATCCTCAACGCGTACTTTGCACTGATGCGCTCGAGAAATCCAGAGGCTTGCTTCTTTCCCTGAAAAGTCCCAGGCAGGCAGTTCCGCCGCCTGCGCAAGACAAAACTGTAGTGTTATCCCCAACACAAAACCCAGAAAACTTTTTCTCTTCAACAAAAACATTCTACATCCCCCATTTTGAATTTCAATTCACAAGTGATATTAATCATATCAAATCAGTTGTTTAAAAAAAACTTAAATATGAACTTGCCAGAATATTAGAATATGTATTATAGTTTATATATCAACTTGAAAGGTTTGACCGATGGCGAAAGCAGAGAAAAACTACCATGTACCCAATCTTGACAGAGCGCTTGTAATTTTCGAGCTACTCTCAAAAAATCCGACAGGCATGAATCGCAACGAGATCGCGACTGCCTCAGGATGTTCCACCACAATGGTCTACCGGATTATGTTAACGCTGTTAGATAATGGATTTGTCTTTCGTGATGAGGCTTCAGGACGCTACCGCCTCTCCCTGAAACTATTGGATATCGGGCTTACCGGATCGGATGAATACAGTCTAACACATGTCGCCTGGCCGGAGATGTGCGACCTGCGCGACGCAACAGACATGACCGTGATGCTTGGATGCCAGGTCAGTGAATTCGAAGGCCTGCTACTGGAAACGGCCGAAAGTCGGGCAATGTCCCGCTATGTGGCCACGAAGGGACTTCGAGTGAAGACTCTCCATGTTGGTGGCTGGAAATGCATCCTGGCCTATTGGCCGGCTGAGAAACTGAACGCCTATCTGGACCAGGCCACATTCAAAGCACTGACCTCCAACACACCTATGACACGCAAAGCGGTACTTAAAGCCCTGGAGGAGGTGCACCGAGTCGGTTACGCCATTGATCATGCGGAGATGACCGAAGGCAACCACTGCGCGGTCGCGCCCATCTTTGACCGCACAGGCATGCCCGTGGGGCCCCTCTGCCTTTCGGGCCTGACCTCGCAATTGCCAATAAAGGATTTCGCCAGACGCGGCAGACAGGTCCGCGAAGCCGCCGACCGCATCAGCGCGAAGCTGGGCTGGAACGGAAAGGGGAATTCACTGGTTCCCCATTCCTAAGTGAAAAATTTAATACCCTTTCTGTGAAGCCAAATCCATTACCGCAGAACGGGGTCGCTTAAAAATTTCCTTTGCCGGGTGGCAAAGGGGTGTATTAGTAAAAAAAGGAGTATATTATGAAATGTATTAACAAATTGATTACAATGATCATCAGCATATGCCTATGGGGCATCGCCTCAAATCTAAGTGCAGGCACTATCGCCTACTGGGACTTCAGTTCCGACAGCAACGGAGTCACCGATGTCTCGGGTTACTACAACACGTTAGTCAATAACGGGGTTGTGATCAGCAATGGAACGGCGGTCTTCGACGGCACCCACACTGCCTTTAGCACCGCCAATACTCTCGATCTGAGCGGTTACTCAAAACTGACGGTTGAGTGTTTTGTGCGCACGACAAGCCCCAATGTGAGTATGCTCATTGAACACTCTGAGAATTTCAATGACAACTACGGCAGTTTTTTTCTGCTTTCTCCTGATACGGGAAAATTGACCGCAAGCTTCAACACTCAAAGCACAGGGTATCACAGTGATTACGCCCCCGATGGAACACTCAATGACGAAGAGTGGCACCACGCGGCCTGGGTTTACGATTCAGCTATTACCACAACCAACCGTTTCCGGTTCTATATCGACGGTGTCCAGCAGCCGCAGGACGTCGCCCTGACGAGCACCACTCCAACACTTCTATTGAACAGAACCCTTTACATCGGTTCCCGCGCCAATTCCTCACTTAAATTCACCGGTGAGATGGACGACCTGCGTATCTCCAATCATGCCCGACCGCCCAGCGAATTTATAACTGAGCGTACGGAAGGCGAACCGCCGGTTATCGCCCACTGGAGATTCGATGAAGGCTCCGGCCTGGTCGACTCCTCCGGCAATGGCAATACCCTGACCGGCAACGGTGTCACCTTCACTGACGGTATCGCATTTTTTGATGGGAACCAGAGTGCCTTCAACACCGCAGCAAACCTGAATCTCAGCGCCTATAACAACTTGACGGTTGAATGCTTTATCCGAACCACCTCTGCCGGCATGGTTGTTGAACACTCTCCCAATATCGGGGCAGCTAATAACGCTAATGCAGGCGGTTTCTTCCTGCATATGGGAGACACCACACCCGGTCGAATAGCCGGCACAATTAAAACCGCCAACAGCTGGCACTCCGACAACAGCGCGGACGGCGTGATGAATGACGGTCAGTGGCACCATGCCGCATGGGTTTACAATTCTGATATCGACAACTCCTATCGCTATATCCTTTATGTAGACGGGGTTATACAGCTACAGAACCCGGACGCTAAAAGTGTGACACCCACCGCATTGCGCAACGATATATTATATATCGGCTCCCGCGGCAATTCATCCTTGCAATTCACTGGCGAAATTGACGACCTCCGCATTACCGGACGGGCACTGACCCCCATACAGTTTCTGAAAGCCCCCTCAACCGAAATGCCGGAAGTCATCGCCTACTGGCCCTTCCCGGCCAGCGCACCACTGGAGGATGCAAGCGGCAACGGTCACTCCCTGACCAATGCAGGCGTAACCTTCGACAACGGTGCCGCAGTTTTCGATGGCACGCACACCGCCTTCAGCACACAGCCATCCACGCTCAACCTGCATCCATATTCCGCACTGACCGTGGAATATTTTATCAAAACCGCCGACTCAAATTATGCGATCGTCATGGAGCACTCAAGCCGATTTTATGACTCCTCCTCCCGAGGCGGTTTTGTCGCAGTAACAAATCAGGACTCCCCCGGGCAGCTCAAAGCAGGTTTCTCGATGATAGGCACCCTTTATAATATCGACGAAAGCCCTGCAAATGCGGTTAACGACGGACTGTGGCATCATGTGGCACTGGTCTATGACCCCGAGACAAGCGGTGATGACCGAGTGCGGCTCTATCTGGACAGCGTGCAGCAGGTTGCGGGGGAAGACATCAGCGATGTCGGCATCTCCTTCTTAAATGACATCCTCTACATCGGCTCAAGGGCAGACAGCGAATTACAATTAACCGGCGAACTGGACGATGTCAAAATAACCGGTGCTGTACTCACACCAGCTGAATTTATGACTGAACGCAGCGGCGTTATCGGAACGCTGATCCTGATCCAGTAGCGTCCATATAGCGCATGGGCTTTTAGCTTATCAGCCCCGCGACTGGACGGTTATTCTTTGGGTGGTGCCGGATAGCGGCACCACCCTTCACGGAACCAAAATTATTTATGTCAAAACTTATTTATCTTAGCGCATTGGCGATTGCAGGTTTTTCATCACTTGCAGCCGCTGCCGCCGTTACGAATGACGTCGCCTTCACCGCCACCCTTGACGCAAGCACCCAGCGTTATGTTGAAATTCTGCCTGATGGTTTCAACTCCGTTGAGCCACACGACGTACTGGTGTGTCTGCATGGTCACGGATCCGACCGTTGGCAGTACGTGAACCTGATTCGTGGTGAAACCAGCGCCGCCCGTGATGTTGCGCGTGACTACGACATGATATTTATATCCCCGGACTATCGCGCGACAACCTCCTGGATGGGCCCCGCCGCAGAAGCGGATATGCTTCAGATCCTTGCAACACTCAAGACGCAGTATAATGTTGATCGAATTATAATGACAGGAGCATCCATGGGAGGGAGCAGCTCTCTCACTTTTACGGCTATGCACCCGGAACTAGTCGATGGAGTCGTCTCCCTCAACGGGCTCGCCGATCATGTCAGCTATGAAAACTTCCAGGATGCCATCGCGGAATCATTCGGCGGCACCAAAGCAGAGGTGCCTGAAGAATATTACAACCGCAGCGCCCTCTACTTTCCCGGACGCTTCACCATGCCCTTTGCCATCACCGCCGGCGGACTGGACACATCCGTTCCGCCTGACAGCGTGATGCAGCTGGCCGGGATGGTGGAGACAAACAATCCCCGAGTACGGATTGATTTTGTTGCATCACGAGGACACTCAACTGACTATGCCGCTTCACTGGCTGCTTACCAGTTTGTCGTTAACACAGGAGCAGTGACAATTGTCACAAATCCGGTGGTCATCGCTTACTGGGACTTCAATCCGGCAGGCAACGGCACATATGATATTTCGGATAACGGAAACACACTTGTTAACATCGGTGTAACCATGCAGGACGGCGCTGCCATATTCAACGGCAGTCATACTTCATTTAACACCGCCAACCCGCTTAACTTAACCAGTTACTCTGACCTGACCGTCGAATGCTTTATATGTACAACGAACACAGGCAGCCTGATGATGCTGCTTGAGCACTCCCTTAATACAGGCGCCAATCCTGGAAGTTTTTTCATGGATATCAACGAAAAGTATCCCGGCCAGATGTTTGGCTCTTTCAAAACATCTACTTCTTGGAACATTGACCAGACAACTGCCAATGCAACTACCGATGGCGTCTGGCATCATGTTGCTTTAGTCTACAACACAGACAAAACCGGTGCAGACCGCAGCACTCTATATCTGGACGGTATTAAACAAGGCACCTATCTCTCCTTTGCCGACAGTACAGCCACCACTCTGCGTAATGAAATACTCTACATCGGATCGCGTGCCAACACCTCTTTTAAATTTATCGGTGAACTTGACGACCTGCGTATTTCCGGCTCAGCACTGGAACCAGATCAGTTTCTTCAGACAAGAACCTCCACCCCACCAGCGCCTTTCGCCTATTGGCGGTTCGACAAGGGAGCCCCGCTGACCGACTCCTCCGGCAATGGCAACACATTGACTGGAAGCGGTGTTGTTTTTGACAAAGGATCGGCAATTCTAAACGGAAGCCAGACCGTCTTCAGCACACTCAACACCCTTGACCTAAGTGCCTTTGACAATCTTACGATTGAATGCTTCATACGTACAGCATCGACCGCCAAAGCGATCATACTGGAGCACTCAACCGCCTTTTATCAGAACCCAGGCGCCTTTCTTATTGATGTAAACGAGAGTTCCACAGGTGATATAATGGGTGGATTCTGCACCGCAACCGGTGTTAAACTTAATATTGATATTTCATCAGCAGGAATAGTTGCTGACGGAGAGTGGCATCATACATCCATTGTTTACAACAAACACGCAGCAGGCACAGACCGATCCACTCTCTATGTTGACGGAATTGCACAGGGGACTTACGCATCCTGGACCGATGACAGTGCGGTCTCCTTCAGGAATGCGGCATTTTATATTGGATCGCGCGAAAACAACTCAATGAAGTTTAAAGGCGAGCTGGATGATATCAGGATTACCGGTGCCGCACTGACCCCTGCAGAATTCATGAAGAAACGCTCGTATTACGGCGGCACATCCATCATTATTCAATAGGAATTTTTTACACATGCACAAAGCACACGATTCACAATTCTCTTTCACATGTTTCGAAAACGCGAACTCCGGCAGAACTCCGTTTTTCTCCTTCTGCATACAGGAGCTTTCCGCTAAATCGAAGCTGGTCCTATTCTCCATTTTCAGAGTGTTCTCTGCGCTTGTTCTCCTGACCCTTTTCCTGCAGCAATCAGTAGCAGCCGCCACCTCGGCCCCACACACATTCAAAGTCATATCCCGCACACCAATGACCGAGACAAATATTTATCCGATGGGAACGGTCAAAATAACATATCAGAGCAAGGTCGATGGAAAAAATGACTGGGCTCTATTCTCATCAGGCGACACCACCCGAAACACGGTCGTCTACCTGCATGGCTCTTTCTCCTCCGGTGATCAGATATATACACGTAAAGACATCCGTACCTTCTGGCTGACACGGATTCTGAAAGGGAATCATCCTCTGCTCTCAATCAATATGCGCGGCACCTCCTATATGAGCCCTGCCGCCACACAGGATTTTACCGACCTTTTAGATTACTGCCGCCGCGAATACAACCTTGGCAAAGTAATACTCCTTGGTGGTTCAGGGGGCGCCTCCAGTGCCATGGCATATGCCTGTGTTCACCCTGAGCATATCGACGGCATCATCGCCATGGGTACGTGCGACATCATCAGTCGGCTTGAATTCGCTAGTCAAAGCAACATTCCCGTGCTGCAGAAACTGGCGAAAACCGTCTTCGCTGCTTATGGCGGAACAATTAAAGAGAGGCCTGAACTTTACCGTGCGCGTTCAGTTCTGGCAAATGCCGACAAACTCACTATGCCGATCGTCCTTGCAATTGGCGAAAAAGATGCCTTGATTCCTGTAACGGAAACCCGCAGAATTGCAAAAGCTTTACAACATAATCCTAAGTTCACATATATCGAAATACCCGGTGGCAATCATGACTCGTCTCTGTGGATCGATATGAACCTCGAAACCCTGAGCGTTAATAAGAAAACAGGACAAAGACATAAAAGACATGACTAAAACACTTACATGCTTGATACTGATACTGGCGATGACCGCCTTAACCGCAACCGCCACCCTGACTAATGACGTCGCCTTCACTGCCGCACTGGATGGCAGTCAGCAGCGTTATGTGGTCATTCTGCCGGATAAATTTGATCCCGCACAGCCGCACGGTCTTCTCATCTGTCTGCACGGCCATGGTTCCGACCGCTGGCAGTTTGTCAACCTTGACCGCGGCGAAACTACCGCCTCGCGCGATGTTGCGGCAATGAATCAAATGATATATGTATCTCCGGACTACCGAGCAAAAACCTCATGGATGGCGGCGGCCGCCGAAGCGGACATGATACAGCTGATCGGGGACCTCAAAAAACAGTACGCAATTAACAAGGTGATTCTCTCCGGCGGCTCAATGGGTGCATCCAGCGCCCTGACCTTCACCGCGCTGCACCCGGAATTGATCGACGGCGTAGTTGCACTCAATGGACTTGCCGATCACTTACCTTATAAAAAATTACAGTCACACATTGCCGCATCATTCGGTGGTACAAAAAAGGAAATTCCTGATGAGTACCGAAAACGCAGCGCCATCAACTTTCCTGAAAAGTTCACCATGCCCTTGGCAATAACCGCAGGAGGCAAGGACACATCAGTTCCACCCGAGAGCGTTATAAAACTTGGGAAAGCCGTTCAGAAGTTCAATCCATCTGTCTTTATCGACTATGATCCTAACAGAGGCCATGAAACAAATTACGAGGTGTCACTGAAAGCATTTCAATTTGTTATCAACGCACCTCAGATCATCCCCGCCTCTCTCTCTGTATCCATTAATGACAAGGCTCTGCACCCGGCACATGCAACCACTGCTGGAGTCTGGTTCTACACCGATGCAAAAGGAGAAAACCAGCTGCTGCTGACCGGCCACGAATCTATACCGGAAAGCTGGCAGCTTACTGCGTCTTTAAAAACTAAGAGCACAATACGCATTCAGCTCAATAACGAAGACACCCCCCTCCCTGCTATTAACTTTCATAGCAAAGTCATTTCCGGCTCATCATCCTCTGCAAAGTCTGCCCCCGGCGAAATCATAATTAAAAGCGATTCAAAAGAGGGCACTCTAACGATCAAGGATTTCACCTGTAACAAAAACCGCCTGACCTTTATTCCGCAACGTCACCCTCACACACGCGATCCGGTAAAGTGCTCACCAGACCTGCTTCCCTCTATTGCCGACGCGTTGATCGAATGGGACTGGCGGATGCAAGATGGCATCGGCACCCCTCGCGAACCACGAACTTATGCACAGGCCACCGAAAAACTGTTGAAACAGATGATCGCTGCCAAAATGGACAAGGCTGCCATAGATGCTTTACGCAAACAGCATCCTGCGGCAACTGATGACGAGCAGGTGGTTGAGGCCTATTGGCTTGCGGCCCACCGACTGCGAAGAAAATTAATACTTGCCAATCCACAGCTCACAAAAAGTCCTCTGCTCTTCGCCAAGCATGTACCGTCGGTGATGAGTCACCAGCTCACGCAGATGTATGGGTACTGCTCGCAGCCCGGAGGTGGCCTGTTCATTCTGGAGCAACCGGGCATTTCCATGCGCACGCGGGACATCACGCCGGACTCGCTTCCGGCAGGAAATTTTATGACCCCAGAACTCTCATTTGACGCAGAACGGGTGCTCTTCGCCTATTGCCCGGTAAAAAATGCCCCGAAATCCTGGGGTTTCAACGACCAGACAAAGGGACTTCGTTACCATATCCATGAACTCACGCTGGCCAGCGGCACAGTGAGGACTCTGACCCAGGGCGATACCGACAACTTTTTCCCGGTTTGTCTGCCGGGGGGTGATATCCTCTTCAGTTCAACAATGCGCGGCGGGTATCACCGGTGCGGCCGAGGACCATGTTTCGTCTACACACTTGCAAGGATGAGCGCCAACGGCGAGAACCCACGCAGCATCTCATTCCACGAGACACACGAGTGGGACCCCTGTCTGCTGAATGACGGACGCATCATCTACACCCGCTGGGACTATGTGGACCGTAATGCGGTTCATTACCAACACCTTTGGTCAACCCGCCCTGATGGTGGCAATGTACGCATCTACTACGGAAACAACAGCTGGGCTCCCACCGGTATATGGGAAGCCCGTTCCATCCCAGGGTCAACACGCGTTATGGCCACAGCTGCCCCCCATCACGGCATGAGCGCGGGATCCATCGTACTGGTTGACACAACCAAAGGCGTGGATGGCAAAGAGCCGCTGACTCGTCTGACACCGGAAGTACGTTTTCCTGAAGCCGAGTCGCCTCTGGCACGCGGACCTAATCCGGGCGCACCGTACGATTTCGACACTCTACCCGGCGGCTACTGGAACAGCCCCTTGAAAGAGAGCTGGATGGAGAAAAACTCTACTGTAGGAGAACGACGCTGGCCGGGACACTGCTACAAATCGCCGTGGCCGCTCTCTGAAGATAAATTTATTGTCTCCTACAGCTTCGACCGGTTGGTCGGCGAAGCAGGCCCCAATCTCCCCAACATGTTCGGCATCTATTTTGCCGATGCCTTCGGCAACAAAGAGCTGCTTTACCGTGACCCCAACATCGCCAGCCTGTGGGCACGTCCGCTGGCAAAACGCACACCACCTCCCGAATTAGCGTCAGCTTATGACGAAGTACGACGCGAGAAAAACACCGGCACCTTCTTCCTCAGCAACGTGATGGAAAGCTGGCCAGCACTACCGAAAGATACCCCGATTACCCATCTGCGTATCACTCAGGTCCTGCTTAAAACCACACCAAATATCGACTCCCCTAAAATTGCCGCCGGACTCGGTGCGCCAGGACGGCAGGTGCTTGGAACAGTTCCCGTTGAAAAGGACGGCTCGGCCTATTTTGAAGCGCCGGCGCGCACCCCGATAATGTTTCAAGCTCTGGACGCACAGGGGCGTGCCGTGCAGACCATGCGAAGTCTTGTCTACCTGCAGCCCGGCGAGAATGAAACATGCATCGGCTGTCATGAACACCGCATGCAGAAAGACCCGCCACGGGCGCAGGCGCAGGCAATTATACGTCCTCCATCTATTATCAAACAGGGACCGGATGGCTCAAAACCATTCAGCTACCCACGCTTAGTACAACCAATACTGGATCGTCACTGCCTGCGCTGCCACGATGGCAAAGAGCCTAAGCGGCCTGTCCTGACAGGCGCTCCTGAAGGAGCCTTCTCAAAATCATTCAATTCCCTGATCAAGCTTGTCTCTTTCTCAGCATGGAATCGGCCCAACCAAAACTACGAACCGCTGACGGAACCGTTGCGCTTCGGAGCAATTGCCAGTCCGTTGGCTAAAATGCTGGAAAAAGGGCACAACAAAGTTGAGCTGTCCGCGGCGGAATGGGAGAGCCTCAACACATGGATGGATGCCAACGGGGCATTTTACGGAACGTTTGACAGAGTAGAACAGAAAAAACAACTTGCCGGAGAAGTGATCGCAGGACCGGCGGAGTAGATCAGATGTCAGATGTCAGATGTCAGATGTCAGATGTCAGATGTCAGATGAATTTTGACAAACAGAAACCTAAAGAAAAGTAGAAAAGTAAATTATTATGAACAAGATTTTATCAATTTTAACCATCACCGTTGCAGTCTCCTGCACTGCTGCAGAAACACCTTGGACAAAAGGCGACCCAGGCAGCCGTCCAAAACTTTTTAAACAATTCGGTGATGTACTCAACACCCCTGATGGGCTGGCAAAGGATGCGACGGGAAACATCTATCTCTCCGCAGTCAACGGAGTTGACGGATCATACGGCGGCCATATCTGGCGCATGCAGAAATCTACGGGTAAATGGTCGGTATTCTCCCCGTGCCGACGACACCCCAAGACCAACGCAGCCTATCCGATGGGACTGGCATTCGACCCTGAGGGCAACCTCTACTACACCGACACACAATATTTCGCAGATCCCGATTACCAATCACGCATCATGCGGATTGTCATCAAGGATGGTGAACCTCAGCGCATTGAACCCGTAGTTGAACACATCAAACTGCCGAATGCCCTGCGCTGGCATGATGGAGCGCTGTACTTCACGGAATCATTCTTTAATGATCCAGCGACCTATCAGAGCGGCATCTACCGCATCCCCTCTAATGTCCTCAATGCTGACAAGCCCGCCCAGCTGTTGGAAAAAGATTCGGTCTCCTGTGATCCTTATTGCATCGGCATCATTGAGACCGTACTGCGTGATCGCGGCACAGCCAACGGCAAACCTGAAATCAAACCCACCGATCCCTCACTTCACATCTACACAGCTGGTTGCGACGGCATGGACTTTGATAAAGATGGAAATCTCTACACCGGCAGTTTCGGTGATGGTCGATTCTGGGTTTTAAAACCACTGAAAGATGGTCGTTATGCAAAGCCGAAACTGCTCAGCGAAGTTGTCACCTGCTGTGATGGAATCTGCTACGATTCATCCCGCAACCGGATCTTACTGACAGCCTCTGAGCAGAATGCCATCTACGCTTGGGAGATAGACAAAAAGGACATGAAACTGATCTGGGCAAACAGTGACAATAATGGTGCTACAGGACTTTTAGATCAGCCCTGCGAAATTCTTATGTTGAATAAAGACCTGGCTGTCATTGTAAACATCGATGCACCTTCACCTTTTATGGTAAACACGAAAGCCGATAAAGTTCACACCTTGAGCGTGATTGATTTTTCAGAGTAGTTCGAATAATCCAACCGACTTTCTTTTCTATTTATTGACCGCGCGACATGTCGCGCCGTAGCCTCTGCACTCTCCAGGCCCTCTGTGGTAAAAAAACCGAAGCGTTACTCATCATTAACATCGATGTACAGGATACACAGGATAATTATCTTCACTCTCTTACCACCATCCTGTACATCATGTCTGACCATGTTAACAAAAAAAGGTTGCGGTTATGCTGCGCTACCCACTCTTGTGGCTATATGCTATTTACCCGGGTCTTTTTCCCACCAGGCTTGAGAAATAAAAACAGTTTCAAGATCAGCAGCCAGACTCAAAACAACGCGAGCTGTGGCCTCCGGGGTATAGGCATCGGGGTATTGGTACCAGTAACAGCGTACGACAGGAAAACAATTAGCAGGATAAGGGCCACTTTTCGGTTGTTGAGTTGAATCGCCATGAGCCATATGCCAGCTTTTAACCTCTGCCCAGGTAATCAAACCATCTTTATTTGTATCCATATCCGCGGCGCTGGGGTTACCACCCAGATAAGATTGCCACTCCCACTTACATTCCACCCCACTAAACTCATAAAGGTAGCTGGAGCCCGCTTCATCGGTTTCCATGGCCTGGCCCCACTCCGCGTATTTATCCGGCACTCCTCCCTCTTTCCCACAGGAAGGATCAGCACAGGATATCAAAGCGGATACAGGAATATACTCCTCTGTAACAAGCGTTGTTAACGAAGGCGGCAGTTGCCCCTTATGATCCGACTTATATGCCTTCAAAGCCAAACCAAGCGCACGCATTTCCTCAACAATCCGGGCTTGCTGAGCATCTGCATCCAAAGAAGCATAAGGCACATGCAATAGTAGAGGGGTCATGGCGCATGGCTTCACTTCATTCTTGTTTAATAGTGATGAATTCGATGAGCAACCACATAGAACAGCAGTCAATCCTGCAAAGACGAGAATTCGTTTCATTTTTTAACCTTTCTCTCAGTTTTTCATAACGCCATTATTTAATCAGAATGATAGTCCCGCGGTTGAATCCGATGTAACCGGGTCCATCAAAGACTGATGTGTTTATATCAGCGGAGTACTTGCCTTTCGGAAGATGAACTCCGTCTACCCATAGATCTCCAACCTGGATTGAACCTTCGTATGACAGTGTCAGCGGTATAGCTGAGTCAGCGACCAGCGTAAAATCAGCTCCCTGGGTTGTCACCTGATCAGCCGGCAGTTCATAACGTAGAAGCTGCAGGTCATCGATCAGAGATCCGCTGTTTAAGTTGATGGATCTGATACCCTCAAACCTCAGTGTGTGCATTCCAGCTGTTACATTACGCAGCAGAACCTCTTTTTCAACGAATATGAGCTGTAGGGCCTGAACAACACCAACTTCGACTCCATCCAGCATAATGCGGAAATCATGACCGCCGCGTTCAAAGGTGACGAAGTTGGCGGCGTTTATAAGGAACTGTAATTTGTAATCACCATCCTCTGGTACGCTGATCTGCGTTTCCATGGTGCCATTACCCATCAGTACTGCGGTCTGAACACCTTGCGGGGCATAGTACCGTTCATCGGTGTTGCCCGGTCTGTTAGTTGAGACCGCGCTGTTATTTCGCTGGAATCCACTGTAGTGATAAGTGTCCGTGTCAGAGAATGTCCAGCCGTTGGTTGTGCCACCTCTGACTATTCCCGATGGCAGAAGTGGATCACTCTCGAAATCTGCAAAGGATATTGTATTTGCAGCTTCCACCGGAGCCTCTCCGATAATCGTTCCCAGCAGAGGATAGATAAAGAGCTCACCCATGATCTGCGCGGTAAAGTCCTGACCTGTTGCACTTCCGTCACAACGATAGGTGTCAAAGCGCAGGTAGCGCACATAAGGCAGATTGGTGAAGGTAACGGCATACTCGTAGGGTGTAGCCGTGTCTGCATGATCCGTAATCTCCGCCAACTCCGTCCAGTTGGTTTTATCCAGACTGCCGTTGACAACAATACGTCCCGTTCCATAGTAGGTTCCGCCAGCGGAAAATTCATTCGACCAGCAGATCAAATCCGTTCCCACAACATACATCGGCATACCCAGATCCGCCGTGATTTCAACATCATCGTAAAATCGAATAGCGTTACCGGTAACATGGGTCCATGCTTGGTCGGTAAGCCGAGGACATTCCTCTTTATCATGAGATACAGAAGTATCTTTGTTAAATTCATAAGTGTAATATATAGAATCCCCCAGCTGGCTTTCAAATGTGCTCGTCTGCACCTGAATCTCGCCCAACAACTGCCGTATTATAGTTGTACCGGTTTTTTTATTGCAGGCAAAGGCCAGATAGCGGGATTGAACATTGGGCAGGATAAAGTCAAACCGACAGGATTCTCCGTTGACGTTAAAATTATCCACTAGTGATGCATACAGAGTCTGCTCTCCCAGGCAGGTCCAGTTGACGCCGTCCAGACTGTTACTTAGCACAACCCGCTCCGTACCCCAAGTATTCCCCCCCAAATTGTAAGCGTAGAGATGAGCACTGCGCAATGTATTGGTTCCATCCAGGGCTACGGTGATCAACACATTGCTTGCTATGCAGAGCGCGGGGTCTTCCGGGTCTATATCACTCGTGGAACTTACGCCGTACTGCACACTTTCATCACGAGCACTTGACCACAGACCATTCTTCAGCCCTGTAAAATAGGTATCCGAGTGGATGGTAGGATGAGCTGGGGGCGAAGCAGTATAGGAAAGCGGCAGCAAGGCACGCGAGTTAGCGGCAGAGCTAGAGACAACGATCTCAGCGATGAGCTGTCCGTCAGCATCTGATGCCTTAGTGCTATTCACCCGCAGATAACGAGCATTTGCCCAGAAATTACTACCAACAAAAGCTCCATCACCACTTGATGCCATAGCCCCTAAATTCATCCATGTCATACTATCCGGGCTGCATTCAAGCGTTGCTGATCCGGTTGACAGAGTTTCTGCCCCTGTCTCGCTATAAGTATAAAGTGCCACCTGGCTCAACTGCATACGCCTTCCCAGATCAGCGGTAACAACAACATCATCTACATACTTCACGGCATCAGAGACACCGTTAGTCCAATAGCCGTCATTCAGTTTTCTAGTCCATGTATCCGGAGTTGAGGCATCCGCCGCAATACTTGTGGTATAGGCGAAAGAGATCACATTTGTCTCTGCGGCCATACCCAGGCTGGCAAAAATCAAACTCACTATTAATAAAAGATCACGCTTCATATTTTTCATATTTTTCCTTATGTTTCAACACCAACTCAATAAATCTATTTTTACAAGATCACTCCGATGGGATGCAGAATAAATCACCATATCACTAATGTTAAATGTCAACTTTAGTAGGGAGCGCGGGAAAAGTCAAGAATCAAGATTTCTGATGTTCGTGGAGGAGCGCATATCAGTTCCGTTGAACTATGAAATTTGTTATAATTCTACAACGACGTGCAATTTCAAGGTCACCCAAGCTTCCAGCCGTGTCAGGGCGTAGCCCAGAGGGCGAAGACTGGATTGGCTTATGGTACAGAGAGCAAGCTGGAAGCTGTTTCTGCAGTCTTCACTCAAACTTCTCCAATCGCAGATTTTTCTGAATCAGGTCACGATGTTCGGGAAGAACCCGAACGTCATCCGCATAATCCATCCAGCGATTGATAACCTCCTGCACCTCTTTTACAATGCTTTCGGCTCGTCCGCGCTTCATTGAAGCCATTCGAGCGCATGCCTCGAAATCACCCAGCAAAAAACCATCCCGCTTGCCATTCAATGTCATCTGATGAGCTGATGTCCACTCACCAGTCGGTTGATAGCTGTAAGTCACATCAAATGCAGGAGCTAGAGACCACTGTCCGGACTTATCCATCAGGAACGCTATATTTTTAACATGATCATCCTGGTTACGTCCGATGATATTAAACACCATCCGACGGTACAACTCTTCAATCGTCTCCATCGACGCTTCCAATCGACGGATCACCTGTATCGCCTGCTCATAACCATATGCACCTGCCTGGTTGAAGTCAAAATGCGCCAGACCTCCTAACGACAGCATATGGAGTTTTTCTCCTCCGTCCAGACGATCAAAGCGCTTTGTCATGAAATGCCGCCGCCCGTTCTCTTCAAACAGACGGCACTGGCTCATCGTAATCCCCGCATCAATCGCCATGCGGTGATAGGCATACTCAATGGCCCCGTACCCCTTCGGGTCCTCAAGCTCCTTATCCTTATTACCACTGACACCGTCAAACTTCATCAGCCAACACTCAAATCCAGGTCCCGCTTTTACCTGTCCCGAACGTACCTCATTAGTCTCAGGATTCCAGGCAATGACCGCTTTTGCCCGAGCCCCTCCGGCCGAGGTGCCCACCCGGATAATATCTTTCAACGCCTCTGCTCTATTTTCATCATGGACATATACCTGCAGGTTACCACGATGCGTCAACACATCTGATGCCAGTTTAACCAGTTTATCGACTTCAACAGGCGAACTCTGACGCGCTACCGGACCAATTACCGGTGCAAACTCCAATGCCCCCATGCCGCGCGAACCGATATAACAAAGACGTTCAACGGCATTGAAAGACTCCGCTGACCGTCCCTGCCGAGCCAACCATGCATCGATCAGTGCATTACCGAAACGGTCTGGTAACGAATCCGCCAACAGACCAGGCAACCCATGAAAAGTCTCACTCTTAAGTGCTGCAAACGAATAAATCTGTGTCGAAAGAGGCGTCATCAATGGAGCGACCTCAATTCCGCTTCCAGCAAAAGCCGGGTTATACTCAAATCTCGCCGTTACCTCCCCCTCATCCACCGTCACAGCACCGATGGTACGCCCCCACAACTTTACCTCTGCCAGTGAACTCATGATTCATCCCCCCACTGCCAAGGCTCTTTGCTCCTTACCTTATTACGGGATGCCCGTTTACGCGCCTTTCCTTTCAATTTAAGCAAGTCCATTGGGCGCGGTCCAACCTCTGGCACAAGCGTTTCCAATCTGTCCATCAAATCCAATACGCGTAAAATCCGGATCATGTTAGTCAACTGCGTTGATGTTCCAGCTTCCATACGTTCTACAGCACGCTTGGAAACCCCAGACTGCTTGGCAATTTCGGCTTGCGAAAACTCAAGTTCCAACCGCCTCTGTGCCAACCGAAACCCTAACTCAGCTAATATAGATTCATCCAACAATAATTTGTCAATTTTCACGACACCTCTCCATTTCAGGTAAATTTATATCACAATATGCGACACCACAAAAGAATAAAAAATACTAAATCGCCATATTTGGCGATTTAATTGTAAAATATGATTTTATTCGTCTTATTTGGCGATTTAACAAAGAATACTACGCAAGAAAATACTCAACGGAGGTGAGATGCGCCCTTTGCTACTCAATCTCAGGCATGGGCACAGGCTTGCCTTCTCTCTGCATGGTCAGCTGTTCCTGGGGCTCGTAGACACCATAGAAGACCGCATTCATGTCGATCCATGTTCCGATACGGCGCAGCTCGGCGGCAGTCAGCTCCACCTTGCTGTGTCCTGTCTGAAGCATCTGGATCAGTCCGCTGCCGATTGCTCCATCCTCTCCGCCTTCGGGAGTGACCTGAATCTGATTACGCTGAGCAAAATAGGTGACCAGCGGCCGCTTGTTCTTCTTTGAGATCCGGCGTACGGTTTTGCCACTGCTATCTTTGGTATAACACAGACTCTGATAAGAGGCGGTGTAGCCATTCGCCCCGGTAATCGTACGCGAGAGATTCATCCCGCCTTTGGCCTCTTTGTCGTTGTGACACTTGATACATTTGGCATCAAAGATCGGCTGCACATTCTCCACAAATCCATAGGGACGTCCCGACTCAGGAGTGGGTGTCAATGCCGCCGCCGGACGTTTCATGGCAGTTACCAGCCTCTGACCCGCAGCCGAGGCAGCCATTTTGTTCTCGTGGCAGCCAATACAGGAAACGCGTTCACCCGGCATTAAGGAGGTACTGGAGCGCATCGTCCGGTAGGCAAATCCATCCTTATCCAGGACCTGAAGCAGAATTGCCTTACGGGCCGGCACAAGGAAACGGGCAGACCCATCCGCCTCCACGGGGGCCACCCCGAGAATTGCCCGCGTGTTTTCTTCCCCGGCCGCACCAATGCGGGGGTTATTTGCGTCACGGGTTGTTTTGGGAAGCACCTGCACTACACGGATCTCTTTAATTATTCCCCGTTCCGCCTTGGGTAACCCTTCATAAACATCGGAGAGAAACATCTCGCCCATGCCCTTATCAGCCAGCTCTTTATTGAATAACGAAGGAAGAACCGGCGGCATCTTACGCGCTGCCAGAGGAGTGGGGTTGGTTGATCCAATGCGTCCGTCACGATAGATCAGTTCGCGGTTGCCCTGATCATCCATCACATAAAGGCCCATCGCATAATCGGGATTATGGCGAGTGGGTTCATACATCAACCCCTCGCGGCTGTAGGCCACCAGAAAGAGATTTTCCGAGAGCGGCCACGGTGCATTGTACCACTCTCCATTCGGCCCCCGCTCGCATTCAGGGTAGTGACCCGGTGTCAGACGCGTCACGGCTTCCTGGCTGTTGTTGTGAATCGACGGATCAATCAGCATCACCGGACCTCCGGTGATGGCGTGATGCGCCGAGGCCACGCAGACAATTTTACTGCTACCCGGTATGGGCTTGGCCTGGAAGGTGCAATGCGGTTTAGGAAGCTCGTTGCCCCACACAGCCATTGGATTGGTGCCATCCGGACGCATGGACCAGAGGTTCTGGTGAGTCACCGCATCGCGGTCAATGTAATCCCAGCGGGCAAAGAGCAGATGACCGCTGTTGGAAACCGCCGGAAACCACTCATTTACATCGTTCCATGAGATCTGCTGAATATTGGAGCCATCGGGTTGCATCCTGTACATGGTATAGGAGTGCCAGCGGTCACTGTAACCCCACCAGAAACAGCGCGATGATGCACGGCGACGGGTGGAGACAAAAGCAATCCCGCCATCCGGCAGCCACTCCGGCATCAGGTCATCGTAGATATCCTTTGTGATCTGACGCAGGCCGGTTCCATCAACACCAATCTCATAAATGTGATAATAGTGATGATTGGTGTCGGTCTCGTTGCGCGGCAGATTACGCGGATCAAGCGCGCCCTCCGTTGCAACAAAAGAGAAGAGAATTTTTTTACCATCATACGAAAGCCGCGGCTCCAGAATATTTCCCGGCGGCATCTGTCCGTTGAGGATATCACGATAGGCCATCGAAACACCCGGATGCTCCAACACAAACAGACTTCCGCCGGGTCTCTGCCTCCAACCAAAATACTGGGCCACCTCATGGTTCCAGGAGGGGTTACGTCGTTTGCAGAACAACAGCTCACCATAGCCCAGTTTAGGATCAGAAAGCAGCGCACTGCGTTTCATCAGCCGTGCCCGCAGATATCCTTCCCATCCTGAACCGGCCACAGCCGGAGCCTTTCCAGTAATCTGACTGGTCCGTTTAATCTGATCTTCCGTGCAGGCGGTTACACGGGCGGCATCTCCTCCACCAAAAAGTTTATCGTCCTGCACCCACTCCGAAACCGCCAGCAGAAAGAGATCCAACTCCGGCGCATTTGGGACACCTGCCACCACCTTGTCATAGGCAGTACGAACAGAGGCACCCAGTTTTTCAAACCCGATGCCCCCCTGCGCCTTTGCTTGCGAGATTTCTGCCAGCACCTTCAAACCTTCAACCCAGGTGCCGTCATAACGCACAACTGCAACCGCCCCCGGACCAGTCATCGTGAGACCCTCCACGCCCTGCGTCAGGGTCCAGGCTTCATCTGTATCGCGGACAATCACATAGCCGCCAAATCCATCCTCGCTATTACCATCCGACACAATGACAACCGGCAGCTGCGCTGTTGAATCAAGAGAGCCTTTGAAAATTCGAAAATCTTTGCCCACGCCATAAACTACGGGAACAGTTGCTGCTGCAACCGTGCCACCGGTGCATTCATAGCGCCAGCCGTTAGCCTCCTGCTTATCCGAAAACCCCTCTGAGGCCTGAAAAGCAGGACCCCCTGCGTAAGTCACAATCGGATCCCATTCCGTGGTATCACAGGAATAGGAACCACCACGATTCACAATAAAACGCAGTGTATCGCCCTTCTTAACCTCAACATCACAGACGACCTCTTTGCCAACTCCATCCTTGCCCGCCAGGTCCGCAGACCAGACTACCTTGTTGTTGTGGCGCACTGAGACCTTCACTCCATCGCCCTCAAGATGCAGTTTCCTGACAACACCCGAAACAGATACGCGACCTGCCTTAGGGGCAACGAAGACACGGGCTGTATCGGATTTATTACCCGGATGCATCCATGTTTTTCCGACTCGCGCCCAGCTCTCACCACCGGTCCAGAATGTTGATTCATACCACACAGAATCACTTGCAGGAGGACGACCCATCCGGGCAAATTCATTCACCTCTTCGGATGCACTATATACAAGAGAGACTGGCCCCTCTTCAATACGCACCCCCGGCATACTTTTCAACTCAGCTGTTTTCACACCGTCCTGCGCACGGACCTTTGAGTTTATCAGAGTGGACCGCTGTCCTGAAAAAACACGAGGAATCGCTGGATGCTCAACCTTCGGCACTACAGCATCAGACAGCATCGACCACTCCCCCGGCACCTGAACGGCAGCCGCCAGACAGGCAATCGGCATTAAACATAAAATCTTAATTTTCATCATCTGAATTCTCCCTGATTCTTAACTGATAATTATACCTTTTATAAAAGGATAAGACAACCACACAGGACTGTTCCCTTTTCTACTGCAGCATAATAACGGATCCCAAAGGAGCCCATCCAGCAACAAGAGTGCCGTTTTTCTCTCTCACCTTCAAATGCAGCGAAGAGGCAACCCCTTCTACTTCCACACTCCAATCCGCAAGATTTATACTGCCTTCAAATGATGCGGCACTCATAAACGGGACATCGATTTCATCAGCAGGCAGCCCCAGAGGATTGAGTATATGAATAATTCCGGTTTCACCTATAACAACCGTATTGGCACTCATCAAGCCGGCCTGTCCGGCTGCACACTCAAAGCCACCACCGTCAAAGACTGCATGCGCAACTGCGCCTGTGCCACCCAGATAGCCGCCGCTCTCGGCGGTAACCGAAGAGTTGACAGCACTCCAGCTGCCATCAATACGCAGAACACCCTCTGTTACGCGCAGAGCGCCGGTGCTGACATTGACAGCACCGAGAGAGAGCGTACCGGCTCCTGTCTTGCAGAAACGTGAGGGCAAACCACCCCCACCGTTGAAGTTAATAAATGGCAGATTCAGGGAGACATCTACATCCGATGATGCAGTGATATCAAAGGCCTCAATTTCGATCTCTTCATTTCTTCCAGAGGCTAGGTTGGCATTTGCCCCTGCCGGATTGAACACATACGGCTGCGTGCCTTTAAATGTCACCTTGCCGCTGAAGATCATCATCGCCCAGTTATTATCATAACCTCTGTTATAACTGACCGTCGCATCATCAAACACGAGAGGACCGAACACATTGCTGTTGTTGTCCACAAGCTCCAGTGTGCCGCCGTTAAGCTCTATTCCGAGAAGCGCAGTTTCATAACCTGGCACCAGAGTATTACTTCCCGTAATCTTTAATTTAGCACCGCTCGCAACCGACAGGGTACGTGGAACCTTACAATTCCCCAGTACATTGTTATACTGGTTGGTCATGCCATTACCAGCACCTGTTTCCAGCACACCCTCTACGACAGCTACATTCCCGGTGAATGAACTGAGATTAGTATTCAGTCGCAAAGTTCCCGCTCCGGTCTTGTTAAATTTGGAAGGCACCCCGTGCGTATCTTTCACAGCAATATTGAAAGTTAAATCCGCAGAGTCATCTCCTGAGATATCATCAACCATGATGGATGGCATTCCTGTAAAACCGATAATGAGATATGCACCGGCTAGGCTGGTAATGGTGTAAGGAGTTGATCCTTTGAATTCCAGATCTCCGTTTAAAACCATTGCCCCCCAGTCATCATAATTCCCTGTCAACGGAGCGATCACCGCATTATCAAACAAAGCCGATCCCAACGTATTGACTTTGTATGCGGCATTTTCCAGAATGCCCCCATCAACCACATTGAGTTTAACCTTGGGAGAGGACAAGGTAGTGCCGATGGCGTTGTTAGCCCCAAACAGGAGTGTCGCCCCGTTTGTGACAACGATTTTCCGGTCAACGGATGGATTACCCAGCAATCCCTCTACGGGGTCAGCCCCATTCTTACTATCTGAAATAAGCTTAACTGTTCCCTCCAGAATCTGCACATCACAGGTGAACGAATGATAGGATCCGGCAACATTCTCCGATCCACCACCCATCTCAAGCGTTCCAGCCCCACGCTTGATAAACGACGCTGCCTCATTAATCCGCTTACCGAAGGTCGTTCCCAAGTCGATCCGGTTGGTTCCGGTGTTATCAACAACCAGATCGCCTACCGCAAGATTGCCCGAGATGGTTGCCGTTGTCGCCTCCGCAGAGTCATCAAAGAGCACGCTATCACGCATACCGAAGGCTGTGGCAGCACTGTTCGTCAGCCAGTTCTGCGCCAGTGTGTTCCACTCCGCATTGCCGGCACTTCCGTTCCAGGTCAGATCACGGGAGGGAGGCTGGATAACTTCGAAACGAACCTCACTCAGACCGACGTAGGTATCGCCATAATTGGAATCGATCTCAAACCGGACATAACGCACATCCTGCGTAACCAATGAAAAAACCTGAGCATACTCCTGCGCTAAACTCGATGCGCGATCCAGGATATTGCCTGCTGAATAGGTAGAGAACAGATGATTGGTCCCCGCCACCTGGATGTCGAATTCCTGGATGCCGCGGCTGGTCTTATTTGACTGTCCGATCTGCCAGATCACCGCATTGGTCACATGGTAGGCAGCGCCGAGGTCAAACTCGAGCCACTGATCCGGAACCGCTGTTCCATTTGAATGCCAGAAAAGCTTCGGGGTATTCTGATTTGAATGGGTAGCGAAACGGTCAGAGCCGGTCATGCCGGAGTCGTCAATCGTAAACTGTGGACCATAACTGCTTCCATCCGAATAATAGGTGCTGGCTATCACATTCTGCGGCGTAAGAGTATATATGCCATCCAGTAAAGGCGGTGCCGCCATTTCGAATCGAACCTCACTCAGACCAACGTAGGGAGCGCCGTAATTTGAATCTACTTCCAGTCGCACATACCGGACACCCTGCGCTGCCATCGCAATAATCTGAGCCGGCTCCGGTGCCGTACCCGATGCCTCGTACAATGCATTGTTTGTCGAAACAGTGGAGAAGATACCATTCTCTCCTGCTACTTTAATTGTAAATTTCTTGACGCCGCGCTCTGTTAAACCTGGCTGACATAACTGCCAGATCAAAGCGTTTGCCAGATTATACCTCCGGCCAAGATCGAACTGAACCCACTGATTTGAAATGACTGCACTGGAAGCCGAATGCCAGTACAGAAATTTTTCAGCGGCACATGAATGCGTTGCCGTCCCTCCCTCACCGCTCATACCGGAGCCATCGATCAGTGCCTCTTTCTCACCCCACTCCGAATATTGACTGCTTGCAGCCACACTGACAGGGGTTAATACAACCTCTCCGGCAGTCAACGCGCAAAAGTTAAATAAACACAGCGCGATTGCAATTCCATAACATAATTTCTTATTTATTCGGTTACACATACTTTTCTCCTTTTTTAACCAACATCTCTTATTTCTACACTCAACTACCTGTTTTAGCCAGCCGCATAGCGACTGGCTTCCTTTTCACAACCTGCGCACTTTTCTACGCGCCCTCCCGCAATCGCGTGAGAGGCACGTCCTTCAAGCACTTCTTCAACTCGCGCACTTTAGAACTCGCGCACTCGCGCACTCGCGCACTTCTTCCCTCTCTTCTATGCAACGCGAAGCGTTGTTGACTAATGCAGTGATGCATATTACACAACTGATCAATGAATGAGAAAAGATTTGCATATCACAAGGGTTAAGTTTGGTTGCGGCTGAAAGCAGCTTTAGTTTTTAACACACTGTCTTTTTTCCTTCACACAAACCAGCCAACACGTCATGCTGGCAAAAATAGTCCAAAGTAACTCCGGCATCACCGATCTGCCGGGAGTTCAAAACTCCCTTTTTGTGATCCGCATGATAATCTGAACCACCCGAGATGAACGCAACGAATTTTCCATAACGCTCTTCGACTTCCTGACGGATCGCATCCGGGGTCTGAGTGCCTTTGTAGCTTGTTTTGTCGTAGGTGTAACGACTCTCAATTCCATCCAGCCCCGCTTCAATCAGAAATCGAATATAGACATCTCTCGTAACATCAGCGCCCTGCAACACAACGCTCTCGTCAATAAGGTACGGATGCGCAAGAATGGCAATGCCTCCGGCTGCATGCAGCGACGCTATCGTTTTAACCGGATCCGGCTTCTCCCGTTTCACATCATACTCAGGATTGTCCCGCACCATAATCTTGGCAGCCTGCCAGCTGGGGGCGTATCCCTTATTCGCAATCAGCTCAAAAATATGCTTCTTCTGAATGGCATCCTCCTGGCGCGCACCGCCTTCAAGCAGGTCATTCCAATCAAGCTTCATTCCTGCCGCACACAAACGCTCAACTAATAAACGGTATGACTGTCTTTTACTGGCAACCGCCATCTCCGGCAGCCACTGCAGACCAGGGGCCTGCCAATCGCAACCGAACCCAACGATATGCACATCATCAACATTGGTATCACACGACACCTCAATGCCGCGCATCACACCAATCCCTAATCCGGCGGCATAGTCCGCAACGCTGATCTGAGATCCATTCTTTTCGATATACTCCGGTGGCAGCACATCGTGATCGGTCATCGCAATCACCTTCATACCGAGAGCGGCCGCATTCTCCAGCAGCTCTGCCGGCGAATCATTGCCGTCGGAGCGGGTTGTATGCGCATGCAGGTCGACAATATATTCTGGAGGTTTAAATTCACTCATTGTTATGCCTGTCCACTGGAACCAAATAATTTAAGAAAGGGAACCACCATAGCAATCACCTTTTCGGTAACAAAGCCATCCAGCTTCAAGGGATTAACCGTGCCTGTATTTTCCTCGATATACTCACGCATCGCATTAACGTAGGCCAGCTTCAGCGCCGTTGAAATGTTGATTTTGGTGGCGCCCAGTTCTATCAACTTTCTAAAGACCGCATCTTCAAGTCCGGTGCCACCATGAACGACTACGGGGCACTCTGAATCAGCTGCCAATCGTCCAACCAGATCAAACTGGATCTCAGGAACTCCGCTATACAATCCGTGAGCTGTTCCAACTGCAGGAGCAATAGCCTCAACCTCGGTCTCCTTAATGTATCGCATGGTATCGTCATACCCAGCCAGCGATGTCTCCTCATGGGAGATATCATCCTCGGTTCCGGCGATAATTCCTACTTCGCCCTCAACATCAACACCCTTTGTCTGAGCGTAACTCCTGACCTCCTGCGTTGCCTTGATGTTCTCTTCAAACGGAAGATGCGAGCTGTCGAACATAACCGAGTCCCAACCAAGATCACAGCAGAGTCCGCACATTGCCACGTCCTGGCAGTGATCCAGATGCAGCACCACCGGAACTGACGCCGCATCAGCCATGGGCCGTGCGAATGCCGCCAGAGCGGCGGGGTCAAGCGCTTTGACCGTTGCCACGGAGGTCTGAATAATAACCGGACTCCTCTCCTGCTCTGCTGCTTTAAGAACAGCTGAAAGTGTGAGATGGTTCAATATGTTAAACGCGGCTACCGCGTACTCGCCCTTTTTCGCCCGAACGAGCATTTCATTTAATCCTGATTTCATTTCAATCCTTTGTAATTATTCAGCTAAAACTAACGCGGGCTTAGCCCGTAATCCAAAATCCTCACCACGAAGAACGTAGCGCGGCATAGCCGCAACCAATTCTTTGACAGCAACTACACTCTCAGTGGTTCCATTCTACGTTGTCCCAGCGAATCGGCGGCATACATCGCATCAACTATATTCTCAGCCGTAACCACGAAGGGGTGATTATGCGCAAAGGAACCCTCACCCGAAACACTCCGGGCAAAATCAAGGAGTCGCTCTTTGGATACATCCTGCATCTTCATTGTCTCAAAGGTTGTCGGCAGATCAACAGCAATCAGAAAATCGACAACGCTGTATATCTCAGCTGTCGACATATCCTGCTCCAGGCATAACTGTGTCATCAACCCGAAGGCAACCTTCTCGCCATGCATCAGACCGTGAGTTTCATGAATAGCAGGAAGCGAATTGGCAATGGCATGCGCCGTTGCAAGACCACCGCTCTCCCAACCGACTCCGGAGAGAAGAATATTGGCTTCAACAACCTTTTCGACAGCGGGTGTCACTACTCCACATTTAACGGCCTCATAGGCCTCAATGCCATACTCCATAATGGTATCAAAACAAAGTTTAGCCATTGACAAGGCTGTCAGTGTCTGCGTGCCTCCCGCAGTAGAAACCGCACGGCTATGGTAAGCGGCATTGGCTTCCGGCCAGGTGGCCAGGGCATCACCCATTCCAGCTGAAAGAAAACGGACAGGAGCTTTAGCAATCACCTCGGTGTCAACCAGAATCAGATTGGGGTTCTGCTTCCACATATCAAAACCTTCAAACTCACCCTCATCATCATACCAGACAGTACAAGCGCTTGTAGGTGCATCATTCGATGCAATCGTAGGGATGATAACTAACTCCACTCCAGCAAAGGAGGCAACCGCTTTGGCAGTGTCAATAGTTTTGCCGCCACCAACGCCAACAACAACATCACAACCAAGTTCGCTCACTTTTGCTGCTGTGGCATTTGCCGTTGCTTTAGTTGTTTCGCCTTTAAAAATTGTTTCATTAAATTGAACATCATGCTCTGCAAATGATTGCTTAATAATCTCGCCAAGTGATTCACTCAGAAATTTTTCCCACAGCACTAGCGGCTTCCTGCCATGTACCGAGATCCATTTGCCCGATTCACGCAGCAGACCTTTTCCCTGACAGTATTTTCCTGGAAAACTGATTGTGTTTAACATTGATATTTCCTTTTTCTTTCTGGTTTAACTCAATCTATAACTTCGTCGCGGCGGCTCTCTTAGCCGCTTATGCGGCCCGAAAGAACAATTTATTGTTCTTTCTAAAAAGTTATCTGTCGGGCAGCTCGCAGACATTTCTGTAGCAGCCTCTCTGTGAGAGGCATACCGCTCGCAGAGCGGTCTCTACAGGTTGATGCGCCCACGGCGCTACCTCTCAAACTCGCGCACTCTCGCATTTTAGAACTCGCGCACTAACTTGATTGCGGCTTCGCCGCGCTAAGTTATTGCAGCACATAAGTGCTTGTAACTCTTATATCGCTCCCTGTAAACTCCGCTGTTCTCAGCAATCGGCTGAACAGGCTCTGCGAAACGAACTGTTTCAGCAACTCCGTCAGCCACGTCTTTAAAAACTCCTGCGCCGATTCCGGCAAAGATAGACGCTCCAACCAACGTCGCATTGGGAACCTGAAGCGGATGAATCTCCATCTCAAAGATGTCGGCAATAGTCTGACGCCAGAGAGGAGATACCATTGCCCCTCCCGTAACAGCCAACGATGATATCACCACATTGGCCTCTTTCATCTTCTCGTACATATCAAAACTCTCAAGAGCCACACCTTCGATAACCGCACGCATCATATCGGCAGGTGTATGAGAAAAACGCAAGCCGGCAAACATACCGCCAGCCATTGGGTCCCAATGCGGATATCCCGCCCCGGATAAAAACGGCAGAAAAATAACTCCATTGGCGCCCGGCTTTGAGCTCATTGCAAGCTGATCCATCTTTTTATAAAGGCTTGTCTCTTTGGAAGGTTTGTTATCTTCCCAGACCTGATCGCTATAAAATGTATTTCGAAGCCAGCGGTAGCAACTTGCGGCACCCAGCTGGATACCCTCAAGCTCATAGAGTCCCAGCTTTCCTGACAACGTGGCCATTAATCCGCGACTCTTAGAGAGCTCCAGCTCCCGTGTTCCTACAACCAGAAGGCCCGCGGTTCCATGAGTTAAAGAGGCACGTCCCTGATCAATAACACCACCCCCGATCGCGGCGGATTGCTGATCACCGGTACCTGTGACAAGCAAGGTGCCCTTTGCCAGACCGCTCCGGTCTGCGGCTGTCTGGCTGACCTTTCCGACAACACTGCCGGGCTTAACCAGATTTGAGAGTTTTGAAATATCCAGATCCAGAGCATCCAGAACATCCTCCGCCCATTCAAGCGTATGGGCGTTAATCATTCCGCTGCAGCAGGCACAAGTGAGCTCAGTCTGAAGTGCGTCGGCTCCAAATTTATACATGACGTAATCAGCAGGAAAAACAACTTTTTCGGTCTTATCATATCGTTCCGTCTGATGTTTCTTAATCCAATACAACTTCTCTAAAGAATAGGTCGGGGTCAGCGGCATACCTGTGGTCTGATAGAGTTTCTCAGGATCTATCTTTGTTTCAATCTCGGATAATACAGAGATTGCCCGGTTATCCTGCCAGCTGTAGAAATGGCCGCCGATGATATTGTCCTCAGCATCTAAAAGTCCAAAAGTTGCACGTTGGGAGGTCATGCTGACGGCAAGAATCTCGTCAGGATTAATGCCGGACTCCTGTAAAGCAAGACGACACACTTCAAAGGCACTTTCAAGAATTAAACCGGCATCCTGTTCAACCTGATGTTCGGCAGGATAGACAGAGGGATATTCGCGGTATCCGCCGCCAAAAGCATTTCCCTTTGTATCGAACAGCATGGCATTTACACCAGTTGTTCCTATATCAATACCCATTAAATATCCACTCACAAAAAACCTCATCAATCTACTAATGCGGCGAAGCCGCAACCAAAATTTCATCGACTTAGAATTGTCGTAGCTACATCAATAATATTTCTCACAGAGGCACTGAGGCCACAGAGAACAAAACTGTAAATCATATTACTCTGTGAACTCCGTGTCTCTGTGAGAGATGAAAACGTGCAAATAAAACAAGAAGTTGATTTCACAGCCACTAAAAACCCTGCTTTTCATACTGCGGGACCAAACCGATATCCCGCATCTGGTCCAGAGCATCAATAATTTCCGGAGCAGCACGTGTTCCGATCAACTCCGCTCCGGCCATAATAAATGCATACGCATTCTGCGGACGTGGGAACTTCACGCCGGCCACTTTTAAACGGACATCAGAGCCTTTGAGAGTGTCGCGCATTAATAAAAACTGAGACATACTCGGTCCTTCAAACTGTCCAGTAGAAGTCTTGGCATAATCGGCCCCGGTTTCTGCAACTAACTGGCATGCCTGCTTAATTTCATCATCAGTCAGATAGCATACCTCAAGAATAACCTTGGTCAGGGCATCACCTGAGGCAGTGACAAAATCTTTCAGTTCCTGACGAACCACCGAGACGTTGCCGCTTTTAAATGCGCCGATATTAATCACAAGGTCAACACTATTACATCCGGCGGCGATTGCGTGTTCAGTTTCGAACGCTTTCACAACGGATGGAGAGGCTCCAAAAGGAAAGTCAATGCCGGTTGCAATCAGAACATCCGTTCCCTGCAGTTCCTCGCGGATAACCGGTGTCCAGTAAGGTGTTGCGGAATAGAAGGCGGCACAGTTGTATTTAACAGCCTGCCGACAACCCTCGCGGATGTCACTCTCGGTAGACTGCTTCGGGAGGACAGAGTAGTCAAACAATTTACCAACTCCAGCCTTGTCAAGTTTTGCAAGATTTATCATATTTTTCTCCTAATCACATTTCAACCAATCTCCATTATCGTGCGCCTTAAATGGTCCTGGGCGAATCAACACCGGTGCGCTTTTAAGGCGCGGCTTGATTGCCAGCCAATCAGAGCCCTGAAACTGCGGATCATCCTCCTGCCGGATCGCATCATCTGAACGGAACGGACACATGGTATCCACCCAGAGAATCAAACGCAACAGACTGTATGAATCCACCTTCACCTTATGATGTTTTCCACTCGCTGCCAGAGCCACCAGTTTGCTCGTATAAGAAAGTCGGGTCATGGGCTCTGGAGTGCGATAGGCCGCCGGATCGGTCGTACTGTAGTTCTCAACCTTGAGCGTCCCGGCCAGATCATATCCGGGTGGCAGATGTTCAGGATCGGCACGAGACTTACCCCAACCGGGAATGCCGATCAAAGTTTTGTAAGGCTCGTAACCGCGCAGGGTCAGATCTAGAGTTTTACGTCCCTTGCCTTCGCCTTGATGACATTTGCCGCAATACCTGTCCAGAACTGGCTGAACATCCTTGAGATAGCTTATTGATGTGCCGAAACGATGTATGCTGTCAACTTTGGGCGAATGTTTATTCGTCCCCACGGCCTTTTCAATCGAGTCGCAACCATCAGGCGCAACTGTAAAACCGTCATCAAAAGCCCAGGGAACCGGCGTTATTGTGTCGGGCTTGCGGCTCATTGCCGTAGATGACCCATAATTCTGTTGCGGTGCGCGGCTATGCACTTCATGACATCCCAGGCATCCACGACTCTCACCCGGCATCACGTTGGCGAAACTGCGCATGGTCTGCAGGGCGCGGTGATTCTCATCCAGCAACTGGAAATGCAGGGCAACACCAGACGGGGCACGAAAATTAACTGAGCCGTCGGGATAAATCGGCACAGTGCCCAGCACCCGTTTAACGCCATCCGATTGCAGCAGGGAAACCACTGGTCCGGTAGAAAGGGCGGGACGCTTGTTCCAGTAGGTATAGGTCTTCTGTTCAATATGCAGTACCCTCAGGAATTTAGCCTTCTTCTTCAATTCGAGTGGTGCCCCATGCCAGACATTAGCGCTGTATATTGTTCCGTCGGCAGGATTCAGGCGTTCCGCCATTGTCGGCCATTTCACATGTTCAGAGCGTATCGGGGGCACTTTGCGAGGACGAACAGGTATCGCATGGAAGATATGGTTAACCCCTTCATAAATCAGCTCGCGGTTTCCATCTGTATCCATCAGATAGAGCGCAAATTTTTTATCGCGTCTTGCTGAGACCAGAAAATCTCTCTCGCTGAGTGGATATGGAGTCTGGTAGGCATCATATGCTCCATAAGCCAGATAGTCCGGCGACTCAATCGGGTCTGACGGACCGTTGCCGCACTCCGGCCACTTGAGTTCAGCAGTGACTTTTGTGAGTCCCTTCGGAAAGTTAAGTCCCCTGTCAGGATCAACAATACCGATACTTCCGGCAAACCAGTTGTGATGCGCACTACCCGTGAACATAACGCGACGACTGCCGGGAATAGGCCGTGCATCCTTGAGAAGATCTGGCCAGACCGACTGGTTTCCCCAGAAAGCATTGGGCTGTGTGCCATCCGGATTAACAGTCCACAAACTCTGCGCCCGCCACAGCGGCTTATCAGTATACTCCCAGCGGGTATAGATAACACGTCCGTCGTTCATCACTGCCGGCAGATAGTCCGGTTCGTTGTTAGCTGAGATAAAGAAAAGCTCATCGCCATCCAGAGCTCCGCGCATCAGCATATATGCATTTGTAGGCGGCATACAGCGCACATAGGTGTGGCCTCGGGAGGAGCTGAAAACATAGTGTTTACCATCGGGCAGATAAACAGGATCGTAATCATCAAATATGCCCGAGGTCAGCTGACGCAGTCCGGTGCCATCTATATTCATCTCATAGATATGAAAACTTTTTTCATTGTGTGGTTTAAAACAGAAGAGCACGCGCTGCCCGTCGTATGAGAGGTCCGGTCGCCAGAAACTCCCGTGCAGCGGATTCTGCGGCATCAGGCGACGCACCTTACCATTCAGCGACAACCCGTCCACCACAATCAGCTGTCCACCGGGAACGGCCATGTAGCCAAGACGATGTCTCGTTTCATGCGGCCACTCCTTTCCTGCAGGATAGGGCATATCCACCATGAGCAACTGCGAAAAATCCACCACAGGATTACTGAGCATCAACGCCCGGCGGATGCGGCGTATTGCCAGATAGATTTCTTTTGTCTTTTCCTCTGAAAGTTGCGCCTTGGTCGCTTCAACCTCCAACGTGTGCAGTTCATCGGCGGGTTTACAGAAGCGCGTTGCCACTGCTCGCGTGCGGGCAATCTCCCTTTTCAGATCCGGTTTACCGCCAACCTGCTTGATCCAGTCGTTTTCAATCGCAACTTGCGCCTCTACTTCTGTATAAGTTTTTACCGGCGGTGTGGCTGGTGGCACATAGGGAGCCACCGCCTCCGCAACCTTCGGACGTTCCGACACATCAGGCCAATCTGCCGAGACACCTTCGAGCAGGATTTCGGCAGAAACGCCGTCCTTCGACTTCATGCGAGAAGCCATGCGGTCCGACCATGTTTTAAGCTCCTGCCACGTACGACGATCCTCATCCGAACACAGATTCCACTGATCATCGGTCAGGGGCATATATTCCGTCAAACGCGCCACCTGTTTTTCCATCACGACTTCAAGTTCTCTCAGATTCGACAGTTCCACAAAACGGGAGGGCGCCTGACTGAACAGCTGAGCGTATTTTGCACACTCATCAGGAAAGCGTATGGCAAGATTCATGGCAAATATATATTTAACCTCGGGAGGACACTTTTTGCCACTTTTCTGAAGCATTTTACGAGTCTCAAGAAGCGTTGCAGCAAAAGAAGAGTGCTCCCTTAGCAACGGCTTCCATTCATCCGGCAGCGCAGTCATTGCATTTGCGATCAGCTTAGAACTCCCCGTTTTGAATATTGCAGTCAACATTGCGGGGGTCAGTGCTTCGGTATAGAGGCGCAGATCGTCCATACCACCCTGAAAAAACTCGCCCCGGCCTCCATGCGAACCGATAAACCCCGGGGCTCGCCCCACCTTTGCAAACCCTGAGCGCTGCAGTTGATGAACCAGCATGCCATCCAGATAGACACTGATCATCTTGCCATCAAATGTTGCCGCCACAAAATGCCAGCACCCATCCAGCACCTGCTCAGGATTTATAGGCGCATCGCACTCACGGTAGTACCCGCTGACCTCCAGTCCTAAAGCCAGAATAGCGCCCTTCTCCTGAAATGAGAAAAGCACACGACCCTCGCCGGATTCAATGCGGAATATTTCATTATAACGATCAAACTTCTCTGGCTGCACCCATGCCGTAACAGAGAAAGCCTTCATCTGCGCAGGCAGAACATTGCCATCCATCTGCAGGGAGTGTGATCCTGAGAGCCGTAATGTCCTGTCCGTCAACACTCTGGAATTTTCCGGTGCAAGCGGAGATTGCGTCAATTGCCTTGAACTCCATACCGAATCCGGCATTTCGGCCATGCTTACCATCGCAATCAAAACTATAGTAACAACATTCTTCAGCATTTCTTAACCTTTCCAACCCATTGAAAGAGAAATTCGTTTCGCACACTCCAGCACACGGGGACCGACCTTTGCTTCAAGTTCCTCAAGCGTATAGTGAATGGTCAGAACAGAACAGCAGATTGCTCCTGCCACTTTTCCGCTATAATCATGAACTGGAGCGCTAAAACAGATAATTCCCTTAATGTATGCTTCGTCATCAATAGCATATCCCTGTTTCCGCACAAGATCCATCTCAGCCAGAAAGCTCTTACGATCCGCTATAGTCTTATCGGTAAGTTTTTCAAAACCCTCGTCAATCAATCTATCCTGCAAGGCCTTATCTGCATTTGCAGCCAGGATCTTGCCGGCACCATCGGCATGTAATAAATATCGGCCACCCATACGACCACCTCCAGAACGGATGTCACGCCCACTCGCATGATGAATCAGGTAGAGAATGCGATTATCATTCAAGACTCCCAGATAACAGCATTCATTCAATTCTTCCCACAATTGATATAGCGGAGCCTGAGCAGCACGAGTTATCGTCATACGGGCAACAGGCTTTGAATTATAGTGAAAAGAGAGCAGAGAGGGCTCATACTTGGGTCCATCACCGACCTCAATAATCATTCCTTCTGTGAGTAAAGTCTGCAGACAGCGATAAACCATATGCTTGCTGAGATCAGTTGCTGCACAAAGTTCAGCCAATCCCAACGGCTTTGGCGACTTGCAAAGCAGCCGTGAAATCTGTATTCCCGCCCGAAGGCCCGGCACATTGTATTTTGGTTCTTTTTTCATTTGTGAACCAATGGTACATATACAAACCGATGATTGCAAGTGGAAAATTTTATATGTATTATTTTTGATAATCACCACGCATGCTATGCGCACCCATACCTCATCTCCGGGATCAGAGTGATCAATAGCGAACTGTATTGTCTTCCATGGAGAGCTCCACGAGGTACCACCGGGAATAACATCACGACCTACCGGCGAAACATAATGAATAGTTGCGGATACAGAAATTGCACCGCAAAGCAAACCGACAATCATTACGACAAAAATAAAAACTTCATTGAATCACTCTTGATATACAGCGTGATAATAACCTACAACATAAGTATATTATATGCAGAATTGAGCGCCAAATTGTAATATTAAATGCGACAAACATATGGACAAAAAAAATGTTCCATGTGACGATAAACCCTCAACAAAAATCGTTCAAAAAATTGCAGAAAGGAAAAAGTAACATGGAACA
>JAQIBS010000203.1 GCA_027858965.1 Kiritimatiellia bacterium
AACACAGACTATCCAAAAAAAGACTATAAAGAATAAAAATTCCTGAAAACAAGGTTTTACTTGCGACTTCGTATCGCGATACGGTAAAATGCAAAGCAATCTAACAGATGACTTTTTTCCTATATAAAATGGAGATTTTTTTATGAGCGAACCTTGTCCTTGCGGTAGCAAACTGGATTTTGATCAATGCTGCGAGCCTTTTTTACTTGATATAAAGAAACCTAAGACTGCAACACAGCTGATGCGTTCCCGTTATACAGCCTATGCAATGGGAACAGTTGAATTTCTTTTTAAGACATCCAGCCCAAAGGTTAAGAAAGAGTTTGATGCTGACAGCAGTCGTAAATGGGCTGAATCAGCAAAGTGGACAGGCATTGAAGTTATCAAGGAGATTGAAGGCACAGCCAAAGACTCCAAGGGAACAGTTGAATTCATTGCTCACTACACAGTCAACGAAACAGATTTCAACCATCATGAACGGGCTGATTTTGCCAAAATCGACGGCGAATGGATGTTTATGGATGGTAAAATTTTCGGACCTGAACCGAAACGTCGCGAAGAGCCTAAAATCGGGCGTAATGATCCCTGTATCTGCGGCAGCGGCAAAAAATACAAAAAATGCTGTAGTAAAAAACAATGATCAAAGCGATTATATTCGATCTGGATGGCACACTCGTGGATACAGAGCTCTTATGGGTTGAAGCGATGAATAACTATCTTAAAGACCTTGGATGCGATTGTACCAGCAAGCTGGTCCTTGAGATGGTATTTGGGCACTCCTGGGTTGATATCTATCACGACATCACAAAACACTTCCCGCTTACAGCAGAGATATCTTCTGAAGAGATGGCTCTGGTGTTAAGCAAGTATCATCAACGTCTATGCAATGAAGGCGATGATATCGTAATTAAATCATCGGTGAAAGTTCTCCATCAGCTTGCTGAAAAATACCCTGTCATTGTTGTTTCAGGGTCTCCGCGTCAGGACATTTTCAAAAATCTGATAACAGCAAAAGTGGATAAAAAAGTGCAGTTTGTGCTAGGTGCTGAGGACTACGCCCCCGGCAAGCCGAGTCCTGCCGGATTTTTAAAGGGTGCAGAGATGCTAGGCGTTAAGCCGGCTGAGTGCATTGTTTTCGAAGATTCTCAGGCAGGAGTTACGGCGGCTAAATCCGCAGGCATGCACTGTGTGGCACTAGCACGGGCAAGCGCATATAAACAGGATGTAAGCCATGCGGATCTGATTGTTTCCGACCTATCCGAATTCAACATTAATGTTTTTGCCAGTTGAATGTGGAGTGTGAAATGTGGAACGTTGGATGTAGAATGTTCACTCTTCACTCTTCACTCTTCACTCTTCACTTATGAGCCTAAACTCGCGCACTTTAGAACTCGCGCACTTTAGAACTCGCGCACTTTAGAACTCGCGCACTTTAGAACTTCTTCTCTCTTCCCCCTTCAGCTCTCACCTCAGTGTCTGGGGTGAAAACGTTGATGAACACTTTTTATCTGTTTATCGTTAACGTGGGTATAGATCTGAGTAGTGGCTATATCGGCATGGCCCAGCATCTCCTGAATTACGCGTATAGGCGCGCCATTAGAGAGCAGGTGAGTAGCAAAAGAGTGACGTAGCATGTGGGGATGGACATGGTCTTTCTGAAGAGCCGTCTGGGCCCTTTTGGCCAGCATCTTAAAGATACCCTGACGTGTAAAAGCACGCCCCTGCTGCGTCAGATAGAGTCCCTGCTGGGAGGTGTTGCCTTTGGCAAAACGCTCACGTCCAAAATCCAGATACTGCAACAAGGCCTCATGAGCCCTGGAGCCCAAAGGGACAATACGGCTCTTGCCCCCTTTGCCCATACATTTAACAAGACGCTCATCAACCTTGATATCATTGACTTTCAAGGTAGCCAGCTCAGAGACGCGTAATCCGCAGGCATAAAAGAGTTCAAGTATTGACCGATCACGCAGTTCGTGCGGGCTCTTTCCATCAACAGAACTCAGCAGAAATTCAATATCTTTTTCAGAGAGCGCCTGAGGCAGGCGGCGCCCCGTCTCAGGAGAGAGGATCAGCTCGGTAACATTTTCCCTGATAAATCTATCGGCAACCAGGAAAGCAAAGAATGTTTTAATTGCAAAAAGGTGACGTCTGCGGGTGGCTATCTTATATCCCTTACGTCGCTTAAGTTCAAGATATGCAGCAATATCCGCACGCTTTACATCTTTAATATCAGAGAGGAATCTTTCATTCTCCTGAAAAGAGATGAAATCAATCAGGTCAAGCTCGTAGGATAGACATGTATTCTCAGCCAGTCCGCGTTCGTAGGCAATGTGATCAATAAACTGTTGAATCAGATCACGCATAGTTGCCTCTATTTTTTTATAGCGGCAATCCCGTTGGCGTCATAGCCGGCTTCAGCAATTGCGATCTCAATGTTTTTATATGCCACAACCATTGAGTCAAAGCGCACAGTAACCATATGGTTAGCCAGATCAAACTTGGCCTCTTTCATACTCAACCCCTTAAGAGTCAGTAGAGCGGCGCGGACATGCATGACATCCTTTTCGCTCTGCATCTGCGGAACCTTAACGGCCAGTTCACGCTCATCTCTGATGCGACAGCCACAGATGGTGAGCACAGAAAAAACTAAAATCACAAATAAACTTTTCATGGAGATACTATACCCGATGAATGCGGTATTCCGCAAACCTAAAGTTAATCGACAAACTTAAGCATTTTATGGCGATAGAGAAGAGCTACCGCACGACAGTCAAGGGTATGACCAGCGCGATAAGAGACAACAGTGCCGCAGAAGCGACCTATATCAATCAGAGCAATAGCGGCCAGCAGGTCGAGGAGAGCCCGGTGCCAAACAGGTTCCAACGCTTTCTCGCCCTCGACAAAACGGGGTTCTCCGTGAAACTTACTTTTACCGTGAATCAGAATGTTATCGTGTGTATAACCCAGATTGCGGGTATCGGCCATCGCCCAGCCAATAGCTTTGACCAACAGCATCTTTGAATGGGATGCATTGGTGCGGGCGAAGGAACCCTTTTTAAATATCTCAGGGGTCATATCAAAAACAATACGCTGTTGTCCTATAATCGAATTAAAATCAATCGCACAGTCCATGCGTAAGCTCTTCTGTCCCGGTTCAGCGGGAATAAATGTCAGGAAATCACCACGGGTACCGCCAAAGGTAATCGGTTCTTTAACCGTAACATAACGGGCCGGATCATCCAGTTCCACAATGCCAGCCTTTTCAATGGCCTCGACCATACCCAGGCTACTGCGGTCAAAAAGCGGTGGATCACCAGAGTCAGTACTGATAATAAGATCGTCAACCCCCATACCAAGGCGCAGGGCCACAATGTGTTCGACCATACGCAGATAGTTATGGGGATTACCGCTGCGCAACACGATATTGCGAGCTGAGGTCCAGACATTACGCACCGAAACGGGAGTCTTCAGCTGCTCATCCAGATCGCTTCTCTCAATCCACCATCCGGCTTCATCCGACGGTTTAAAAGTCAGTGTTCGCTGAGCCCGCCCAGTAAAAGTTCCCGGACCGGTAATAGAACGTGAATCCGCAATAGTTGTTCTCTTCGGGGAATATCCTGTAACTCCCTCATATAGCTGTTCAAAATCGACCTGCTGATCATGAAACTTTTTGTATGCTTCATGCACACACTGATTTTCACCCAGCAGCACCCGCCCTTCGGAGTATTTAAACGACATATTTTCTTTTTTTCCTCAAATTAAAATAGAATACCGAAGAAATCCGGCTTCAATAATCAGAATCTCAAACAAATCATTTTGCTGATTTCAAGAGTGATTTGACGTGATCCACATAGACTTTGGGCCCACCCGCTTTATATCCGGTTTCAGCCAGTTTTCCACCCTCTGCATCAAGAATCAATACCGTTGGAAATCCGCGAATACCATACTTTGCTGCCAATGCCTGATTCTGTTTTTTATCAGCAGAGCTGATCTTTTTCTTACGTGGAAAATCAGCTTCAAAAAGAACCAGTTCATCGGCAGCATATTTAAGAAATTCACTCTTAGATAAAACTTCATCATGAAGTGAGACACACCAGCTGCACCAGTCACTCCCGGTAAATAATGCAAATATAGGCTTACCCGACTCTTTGGCCTGAGCTTTAGCTACCTCAAAATCACTCTGCCATAGAGGTTTTTTGGAAGTAGCTGAGATATTTTCTGTTTTAACGGCAGCCGACTCCACCGTGGCGGCATTAATTGTTGGCTGCATCGCCAAAGAGGTTAATATAACAATTGATACAGAAGTTAATAATTTTTTCATGACTTTATCCTTTTATCCATTTTAATTATCTAACGGTCCGTTTATATAAAATTAAGTGGCTAAATCAGCTGCAAGTCTCGGAAGACCAGGATCCCTGGCACCAAAACAAACCAGAGCTCCTTTTTCAACCGACAAACTGCGCATTCGTAACTCAGCCGCCTTCAAATCAGATATAATCTCTACTTTAACACCTTTGCTTACCAATTTGGAAGCCAAATCTTGGCTGGAAACCTCTCTTAACGCTGTCCCGCCTGCATCGTAAACAGGTAGAAGAAGCAATGTATCCTCCGAGCTGCAGACTTCGGCAAACATATCCACTAGATCATCCATCATTTTCTGCAATGGTCCGTAACCATGCGGACGCCAAAGCGCACACAGGCCACCATTAAAAACCGAAGCGAGGGTCATCCAGGCAGCCTTGAGTTTTTCCGGGTTATGGGCATAATCATCTATTACGGCAACCCCGTTACAATATCCGGTTAACTGCAACCTGCGTTCAATTCCTTTAAAGCCAGCTAAAGCTTGCGCAACCTGCTTGCTATCGGCTCCCAAAGCCAATGCCATACGAACAGCATGGCCGGCATTATGGACATTATGAATACCCGGCAGAGGAACAGTATAGGACTCCCCCTGATAAACAAAGCTGCTTTTCCAACCCTTTGTTTCAACCTGCTCCAGCAGATGATCTTCAGTCAGACCATCAATCACACAACCGGAAACCCGGCTTCGAAACGAGTCAAACAGCGCGAGGGTTTCATGAAGATCAAAGTGATCTGCCGAGGCATTCGTGATAATAGCATGGTCGGGTTTAAATGCCATCAGTGATTTATCCGATTCATCCGCTTCAATCACCGCAATCCCTCCTCCGCTGCGTACTGAACCTATACGAGTTTCATTAGCACTCCAACCGGTTACAGCTGCACCATTAACCACCAATGGATCAAAGCCCGTGCCAGCCAGAATAGCTCCCAGCATGGCGGTCACAGAGCTTTTTCCGCAAGTTCCGGTAACCGCAACCAACTGATGGCCCGCAACCACTCGCGCCAGCGCCATTGACCTGTGTTCAACAGGGACCTTCAACTCTGCGGCACGAACGAGTTCAGGATTACTGCTCTCAATAGCTGAACTGATCACAACCCGGCTGATAGAGGCATCAACACCACTGCCATCCTGAGGAAAAAGCGCTACTTTCTGACTTGCCAGACAATTCAGAACCGGGGTAGAGTCACCTTTGTCGAGCAAACGGTCGGAACCACTGACCTCAACACCGCTATCTAGCAGAGCCTGAGCCAGAGCGCTCATACCAACGCCTCCAATACCAACTATATGAACTCGTTCTCTCATAATAATTACTCCAAAAATCTAACGCAGGATTTGCCCGCAACCCAATACCAATATCCAACACAGAACTCCCAATATTCAAAGTTTTTAACTACGAATAACGCTAATCCACACGAATAGCTATAGGGAATGGCAATCAATTCAAATCGTAGCAGTTTAGCCCCCATAAAAACATCAAAAAACGCCGTTGATAGAGCGTTTACTACATCAGTAATACCTAAAAGGCAATTGCGTTAATTTATGTCACGCCGTATAAAATGAGGCAGAATAATGTAACGCAGAATAATTCATTGTTCGTTCCAAAAGTTGACTATTGGCGGATGGCAGTTCTCCTGCACCGCCATCAGATAAAGGAAGACAGCCCGAAGGACCGTCCTATGACCTCCGCGCGGACCTAGTCGCTTACCCAAAGGGCAAGGTAACTTGTTGACCATAAAAACTATATTATCGGTAAACCTCTCTCAATCCTCCTGCGTATTTTCCCAGGGATTCTTTTTTGATTAGGATTACGATTAGGATTACGATTAGGATGGTGATTAAGATAATGATTAGGATTTATCATCCACCGCAACAAGAAATTGAGGTGGCTGTTTTTATAAACAATTGTAGTATAAAAGGTTGAATATCCAATATCCAACACGGAATTCCCAATATCCAAGGCAATAGCCGCTTCGTGCCAGCCTCTATCCGGTGGTAGTGATCAAACTCTTCTTCTATGCAACGCGAAGCGTTGTTGACTA
>JAQIBS010000013.1 GCA_027858965.1 Kiritimatiellia bacterium
ATAAATAATTATCCGCGCCGGATCTTGGACTACACATCCGCGAAGGATGTATTCGAGGGAGAGTTGAGCGGCTGTCAAGCATAATGAATTTTGTCGCATTTAGAGTTGCAATCCGGCTACAGTCTACAGTCTACAGTCGGCAGTCTACAGTCTACAGTCTACAGTCGGCAGTCTACAGTTTATAGGTTTCAGTTCTGTTGACGTTTTCTAATAATAGTGATAGCTGATTTTAAGCCTGAAGGGATTATATTATAGCAGAGACATTTAAATAATGTCACCCTTTCAGGGTTTTAAAAATATTTTTAATGCGATAACTATAATAATTACAACCCTTCGGGTTTATTTGATCAAAGAATTATTTCAACGGAGCTGACAAGCGCACCCTGATGGTTATCAAGCCACTGCCAACACTGACCAACACTGACCAACACTGACGACTGGACACTGGACACTGGACACTGGACACTGAACACTGTTAACCGTCAATATTGTACTGTTTAACCTTATAGCTGACAATACGAGAAGTTGATTGCAAACTACGGGCTGCCGCAGCAATATTGCCATTGGTTTTTTCAAGCACAGCTTCTAGAATAGCCTTCTCATAATTCTCAATCATCTCACTTAAAGAGAACCCATGATCTAGAACAGAGAGGTCGCCCAGAGCTGGTTCATGCATCTCCCCCATGCTCGATTGCACCGAGGATGGAAGAACATTAGGACGCATAATCTCATCATCAGTTAATAGAACCCCGCGTTCAATACAGTTCTCCAGTTCGCGCACATTTCCCGGCCAGGGATGACTCATAAAAAGATCAAGAGTTTCATTGGCAAATTTACAAACACGCTTTTCATTCTCTTTTGCATATTTAGACATAAAATGATCGGCCAGCAGAATTATATCGGCCTTACGCTTAGCCAGGCTTGGCACATATATTGGAAAAACACTCAAGCGATAGTAGAGGTCTTCACGGAATGTATTCTCCTCAACCATTTTCGGCAGGTCACGATGTGTTGCGGCAACAATTCGCACATTGACTTTAACTGTGTCAGTACCGCCGACACGTTCAAACTCCTTCTCCTGTAAAACACGAAGTAGCTTAGCTTGAATAGATATCGGCACCTCTCCGATTTCATCAAGAAAAATAGTTCCGCCGTCAGCCAACTCAAAGCGTCCTTTGCGATCCGATATTGCACCGGTAAAGGCCCCTTTGACATGTCCAAAAAGTTCGCTTTCAATCAAATTTTCAGGAAGAGCGGCACAGTGCACCCGCACAAAGGGTTTTTCTGCACGTCCACTGGCATAGTGAATAGCGTGAGCCACCAGTTCCTTACCAGTACCGGTTTCACCATTAATTAACACGGTAGCCTGACTTCTGGCAACCTGTGCAATCTGCGCATAAACCTCCTGCATCTCACGAGATTTACCAATAATATTCTGGGGGTGATAGCGACGTGTCAGCTCAGCCTTAAGCTTTCTATTCTCATCTTGAAGACTCTGCTGCTGCTGTTGCACCTCACGACGCAGCAATACAGATCGGGCCAGCATTGATGCAACCGTTGCCAGAATAGTCACATCCATCTGAAGCTGGGTATCGTCGGCATAGGGACGAAAAACACTCAGAGATCCCACAACAATCTGTTTTTCTTTAATAGGAACGCAGATAAATGATGTATCGGCACTCTTACCCTGCTTTGTACGATTCAGGAAGATGGGCGACTCGCTGGTGCGAGGGATAATCATGGGTTCACCGGAAAGAACAACCTTACCGGTGACGCCCTCACCGAGTTTATACTGTCCAAGCTCAGCCTGCGCACGGGAAACACCGTGCGCGGCCTCAGTCAGAATATCATCACCACCCTTACGCAAAATCGTAATGGTTGCAGATCTAAACTCAAGACAATCATCCAGGGCTTCCAGAATTGGCTGCACCACAGAGCGCATGTCTATGCTTTGATCAACAACTGAGCTGATTTCACTTAAGAGTTTAAGTTCTTGCTGATGTCGGACTATATCCATCGATACACCTCTATATTATTCGAAACGCTGGCCCGTAAGTTTTTCGTATGCTTCAACATACTTCTCGCGGGTTTTCGCGACAACATCATCCGGCAGTTCAGGAGCCGGCGGTTGATGATTAAATTTGATACTATCCAGCCAATCGCGTACAAACTGCTTATCAAGGCTGGGCGGATTGCTACCCACACAATAGCTTTCCTGCGGCCAGAAACGGCTGGAATCGGGCGTTAGAACCTCATCGGCCAGAATCAGTTCGCCAGCGCTGTTTTCTCCAAACTCAAATTTGGTATCAGCTATTATAATGCCACGTTCGGCAGCATAATCAGCGGCTTTTGAATAGCAGGAGATAGAAAGATCAGCCAGTTTCTGAGCTTTTTCAGCACCAATAACCGCACTCATATCTTCAACAGAGATAGGCATATCATGCTCTCCCTGCTCAGCCTTTGTACTCGGAGTGAAGAGCACCTGATCAATTTTAGAACCATTCTGATAGCCCTCGCGCAGGAGCTGCTCATTAACGGTACCTTTGCTCTGATATTCCTTCCAGCCGGAACCGGTAAGGTAACCACGTACAATGCACTCAAACTGAACAATACTGACTTTTTCAACCAGCATTGAACGACCACGAAGATCCTCTTTTACGCACTGCAGTTCTTCTGGATACTCATCGACATTAGCAGTTATCAGATGATTCTTATATTCAGAGAGCAGGTCAAACCAGAAAACAGAGATGCTGTTTAAAATGCGTCCCTTATCGGGAATACCGTTAGGCATAATTACATCAAATGCACTAAGACGGTCAGTTGCTACCAATAAAAGTTTATCGCCAAGATCATACAAATCTCTAACTTTTCCACGAAGCGGCTCGGGGAGCCCCGGTATTGAGCTCTGAACCAAGGCCTTATTCTTATCGTATTTCATTTTTTTACTCCAGCATAGCTATTCTTATAACAATAGGGCTTACTCAAAAAAGAGTCAGCCATCCCTGTGATTTATGATCTACTGGCCGCTGCTGCAACAAACGAAGCGAAAAGAGGGTGTGGTTTAACCGGGGTTGATTTAAATTCAGGATGGAACTGACAAGCAACAAACCAAGGATGCTCAGGCAATTCAATCATCTCAACCAATGCGCCATCAGGCGACTTACCGGCAATAACTACTCCATTTTTCTCTATCAGCTCACGGTAATGAGGATTAAACTCATAACGATGGCGGTGGCGTTCGCTTATATCGGATTTTCTATATACACCGGCAGATATGGTACCCTCTGTGAGAGTGCATGGATAAGCACCAAGGCGCATTGTGCCGCCCATATCGGTTATACCACGCTGTTCATCAAGCAAAGAGATTACCGGATCAGCAGCACCAGGTTCAACCTCAGTACTGTTAGCATCCTGCAACCCGCAAACATTTCGTAAGAACTCAATCACGGCACACTGCATTCCAAGACAGATTCCAAAGAAGGGAATCTTATTTTCACGCGCATACCTGATGGCACAGATCTTACCTTCAACTCCACGAATACCAAATCCGCCGGGAACAAGAACTCCCTGCACACCGGCCAGTTTTTGCTCCACATTATCAGGTGTAATCTCTTCAGATTCAAGCATTCTTATCTTAAGATTCACATTTCCTGCAATTGCACCATGTGCAAGTGCTTCATAAATGCTCTTATAGGAGTCCCGCAAGCTGATATATTTGCCGACAACCGCAATTTCAACTTCTTTATTGTTCTCATCCATCAATTTAGCGAGCATTGCATTCCACTCGCTCATATCCAGATTATGAACAGGCAGATCCAGAAGTTTAAGGACCTTCTCATCCACCCCCTGCTTAGCCAGATCCAAAGGCACCTCATAAATAGAGTTCTCAACATCACACTCTTCAATTACATGTTCAGGGCGAACACCGCAGAAGAGAGCCAGCTTATCTCTATGCTCCTGGCCAAAGCTACGTTCACAACGGCAAACCAGCAGTTCAGGAACGATACCAATTGAGCGCAAAATACCAACGGACTGCTGAGATGGCTTGGTTTTCATCTCTCCGGCAGCTTTAATATAAGGAATAAGAGTCAAATGAATATAGAGTGCATTACCGGGACCCAACTCCTGATGGTATTGACGGATAGCCTCCAGATAGGGATGCGACTCGATATCTCCTGCGGTTCCACCGATCTCTGTAATGGCAATATCAGTATCGCTACCCTCAATCTGACGGATAGCACTTTTAATCTCATCAGTAATATGAGGAATAACCTGTACCGTTTTACCAAGATAGCCACCGGCACGTTCACGCGCAATCACATCACTGTAAATACGGCCAGTTGTATAATTACTATGCTTATTACATGCAATACCGGTAAAACGTTCATAATGGCCGAGATCAAGATCGGTTTCACAACCATCTTCAGTCACATAAACCTCACCATGCTGATAGGGAGACATAGTTCCAGGATCGACGTTCAGATATGGATCAAGTTTCTGCATCCTTATCTTGTATCCACGCTGCTTTAAAAGCAGGCCAATAGATGCTGCGGTCAGCCCCTTACCTAACGAGGATACAACTCCCCCAGTCACAAAAATGTGCTTACAACTCATAATTCATCTTCCTTGTTCTGTTAGACCCTTACGGGGTATTAAAAAACAACTATTTGTAAATTCAAAACTTTGCCTGCTCACCCCTTGAGGGTTTGTTTTTCAGGCTTTAGGCTTTGGGGTTCCTTCGAAATCATCCACATCATAACGGCGGATATACTATGCTACGTCCAGTATGTCCGCTCCGTAAGGAGGAATGGACAAAATGCTTACACCTGAATTGCATAGCACACCCACATCTTTTTTTCCTAAAACCTAACAACCTAAAGTCTAAAGCCTCTCTTCTCTCAGCGTTTGACATCAGTTAAATCAATTCCATCAACACGTGGAAGCCGGCCCTCTTTCATCAGCCATTCATCTACACAGGCGGCGCATTCGCGCCCTTCTTTTATGGCCCAGACAACCAAAGACTGCCCTCTGTGACAATCGCCAGCGGCAAATACCCCTGGAACACTGGTCTGATATTTATCAGAGGTTTTCATATTTGTGCGCTCATCGACCTCAAGGCCCAAACGGGAAATCACATCATCAGCACGCGGACCAAGAAATCCAAGAGCAAGAAATACCAGATCCGCCTGCCAGATCTGCTCTGTATTCGGGACTTCAACCAGCTTAGGACGTCCACCATCCTCGGGTTTATTCCAGTCGATTGAAACCGTAGTCAGAGAGCGCAAGCGTCCTTTATAACCGCTAAATTGCTTGGTCATAATATTCCAGAAACGATCACCACCCTCCAGATGGGAGGAGCTGGTGCGCATTTTCATTGGCCAGAAAGGCCATGGATAATCCTCAGTGCGATCTTCGGGAGGCATTGGCATAAGTTCAAAACTGGTTACAGAGGCAGCGCCCTGACGCAGGGAAGTACCAACGCAGTCACTACCGGTATCACCACCACCAATAACAATAACATGTTTATCTTTGGCATTGATCTTACCCCATGCCCCGACACCAGGTTTATTGGCACTGATTAATCGGTTTTGTCCGGCCAGAAAATCCAGAGCAAAATAGACACCATTCAGATTACGTCCTGGAATTGGCAGGTCCCGGGGTGTACCCGAACCGGTTGCCATCACCACCGCGTCATATTCAGACAGAGCATCTTTTTCAGGATTAACACCACAGGCAAAAGAAACTCCTTCATCTTTCATCAAATTAATACGACGATCAATGACCCACTTCTCGAGTTTAAAATCAGGAATTCCATAGCGCAGAAGACCGCCGGGTTTTTCATCCTTTTCGTATACCGTAACAGAGTGACCAGCCTTATTCAGCTGATCAGCGGCGGCTAAACCAGCAGGACCCGAACCAACAACGGCAACTTTTTTACCGGATCGCGTTAATGGCGGCCTTGGTTTAACAATGCCTCTTTCGTAGGCTTTTTCAACAATATTTTTTTCCACCATGCGTATTGTCATGGGACCTTCATGAATACCAAGAACACAGGCCTCCTCGCACATTGCCGGACAAAGGCGTCCTGTAAACTCAGGAAAATTGTTTGTAGCCGTAAGTCTCTCCCAGGCTTTTGCCCACTGCCCTCTATAAACCAGATCATTCCACTCGGGACATACATTTCCAATAGGACATCCGCTATGACAGAAGGGGATTCCGCAATCCATACATCTGGCAGCCTGATTTACCAGGTGCTCCTCACGTACCGGATCATAAACCTCTTTATAATCACTCAAACGTTCATCAGCAGAGCGCAGATGCTCTGCTTTGCGGTCAAACTCTAAAAATCCAGTTGTTTTGCCCATACGTCACCTCACTATTCTAAATTACTTTTCTTTTTCCGAGGACTGCTAACAGCCATCCCTACCTACGAACTAAGGGCCCACGCGGAAATAACTTCACATTTTAGTGGCTACTGCATCACGCCTGACTTCGTTGCGGAAACTCGAAATATGTCCATATTCCTGTGTTTCCGCGCCTTGTCAGCCATGCG
>JAQIBS010000022.1 GCA_027858965.1 Kiritimatiellia bacterium
CGCATGGCTGACAAGGCGCGGAAACACAGGAATATGGACATATTTCGAGTTTCCGCAACGAAGTCAGGCGTGATGCAGTAGCCACTAAAATGTGAAGTTATTTCCGCGTGGGCCCTTAGGTTAACGCGTATAATATTTACTTCTTAGAGGATAGGATTCTAATGAATCAAAATCACAGTGCCGTATGTGCTCAGTTCCAGCCGGTGAAAATCAAAATTTATATAACTCGAGGCACTAGTATCATCATATATCAGGTTTATTTCGTTCATTCCTGGCTCCATCAGTTCTGAAGAAATCGGAACGGAGACCAGAGTGTTGTTGGCAAGTCCTGCAGTCGAATAGATCTTTGTTCCGTTAACGCCGATACTGAAGGCATGCGTGCCTGGAGCGCTTTGGGAAACAACACGTGTTGTGTAGGTGTAGAGATATCGCGAAAGCATCTGGGATGAAAGCGCAAAATGAATGTTGATTGTCGGTTGTCCGTATGATGTCACGGCGCGTTCCAGATGTTGCCAGTCGGAGTCTGTTACATAATAATCATCCGGTACAGAGCCTTCAATAACAAATTCACCAGCGTTGTTGTCGTCAACCCCGACCTGCCATGAGCCTCCCAGCTCCAAGCAGTCGAATGTGAGATATGCGGATGTACCGCTGTTGTAATGCAACTTGAATGTGTTGGTGCCGCTGATAAGATCTTCTTTGGGGATAAACCAGTAGGTGTCCTGATGCCGGCCTATTGAATGTATGGCATTTGTTGCGGTGTTGACGATGAGGGAGATGTTTGCTTTTGAGCTTTCCGCATCCGTGCCGAAAGTGTCCAGATGAAGAGCATAGTCGACAGCGATTTGTCCTGCATTCATGGGGATTTTCAGTATGGCATCGCTACCTGAATTCACACCGCGCGGCATGGTGTGCCAGGGGTCATTGGGCCAATAGGTTTCATCGACTTCATCTTCAGAGCGTAGTTCATTCTGGTTGGTATTATTGATTCCGATCTGTATCAGCGGCTGTGGGTAGCAGAAGGCTTCGATAACCTCATTATAACTCAGAGCCCGGTCCCAGACGGCTATGTGGTTGACTGCTCCCTTGAAACATTTGTACGCATTGCCTGTTGTGTAACTGTTTGCACCGGTCTCTCCGCCTATCCAGGTTTTAATGTAGCTGGATGCATTGGTGACTGAAGTGGCGTTGACCTTCTGATATTTGGGAGTGCTTCCCTCTGCCCAGAGATAGAATTCAATGGTATCAGTGTTTCCATTATCTGTAAGTACCGCTGCGATTTCGTACCAAACTCCAGGAGAGATGGTCGTTGAGCTCATTCTATATTGATTATGTCCTGCCAGCATAGTGAGCTGGTTTCCGCTGATACCGAACATCCACCCCTGATAGGTGGTCCAGTAAAGTCCGTTGTTGTAAACCCAGGCTACTGTTTGTGAGGCCGAGTTTGCATGACCGTCCCAGCGAAAACGGGTCGCGATGGTTGCTGACCCATGGAGAAGGAGATCTGTGTCATCTATCTTGACTGCATCCGGCCAGCAATATCCAATGCTGTTAGTTGGTTGCGAAAAATATATAGACTTGCCGCCATAGGTGTTTCCTCCTGCGGGACTCACAACTTCATTGGTCCAGCTTGGGGATTCGAGAGAACCGGTGGTATAGGTTGCGTGGAAACCGCTTGCTCCCGCCCAGTCAAGCTGATCCCTGATCTCGCCGGCCTCCGCAAGTTCATTTGAGTTGGCATCATAATCAAAATGCCACCAGGCTTTACAGTCGTCATACACACCGGCATGGAGTTGAGTGGAAAATAATACTGTGCATAATAGTAATGCAACAGCAGGTGAAAAATAATTATACGAACAAAATACACATTTTTTCATAATAAACTACCTTCTAGAGCATCTCACGATTGATATGCTGTATTATTGATTACTGTGGCTTCAGCTGATCTGCCTCTAAAACACTGCATAAATCGACTATGATTAAGTTTTCGAATCAATCAGCAAGAGCGGTATTCTACGCACAAAACGTGCACACACTAATACTCTTCTGCGCTTAGTATAAGCTTGGATTATCATTAGGTCAATACACTAATTACGTATATTTGTCGATGGGCGCAATTTAGCTGCATTGAAGTGCTCCGTCAGAGCACATACGTTGTTCTGTATATACCCAGGGCGTTGCCCTGGGCTAGTTTGCCAAGCCCTTTCAGGGCAAACACAATAGGGAATGTTCAACGGAACAGAATTGTGCCCTCTGTCGATGTATTGCGCACGTTTTAATCAGCTCTTGTCACTCTACAGAATCATGATGATAGTGCCGGCAGGCGGGACAGCCAGATAACCCTCGGCTGTCAGCATGGCGCGTCCGCCGTTGAGCGTTATTGCAATAAGCTGTGTGCTGGTCAAAGCGGCACTGTTTGTGCCGAAGCGTACGCTCTGCTCACCCAGTGGGCCGGTCACCGTCAGTGAGCCGCTCCAGGAGATGGCGCTGCTGTCGGCAAAAGCGAGTTCTCCTGAGCCCAGGGCAATGTTGCTGTCGGCATCGACGGTCAGTGTGCCCACTGTGTTGGTGTATGCTCCCATATCAAGTGTGCCGCTGTTCAGCACAATCGGATTGCCCGTATTCAGCGAGCCGTTGCCGTCCAGCGCCAGCGTACCTTCATCAATGGTAATAACTCCTATATGGGTGTTGGCAGCGGAGAGCTCTAGGGTTCCATCACCGCTTTTGATGATCGGCATATTGGTGAAGACATTATCATAATCTCTGATGACTCCCGGTATGATGAGATCTGCCTCATCATCACCGGTCACATCCTCAACATTAAAAGTAAGGGGTTTGGTGTCGAGCTTAACCATATTGATACCTGCGGAAATTGAGCTGGCGCTGGTTCCGGAGGCTGTAATTGAAACTGCAGAGTGATAACCGACCCGTATTTTGTAGCCGATAACCTCTCCCCCGTTCATCAAGGTCAGGTTGTTGATGTAGTTGGCACTGTCGTTGTTCTCATAGAAGATGTTGTTGAGCGTTCCTCCGTTGAGAGTGATCAGGCGGCTGTAACCCGCGTTGAAGTTTGTACTCAGGGTGAGAATGCCGCCGCTGTTGACCGTGATGGGGTTGCCGTTGCCGACACCACCTGGGTTTCCAACATTCATGCCCGGCACATTGAGATAGAGCTCCCCGCCGTCATTAACAGTTATCCCTCCGGCGGATGGAAGAGAGTAAGAGTTTGTTGTGGCTATTATAGTTCCCGCATTAATTACAGTTCCACCGGTATAGCTATTTGTGGATGAGAGGGTAAGAATGGAGTCATCTTTGACGTGAAGGGTTGTTGTGGCAACTCCATAACCTCCCTCTGTTTGTGATGTTGCAATGGTCATCGTGGAATAGGGATTGTTATCAAAATCATATCCCGCTATGTTACCGTTGTCGACATATCTGGCATATACGGATCGCGCAGCAATATCTGTTCCTGCTTGTGTCAACTCAACTTTTACGCATTTTGTCCATTGTCCATCTGATACAGTTTGCAGTTGGCAGGTTGCCGTTTCTCCATTGTTTGTGAAAAACCAGCTTGAAGCTGGAGACAAGTCATCTGATATGGCCGGTCCTCCCAGAGCGCCCTCGATTCCCTGACAGTCAGATAACATTGTATCTTGCAGAATAACAGTCGGGGTTATTGTAAAAAAGAAAGGGTAGTTGATGAAGGATGAGGTTTTAAACGGACTGTTTTTTACAAGCTTTCCCGTACCGGATATCTTTCCGTTGAGAATCTGGTTGGAGGCGCTGTTGTATATGAGTTCTCCCCTGTTGATTATATTGCCGTTATAAGATCCCTCTCCTAATTGCCCTGTCCCGCCAATTTCCAGAACCCCGTTGCTGATTGTTGTGTCACCGGAGTATGTGTTCTTTCCTGTCAGATGCAGGGTTGCGGTAGAGACGAGCCTGGTTTCGGCGACACCATATCCATTAGTTGTCAGAGATGTTGCAATGGTTGTGCCGGTGCCGCCCGAATCAAAGTTGTACCCGAGTGTTCCTTCGCTCAAATTTTTTGCATATACAGCCCGGGCTGTAATATCCGATCCTGATTGGATCAGTTCAACCTTCACGCATTTTATATAACCACCATTAACAGCCTGTAGCTGGTAAGTTGCTGTTGTGCCGTTGTTAGAAAAGTAATATGCTGTTGCCGGGACAGTGCCTCCTGTTATCCAGCCTCCTCCAAGGATGCCTTCCACTCCTATGTAACTTCCCAGTGTGGCATTAGTGAAGATACTGATTGGGCTCGTGGTAAGGTAGGATGTGTAAGCTAGTTCAAAGCCCTCTTTTTTTATTGTTAATCCGCCGGATCCCGCCAGTACAGAGGTGATGGTGTTTGATGAGTTATTTACCATAATTGTTGATGCCGGAGAGGACAGATTCAAGGTTCCGTTGGAAAGGATGATCTCTCCGGAAGCTTCGCCAAAGGTCATGGTGTTAAATGCCTGATTGGTGCTGTCCACAGTTATTGTGCCGGCGGCCAGTCCGTCGGTTGCTGTGCCGAAATGCAAAAAATCAGCTGTGGTTGTATTGGTTACAGAGGGAGCCGATGCGCCGAAACTGTTGGTGCTCCAGTTGCCTTCGCTCCCCCATGTGCCGCCAGCTGTTCCAAAGCCAGTTGTGTCGCTATTGTTATCCCAGTAATTCGTAGTTCCGTACGCAGAAAACGTACCGGCAAGTAGCCCGATCACCGCCATGATAGTCATTACACATCTCTTCATTATCGTCTCCTTGGGTAGTAATAAAGAATACCAGCAGTTTAAATCACTGGGTTATAAAAACAGGAAAATATATCGCCAATACATATATTTCTCCTTATCTCTTTAGTTAGACTATCAGATAAAGACTAAATGAATCAACTAATATTTTGGTTAATATGTTGTGCGGTGAGAATCCTGAGCGTAACCGGTTCTTTTGAATTTAACCACAGAGGCTCAAAGGCACAGAGGGTTGTTTTGCTGCGTTATTTGACCCACGACGCACGACTTTATGACGCAGATGTTGACTGTCGCGTCCTGAAACATTCCACATTCCACAAATCGCTACCTTGGTCCATGATTATTGCATTCAGCGGCCCTGCGGTCTTCACCGGGTGTTATACCGGGCTTCCACTCTTTGATCTGTGCTCCTGTCTCTCTGTCAAAACGGTCGGGTGATAGATTCTCCGGTACGCTGTCGCAGGTCTGATTCTGCCACATATTCATCTGTTTGTTCAATTTAGCTTTTACTTCCGCATACTCGGGATTGTTAACAAGATTAACCAGCTGGTTGCGGTCAGCCTTATATTTGTAAAGCTCCTCGGTCGGGCGTGGAGCCAGAAAAACATCGGCCTGCGCTTTTGTCAATTGACCGGCATCACGTTTTGCCTGCAGAGATGTATGCGATGGAGAGCGCACAGAATCTGCCGGTCCCTGCAGGGGCTGTTCCGGGCGTTTGTTTATGATGTAAAGAAAATCATCCCTACGGACACAGCGTCCGAAGGCCTCGTAGTCATGCCAGTTGTGCTCGGAGAATGCCATGCTGCGGATGGTTGCCATAGGATCGTTGAAGATCGGCTGCATCTTTACTCCCATGACCGATTTTGGGATGTTGGCTCCGGCGGCAGTCAGATATGTTGGTGCCAGGTCAATTGCGCTGACCAGACTGCTGGAAACAGAGCCTGCTGTAATGACTTTGGGCCAATGTGCCACCAGTCCGGTGCGCATGCCGCTGTCGTGCAGACGGGTTTTGGCGCGCGGGAAGGGACGTCCATTATCGGCCATCACAAAGATAAGGGTATTATCCAGAGCACCCTGTGCTTTCAGCTCTTTCACTGTCTGGCCGATATAGTAGTCGAATCGGGTTATTTCGTTGTAGTATGAGGCAAGGTCCTGGCGTGTTTCCAGATTGTCCACCAGGAAAGGGGGCACGATTAAATTCTCCGGTTTGTGCTTGGGACCGTAGAGATCGGCCTTCCACTGTTTGTCGGCATCCCAGTTACGGTGGGCATCGTATGCGGCAAACCAGAAGAAGAAGGGTTTGTCCTGTGGACGCTCCTTTGTGATACGAACCCAGTCGGCGTGTCCGCCGCTATTGTCTTTGGATCTTCCTGCGGTCTCCATATCCCATGGTTTGGTAAGAGCTGTTTCTCCTGCCGGAGTTTTGTCCTGGGGCATATGATCTTTGCCGGAACGTGCGGTGTAGTATCCTGCTTCACGCAGAGCTGAGGGGAACTTTGTGAGATGCCAGGGAATGGGACGGTGCAATTCGGCGGCATGCCCGTTGTTATGCGGGTAACGTCCTGTCACAATACTGCAGCGACTGGGACTGCAGCTGCTGGCTGTGAGGTAGGCATTGTCAAAGCGCATGCCTCCTGCGGCAAGTGCATCGATATTCGGAGTACGGGCAGCTTTATTGCCATAGCATCCGTAGTCATTCCAGCTGACATCATCCGCAATAAACAGAAGCATGTTGGGGCGGTCGGCTGCATATGCCAATAAACAGGGTAGCAATACTATCATGGTTAAGAGTGTGCTGAATGACATTTTCATACTGTTTCTCCTTGGTATTTGGTATTTATCGGTCAGTATCTGCTTTGACAAGAGAGCAAAGTCTCTCAGTTTCAGATATGAAATATAAAGGTAGAGAGAGAAGCTGACACTGTGCGGGATGCCCTTGCGTGGTTTTTATGGTGAGATTGGTCATTGATGGAGGTGCAAGGTTGAAGCGTAAGGCTTGGGCAGTGGATTTTTCCTGGATAAAAACATGCAGCGACTTCAATGTTCCGGTAACACCTGCTTTAACCTCTATAGGAATAATGGTTGAATCTGTTTGTATAAGATAGTCAATCTCTGCAGCAGCACCTCGTTTTTCCCTATTCCAGTAGAATAGTTGCCTTTCTTTATATGGCTCTCCTGAATATAGAAGATGTTGCCCTATAAACTGCTCAGCAATTGCACCGTTGTTGGCTGCTATCAGCCCTTTGTTGAGTAAACCTGTAATATTCATGTTCAGCGAACTCATCATTAGGCCGACATCCAGAAATAGGGGTTTGAAATCTTTTTCCTTCTTCTCTGATGATAAGGGGGGGGAGTTGCCGGCACTGTGGTGAACGCAGTACAGAAGGCGCGCCATTTGAAGCATTCTTATCGATGATGATACTTCAGCGGCCTTTTTGTCTCTGTCGATCTCCACATATTTGACTTTTCTGCCAATAAGTTGTGGTATTTTTTCTAGTGTGAGTCGAAGTAATCCCGCATCAATCTTTTTTCCGTATTTAGAAAAATCATCACGGCAGGTCTGAATGATAGATGTTTGCTCCATCGCCACCTGCTGAAAAGAGCCTGTTTTTATGTATGCGTCGACAGCCGAGGGCATTCCCCCAATAGCTGTATATGTCCTTGTAAACTCAACCAGCTTTTCATGAATTGGAAGAGGAATCTGATTCGGCGGCTCCCATTTTCTTATGAAATCCAGGATATTCCTTTGGTTGATGCTTTCAAGAAACTCGGGAAAGTCCATTGGCCCCATGAAAAGATATTCAACTCGTCCAACCGGCATTGAAAACTCATGTTCAGCCAGAGTAAAGTCAAGAAGCGACCCAGCGGCAATGATATGAATTTCCGGTGCTTTCTCGTAGAAATATCGCAACTTGGCGAAGAGCCATGGCACTCTTTGTATCTCATCCAAAAATATGAGCGTCCTGCCGGGAACAATCGGAACCCCACTCTCCAGAGATAAGTATTCCAAAACCTGTTTGATATCACTGGATTCAAAAATCTCCGCTTTCTGAGGAGTTTCATCAAAATTGATCTCAAGATAATGTGCAAATTGCGCCTCTCCGAATTGTCGGATAAGATACGTTTTGCCTACCTGTCGCGCCCCGCGAACTATCAGAGGTTTTCGATTATATCTGTCTTTCCATGAAAGCAGATAGTCATAAAGCTTACGTTTCATGGTTTAAAAATATCAAAAATATAATTTTTGTCAATGTTGTTTTATCATATAAATGAGAAAAGTCAGTGTTGTCTAGGGGTTAGGGAGGTTAGAGGCCTTCGGCTCGGGGTGAGGGGCATCCCTCCGCTTCCTCTTGCCCCAAGGCACCGGCGGGACAAGACCAGCTGACC
>JAQIBS010000048.1 GCA_027858965.1 Kiritimatiellia bacterium
GTTCCATGTTACTTTTTCCTTTCTGCAATTTTTTGAACGATTTTTGTTGAGGGTTTATCGTCACATGGAACATTTTTTTTGTCCATATGTTTGTCGCATTTAATATTACAATTTGGCAGCAAGGATGAAGGGGATATTATAACTTCCATAAAAACGGAAAAGTTGATAAATTAACGTTACTTAACAAGTAAGGTTGGATTTTAAAAAAAAGAAGATTATATTTATGAAAATTATCACTCTATCCGATTATCCTCAGGCATTGAATAAAACGCGCTCCCCCTGGCATGAAAACTACTATGCCATGTATTCCAGTGTGCTTGGTGGTGTTGTTACCGACCCCGTTCTGATGCAGGTCCCTCTTGATGATCATCTGGTACATCGTGGTGATGGTGTTTTTGATACATTTAAATGCGTTAACAGGGGGGCCTATAACATGGAGCCCCATTTGAGACGGTTGATTCGTTCGGCTGCTTCAATCGGCCTTGAATGGCCTGGTGGTATTGATGATATCCGGCGGCTGACACTCGGTGTTTTACGTATTGCGGACCGGGATGTCTGTTCAGCCCGTATTATCCTCGCACGTGGTCCGGGAAGTTTTGGAGTAAGCCCCTATGAATCCAAAAGACCGGCACTCTATATTGTTGTTTATGCTGGCGGCTCTCCCTTTATGCAACGTAAACCGGAGGGAGCTGATGTGTGTAGAAGTCATATTCCGGTTAAACATGCCAAATTTGCTACAGTCAAAAACTGTAATTATCTTCCCAATGTGATGATGAAACGGGAGGCTGTTGACTGGGGGGTTGACTTTGTGGTTGGTTTTGATCCGGATGGTTTTATGACAGAGGGAGCTACCGAGAACTTTGGTATTGTCACACCGGGAAAATGCCTCATCTTTCCCCAGATGGAGAAAGTGTTGGATGGAACAACTATGAAGCGGGTTATGGAACTGGCAGAAGAGCTGGTGAAGAACGGAGAGCTTGCATCAGTTGGGTTTGGAAATATTACCATTAAGGATGTTGATGAAGCTCTTGAGATGCTGATTGTGGGAACAACACTGAATGTGGTCTCGGTTCGTCATTTTGACGATAAGCCAATAGCCGATGGAGTTCCTGGTTCGATCGGCAAAGCGCTGGATAAGATGATCTTCGATGATATCAGCGGCAATGCCGCCATGCGTACAATTTATTAGTCGCTTATGCGGCTGAAAAAAACAATTAATTGTTCTATACAAAACTTTGTCTATTTAGGCTTTAGGCTTTGGGCTATAGACTTTAGGGTTGCTGCGAAATTATCCACTAGATACCGGCGGGTTTACCATGTTACGTACAGTATGTCCGCCCCGCAGATGCGGAATGGCTAAAAATTCAGCACCTGAGTTGTGCATTCATCCACATCTGTTTTTCCTAAAGCCTAACAACCTAAAGTCTAAAGCCTCTCTTCACTCCACGCCCTGTGAGGCCCTAATTCTTTAATCTCGTTATTGCGTAGTTTGGAATATTTAAAATAATTGTGCAAAAAGGTAATTTTTAGAGTGTTTTCAATTGTGTCAGACTTAAATGACGTATATAATAATCGCTTGATATTCCGATTTGGTTTTTTTTCAGATGATGCCTTTTAAGGAGAAATTTTGTGAGTCAAAGTATTGATGTGGCATATGTTTCAGAGCTGGCGCGTATTGCGTTGACCGATGATGAAACAAAGCTGTTTCAAGGACAACTTGAGACGATTGTTGATTATGTTGAAAAAATCAACGGGCTTGATCTGGATAATATTAAACCTACAATGCATGGTCAGGTCTCAACCAACTTTTTCAGGGACGATGTTGTATCTCCCTCGCTGGATCGTGAGGCTGTTCTCGATAACGCGCCGGCACGTACCGATAGCGAGTTTAAGTTGCCTAAGATTGTGGAAGATGCCTGATAGGGCATAACTGTTTTTAATTGATAATTTTTTATATTGAGATGTTTATGGAAGATATTGCAACTCTTACGCTTGCTGGAGCTCTTGACGGGTTAAAGAAAAAGGAGTTCTCCTCGGTTGAATTAAATCAGGCGCTGGTGGATTCAATAGATAAAAAAGACGGTGATTTAAAAGCTTACCTGAAAATGGATCCGGAATATATTCTGAAACAGGCTGCTGAATCCGATCAGAAACGCGCCGCTGGTGATGATTCATCGCTTCTGGGTGTTCCGATCGCCATTAAAGATCTTATTAATGTAAAAGGGGAGTCTTGCAGCTGCGCTTCACGTCAGCTTGAAAAGTACAACGCTCTTTATGATGCTACGGTCGCTGCTAAATTGCGCTATGCCGGAGCGGTGTTTGCCGGACGTACCAACATGGATGAGTTTGCCATGGGGTCGTCTACCGAGAATTCGGCTTTTCAGATCACTCGCAATCCTCATAACCTTGAGTGTGTTCCCGGAGGTTCGAGTGGTGGCTCTGCCGCTGCCGTGGCCGGTGGCGAAGCAATCGCCGCCTTGGGTACCGATACAGGCGGTTCTATCAGGCAGCCCGCTTCGTTCTGCGGCTGTGTTGGTATGAAACCCTCTTATGGTCGTGTCTCGCGTTATGGTGTCACCGCTTATGCCTCATCTCTGGATCAGGTTGGTCCTATGACAAAGACAGTTGAGGACGCTGCCATTCTTTTGAAAGAATTGGCGGGTTTTGATCCGCACGACGGTACAACGCTGGATGTTAAGGTTCCTGATTATCAGGCTCATCTAACCGGTGGAATGAAAGGCCTTAAAATTGGTCTTCCCAAAGAGTTCTATGTGGATGGATCAGATCCTGAGGTCTCTCAGGCCGTGTTGAAAGCCGTTGAAAGCTGCAGGGCAGCCGGTGCTGAGATTGTAGATGTTTCGCTTCCTCACACCGAGTATGCGATCGCTGTTTATTATATTCTGGCAACTGCCGAAGCATCGGCCAATCTGGCCCGTTTTGACGGGGTGCGTTTTGGACATCGTGCTGAGTCGCCCAAATCAGTTTTTGATCTCTATGCCCAGAGCCGGGCAGAGGGCTTTGGAACCGAGGTCAAGCGTCGCATCATTCTGGGAACCTATGTGTTGAGTAGTGGTTACTATGATGCCTATTATGGAAAAGCTCAGAAGGCCCGTACCCTGATTCGCGAAGATTATACAAAAGCTTTTGAGAAATGTGATGTTCTTATGACTCCTGTTTCGCCTACTCCTGCCTATAAGATTGGTGAGGCTTCACAGGATCCCCTAAAGATGTATCTTGGAGACATATTTACAGTTCCTGCAAATCTGGCGGGTATCTGTGGTATTTCGCTACCATGTGGTAGCACACGGGGCGGCCTGCCAGTTGGTTTGCAGATTCTGGGACCGGCATTTGGAGAAGAACGTATTCTGAAAACTGCATATGCTTTTGAGCAGATGCAGGGAGCATAGTGAAACGTACACAAAAATTTTGTCCTTACCGGGCTATTGATTGCAGGTTAAGCCTGCGTAATTAAGGTTTTTTTTTAATGAGTAAGTATTTGATAACAATCGGGCTGGAGACACATGTCCACCTGAAAACCCATACCAAGATGTTCTGTGGTTGTGCAACTGAGTTTGGATCAGAAGCAAATACACATGTATGTCCGGTTTGTCTGGGTTATCCTGGTGCGCTTCCTGTTATGAATGGTGAGGCCATAAAGCAGTGCGTGATTGCAGGATTGATGCTGGGATGTGAGATTAATCACTACAGCACCTTTGATCGCAAAAACTATTTTTATCCGGATATGTGCAAAGATTACCAGATCACCCAGATGGAGAAACCGCTCTGTATTGGTGGCGGAGTGACAATTGATACCCCGGAAGGTTCCCGGCGTGTTCGTATCCATCATATCCATCAGGAAGAGGATGCCGGTAAGATCATTCATTACGCCCGTCATAGCGGAGTTGATTTCAATCGCTGCGGCACCCCGCTGATGGAGATTGTTTCCGAGCCTGATCTTTCCTCACCGGATGAGGCCATGGCCTATCTGCATAATCTGCGTCAAATCCTGGTCTATGCCGGGGTGAGCGAGTGCAATCTGGAAGAGGGTAATATGCGCTCTGATGTCAATATCAGTGTGCGTCCTGAGGGACAGGAAGAGCTGGGTATCCGGGCAGAGATTAAGAATATGAATACATTCAAGGGAATCTATGCCGCCCTTGAATATGAGATTGAACGTCAGCTTTATATTGTCAAGAAGGGGGGCACCATTACCCAGGAGACTCGTCGGTGGGATGCTGATCTCGGCGAGACCCAGTCCATGCGGACAAAAGAGAACGCGCATGACTATCGCTATTTCCCTGAGCCCGATCTGGTTCCCGTGACCCTGGATAAGGAGATGGTGGAGCAGTGGCGTGCAGCTCTGCCGGAGCTGCCTGCTGCCAGACGTGAACGCATGGTGAAAGAGTATGGCATTCCCGAGTACGATGCCGGTGTGCTGGCGGATGAAAAACCCAATGCGGATTTCTTTGAGATCGCTGCCAAGTTATGTGGTGAGTTTAAAACCCTTTCGAACTGGTTTATGACCGATGTGATGTGCCTGCTGTCAGAAAGCGGAAAAACCATTACTCAGTGTTCTCTTACCCCGAAGTCTCTGGCAGAGCTGGTTACCCTTGTCAAGAAGGGTGTCATTAATGGGCCCACAGCAAAAGAACTTTTGCCTGAGTTATTTAACGACGGGCTGATGCCTGCGAAGATGGTGGAGGAGCGTGGTCTCGCACAGGTCAGCGATAGCGGTGCTTTGGAATCCTTTATGAATGAGGTTTTTGAGGCTAATGAAAAATCGGTTGCTGATTACTTGGCTGGGAAAAAAGCGGCGGCTGGTTATTTGACAGGCCAGGTTATGAAGCTGAGCAGGGGTAAGGCCGACCCTAAGCTGGTTAACAAAATGATTGCTGAAAAATTTGCCGGAATGGGTGGATAGCTTTTATACATTTCTTATTCAGGAGATAAGTTGTGACTTCAAATGATGATTATGTTTTAGATTTATTGCAGGAACAGGGTTATGTTACCGATGACCAGATAGATGCTGTAAAGAGCTCGCTTAAAGAAGAGGGCGAAACCTCTCTCGATATTTTGATGCAAAGTGGAATTGTGTCGGATGATGAAGTTCTCGCTCTGATTGCACATCAGTTCGGAATGGAGTATGTTCACGTTGATGCCGAGGCAATTGATCCGGCTGTGAAGGATCTTATTCCTGCCGAAGTTGCCCGCAAATACGGGGTTGTTCCTGTTTTCGCCACAGAAGATACTATTACCGTTGCTCTGGGTGACCCAATGGGGTATGACACGGTTGACAGTCTTAGGTATCTGCTCAATAAGAACATTGAGGCGGTTGTGGCACCTAGCAGCGAAGTTAAGGCCGCCGTTGATAAACTCTACCCGGAAGATTTTGAGAGTAAATTCGGTATTGACGGAGAGGAGATTGATGTTACGCAAAAACTGGATATTGATGAATCCGATCCGGATGCCGCTGATACTGATGCTCCTGTTATCCGTCTGGTGAGTATGATTATTATGGAGGCCTGTAAAATGCGTGCCTCTGATATTCATCTCGAGCCGCTGGAACGCACTTTCCGTGTCCGCTATCGTATTGATGGTGTTCTTCGTGAGATGGACTATCCACCTAAAAGACTGCAGGCTGCCATTCTCAGTCGTGTTAAGATTATGTCCAATATGAAGATCTCTGAAAAACGTACCCCTCAGGATGGACGTATTCAGGTGAGGGTGCAGGGGCGCGATCTTGACTTGCGTGTCTCCGCCGTTCCTACAAATCACGGAGAGAGTATTGTTATGCGTATTCTGGATAAGAGTAATCTGAGTCTCGGTCTGCCGCAGCTTGGATTTCTCTCTGATGATCAGAATAAATTTGATAAATTAATCAATATGCCTGATGGCGTATTGCTGGTAACTGGACCAACCGGTTCAGGTAAAACCACGACGCTTTACGCCTGTCTTGGACAGATCAATCTGCCTGACCGTAAAATCATTACCGTTGAAGACCCTGTTGAGTATCAGATGAGTGGTATCAACCAGGTACAGGTGAACCGCGATGTTGGATTGGACTTCTCTACGGCTCTGCGTTCTATCCTGCGGCAGGCACCTAACATTGTGATGATCGGAGAGATTCGTGACTCTGAAACCGCTGATATTGCTATGGAAGCCGCGTTGACCGGTCATCTGGTATTTAGTACGCTGCATACCAATGACGCTCCCAGTGCCGTAACCCGTTTGCTGGATATTGGGGTGAAGCCCTTCCTAGTTGCCTCCGCTTTGCGGGCCGCTGTGGCACAGCGCCTTGTGCGAGCCATCTGCGATAAATGCCGTGCCGACTATACCCCGACGGATCGGGAAATAAAGATGCTTGGAAATATCGGTCAGAGTGATGCTGTCCATAAGGTTTTCAAAGGCAAGGGATGTCCGGCATGCAGCCAGTCCGGTTATAAAGGCCGAAAAGGTATTTTTGAGATATTCATGGTGGATGATACGATTCAGAGATTGATTTTTGATCATGCATCATCATCAGTTTTACGTGCTCGTGCCCGGGAAATGGGGATGAGGACATTGCGGGAGGATGGCATGCTGAAAATTGCATCAGGCATGACTTCACTTCAGGAAGTTTTAAGGGCAACTATGGGAGATGCTAAATAATGAATTCAGAATTAACAATGGAAGATCTTTTGCAGGCAACAGTTGATGAAGGTTCATCCGATCTGCATATTCGCGTTGGTGTTCCGCCAATGCTCCGTATTAATGGTTCTTTAACTCCTTTGGATATTCCGCCTTTGACTGAGGAGGATACCGAACATCTAGCTCGATCTATTTCCCAGGAAGATGCTATGGCTGAAATAGAAGATCATGGAGGTGCCGACTTTGCTCTGCCTTTTCATGACGTGGCGCGTTTTCGTGTCTCTGTTTTTAAAGAGCGCAGCCGGTTTGGTATTGTGCTTCGTCAGATTCCCAGCGAACTTTTGAGTCTTAAGCAGATCGGCCTGCCTGAAGAGGTTAAGGAATTGCTCTTCAAACCACGCGGTCTGATTCTTGTGACCGGACCAACCGGTTCTGGTAAATCAACAACTTTGGCCAGTATGATCGATATTATCAATCGGCAGCGTGATCTGCATATTATCACGGTTGAGGATCCGATAGAGTACTATCATCCACATAAAAAATGTATTGTCACTCAACGTGAGGTCGGCCACGATGTCCCATCTTTTGCGGAAGCCATCCGGCGCGCGCTTCGTCAGGACCCGGATGTTATTCTGGTTGGTGAAATGCGAGACCTGGAGACAATGCAAGCCGCTATTACCGCTGCGGAAACCGGTCATCTGGTGTTTGCAACTCTGCATACCACCGGTGCCACTGCAACGGTTGACCGTATTGTTGATGCGTTCCCTCCCGATCAGCAGGAGCAGGTCAGAACCCAGCTGGCGGTTGGTCTCGTTGCTGTAATTTCTCAGCTGTTGCTGAAACGAGTTGATAAACCAGGACGGGTTGCCTCCTTTGAAATCATGATCTCCACTCCCGCTATTCGCTCTCGTATTCGTGATAATAAGACCTTCCAGATTGACTCCGATATCCAGACTGGTTCCAAGTTTGGCATGGTGACTCTAGACTCCCATTTGATGGGTCTTTATCTGAGAGGACTTATTTCTTATGATGATTTAATTACAAAATCCAAGGATCCCGAGACCCTTGTTCAAAAACTTAAGCAAGAGTTGCAGAAAAAGGGGTAATGATGGAAAATATGGAAGTAACAGAGACACCGCTTTATGATCCGCTGATTGACCTTGCAATTAGTAACGGTATTATTGATGAACAACAGAGCGAAGAGCTACGCGAGGAACAACAACGATCCGGTAGTTCAATTCGTAAAATTCTGATTGATAACGGATATGTTACCGAGGAAGACCTTCTCGGCATGATGGCCTCTTATCAGGGCTGTGATGTAATTAATCTTGAGATAGCCTCTTTTGATCCTGATGTTATTGAGAGTGTTCCTGCCAATGTGGCTCGCATGTATAATGTGCTGCCTGTTAACATTACCGGAGGAACTGTCACTCTGGCAACGCCGAATCTGGTTGATCCGCATGTCATGGATGAACTGATGTTCGTGCTGACCCGCGATGTGCAGTTCGCCTTTGCCAAAGAGCATGATGTGCTTGAACGTATCCGTGAGAGCTATGGTGATGAGAGTGCCTCTATTGCTGATATGATTAATGGCATTGAGTCAGATATGGCCGCTGATCAAACTCTCAGTGTTGATGGATCCGATGCTGACAGCCTGGAAAATGCAGCATCTGCCGCTCCTGTTGTCCGTTTTGTGAATCTGGTGCTCTATCAAGCCGTTACCGACCGAGCCTCCGATATTCACTTTGAACCTTTTGAAGAGGCTTTCCAGATACGTTATCGTGTTGACGGTTCTCTCTATGAAATGACACCACCACCTAAACGTCTGGCTCTGGCAATTATCTCCCGTATTAAAGTTATGTCGGGTCTTAATATCGCTGAACGCCGTGTTCCGCAGGATGGTCGTATCTCTCTGACTGTGGCCGGCCATCAGGTTGACTTGCGTGTCTCCTGTCTGCCTACAGCGCATGGCGAAAGCGTTGTGTTGCGTGTGCTTGACCGTTCTGTTGTATCACTGGATATCGAGAATGTCGGTCTGCCTGAGGATATCTATGAGGATGTCAATATTGATATTGAAAAGCCGAATGGAATTCTGATTGTGACCGGCCCAACCGGTTCAGGAAAGACGACCACGCTTTATTCATGTCTGCGTAAGATCAATACGATTGAATCTAAACTGCTGACGGCTGAGGAACCTGTTGAGTATGATATTGACGGTATTATTCAGGTGCAGATTAATCCCACCGCTGGAAACACCTTTGCCAAGGTCCTGCGTGCCTTCCTTCGTCAGGATCCTGATATCATGATGATCGGAGAAATTCGTGATCAAGAAACCGCTGAGATTGCGGTTCAGGCATCGTTGACCGGTCACTTTGTTTTCAGTACCCTGCATACAAACGATGCCGCCGGTGCGGTGACCCGATTGTGCGATATGAATATTGCTCCATACTTGATTTCATCCACCTTGGAAGGGGTGCTTGGTCAGCGTCTGACACGTACGATCTGTCTCAACTGTAAAGAGGGATATACTCCTGATGCCGAGACTATTGAAAAAATGGAGCTGACCAAGGATGATGTTGGAGATCGGCAGTTCTATTATGGCCGGGGATGTTCAAATTGTAATGGCACAGGTTACAAAGGCCGTAAAGGTGTCTTTGAATATCTACGTATGAGTGATCCTGTTCGTTCCATGATCAATGACCGCCGCCCTACTCTTTATATCCGGGAAAAGGCGCGTGAACTGGGAATGAGAACTCTGCGTGAAGATGCTATCCGTAATGTGCTCGATGGTTATACTACTGTTGATGAGGTCTTGCGCTATACTTAAGCAGCGCTTCGCGCAAGGTTGAAGGTTAAAGGTTGAAGATGGAAAATATTATTATTATTGGAAGCGGTCCTGCTGGTATGACTGCTGCCATTTATGCGGCCCGTGCTAATCTTTCCCCGGTTGTGATTACCGGGATGTCACCTGGCGGTCAGCTGGTTCAGACATCTGATGTTGAGAATTTTCCCGGTTTTGAAGAGCCGATTGCTGGAACTGTGCTGGTTGAAACCATGCGTAAGCAGGCAGAGCGTCTCGGTGTGCGCGTGCTGATGGATGAGGTTACCTCCTGCAATCTCTCCGGAGATGTTAAGAAACTTAGTTTGATGATGGAGGGCGATATTGAGAGCTCAACGGTGATCATTGCCACAGGAGCCAGCGCCCGTTATCTGGGAATGGACTCTGAGCAGGCTTTGATTGGTAAGGGTGTCTCCGGCTGTGCCACCTGCGATGGTGCTTTCTATAAAGGCCAGGATGTTGCCGTGATCGGTGGTGGTGATACCGCCATGGAGGATGCTCTCTATCTCTCCCGTATTGTCCGCAAGGTAACGGTTATTCATCGCCGCGATGAGTTTAGAGCCTCCAGAATTATGGGGCAGCGGGTCATCGATGCAAAGAATATCGATATTATGTGGGACTCAGTTCCTGAAGACTTTCTGGATGTGGAAAAGGGTGAAGTTACCGCCTTGAAGGTTAAGAACGTTAAGAGCGGTGAGATTACAGAACTGCCGGTTCAAGGTGTCTTTATTGCCATTGGCCATACTCCTAACACAGCTCTCTTTGCTGATTATGTTGATCTTGATGAAGATGGATATATCAAAACAGAGAATACCCGTACATCAGTCGAAGGGGTCTTTGCCGCAGGTGATGTGCAGGACCGGCACTATAAACAGGCAGTAACGGCAGCAGGGACCGGCTGTATGGCAGCGCTTGAAGCCGAGCGTTGGTTGGGAACTCAAGGGTAATTTTATGACAGATTTTTTTGATAGAGAGTATACAGCCAAAGAGGCTTACGGCCGTTTATATCATTATGCTGTTAAGTATCGTGCCCGTTTGATTGTCGGTCTGTTGGCCGGCACTCTGACAGCGGGTGCCTGGGTTCCTATATTGCAGGTCATTCAGCCTGTCTTGCAGCAGGCGCTTGCCTTCAATACGCAGGAGGTTGAATCCGCCGAAGAACTGGCTGTTGCTGTTGAACCTGTAGAGAAACTGAACCTGGCAAAGGGTGAGGAAAAAATCCTAAATCATTCGGATCTGATGAAAGCCAGGGCCAATGATCCGGATCTGCCTTCCACCTTTTATAAGGCTGAGGATTATGCGAGGAAGTTTGATATCAGCTTTCGTGATGAGAACGGGGCTCTTAAAGGTGCTCTTCTCTATATAGTCCTGATCATTGTTATACCTGTTGTTGTTTTTAAGATGCTTGTCATGTATATCAATAACTACTATATGCGCTGGACCGGGGCTAAGGTTGTGCAGGATTTCCGTGTCGATCTTTTCAGGCACCTTCAGACGCAGTCTCTGGAGTTTTTCGGGCGCACAGATGTCGGTCGGATAATGAGTCGTTGCACCAGTGATCCGCAAGAGGTGGAACGAGTAATCGCATTATCTCTTGCGCAAATCTGCCGGGCTCCTTTTGAGATTATCTTTGCATTTGGCTTTATGATTAACTTTGCCATTAAAGAGGATATCCTCGAGGTCCTTGCCGTGGTTTTCATCGGATTTCCTCTTTTTGTTATGCCAATGGCTTTTCTGGGTAACAAAGTTCACAAGTGGGCAAAAAAAGCGATGCAGCGTATCTCAATTGTTTCTTCCCGTTTGCATGAGAATCTTACCTGCATTCGTGTTGTAAAGGCGTATTTTACCGAAAACTATGAAGTTGAAAAATATGTTAAGGTTAATACTCACTATCTTAAAAGTATACTCAAGGCCTTGCGCATTGAACTTCTGATTGGTCCTGCTGTTGAAAGCATTGGCTTGTTGCTGGGATGTGTCTTTTTGATTTACTGCTTTGAAATAAAGAAAATCGGGCTTGCTGAGATAGTGCCTTTGATTGTGCCGCTGGTCATTATGTATCGTCCTATGAAACAGATCACCAAGGTGCAGCCTCAGATTGAACGGGGGCGTGCCGCATTATCGCGTATTTTCTCATTGCTCGATTATGACTGTGCTCTGCCGCTTGTGGTAAACCCTCTTTCCAAGAGTGATTTCACTGATAAAGTCAGCTTTCAAAATGTGACCTTCAACTATTATAATAACAGTCACCCCACAGTTAATGATGTTTCATTTGATGTTCCCTGTGGTTCGGTTATAGCGGTTGTAGGGGGTACTGGCTCTGGTAAAACAACCCTGGCTAATCTTCTGGCTCGTTTCTACGACGTCAGCTCAGGCTCAGTAACCATGGATGGTGTTAATGTCAAGGATATGGATATTGCAGATGTGCGCAAGCTGATTGGAGTTGTTTCACAGGAGACGATTCTCTTTAATGACACCATTGCTAATAATATTGCCTACGGTACACCTGATGCGACCCAGGAACAGATTGAGGCAGCCTCTAAAATGGCTAATGCCCATCGCTTTATTGTTGAACATGAAGATGGTTACGAGCGCATTGCCGGAGAGAAAGGCTTTTCTCTAAGCGGTGGCGAACGTCAGCGTATAGCCATTGCACGTGCCATCCTGAAAAATCCACCGATTCTGATTTTAGATGAAGCCACCAGTGCGCTTGATACCGTCACTGAACGGCTCGTTCAGGATGCCATCAATAAGCTCATGAGTAACCGTACTACATTTGCTATCGCGCATCGCTTGAGTACCATTAAAAATGCAACAAAGATTATTGTGCTGGAGAAGGGGATTATTAAAGAGAGTGGTACGCACGATGAGCTATATGAGCAGAATGGCGATTATCGCAAACTTTGCAATATGCAGATGATGGACTAATGACAAGGGTGAATTATGAGGGATGAAGGGTGAAGGTGAAAAAGTTCTAAAGTTCGGTAATTCTGAAGTGCGAGACTAGGGGGAAGGGCTAGCCATATGTCGTGTTAGTCGATTAATTCTTATTAGTCTAATTAATCGATAGCAATACCTGCAAGTCGTACATTCATCATTCATAATTCATCCTTCAAAATTGGGGTTTAATGGGGATAATTAATACAAAGCTGGAAAAGAAGATTTTCAAGGCGGGGCTTTTGGTGGGCATCGCCCATCTTCTGTTTAAGCTGGCCGGTCTTATCCAGGCTCGGTTTATGACGGAATATCTCCCGAAAGAGACCTATGATGTCGTCTATACCTTTGCCTTTGAACATGGAATATTTACCCTCTTTCTGATTGGAGAAGAGGCTCTGGCTCCTGCATTTCTCCCCCTCTTTATGCGTGAACTGGATCGAGGAAAGCTCAAGGATGCCTGGAGCTTTGCCAATACAGTTCTCAGTACCCAGTTTGTTCTGCTGGCGATAGCCTCTCTCTTGCTTTTTATGGCCCCGCAGTGGGTTGTCTCTCTCTGCACACAGTGGGAGGGTGGAGTTGCACCAGAGAAGTTTCTGCTGGCTGTCCGAAGCTTCAAAGTTCTCTCTCCTGCCGTTATCGGGTTGTCTCTTGGTTCCACTACCTATGTTTTGCTTAATGCCCATAAACGCTTCTTCCTGGCTGCATTTGGTGATGCTGTCTGGAAGTTCTGTGCGGTTGGCTTCCTGATGGTCGGTGTTTATCTGCATAAGGATTGTGCCCAGATGCTGATGTGGGGGCTTGTGGCCGGTTCACTCTGTAAAATTGGAACCCATCTCTACGGACTGCGCGATAAACTGCACCACTTCCGTTTTGAATTCAATTTGAGTCATCCTTTTGTAAAAAAACTGCTCTGGCTGATGTTACCGCTAATGGCTGGCATTATTGTGGCGAAACTCCGTGATCAGGTTAATGATATCTATGTTCTCAGCACCGTTAAAGAGAGTGGATTGATGCAGGCTAACAGCCTTGGCCGTAAGCTGCAGGGGACCATTCATTGGCTGGTTCCCTATACCCTCTCCATTGCCGTATTTCCCTTTTTCTGCGAACTTGTCGATAAAAATGATCATAACGAACTTGGTCGGCTTGTCACTCATTTCGGGCGCATGCTGATGGCTGCCTTTATTCCCTTTGCCCTCTTGATTGCAGTCATATCAGTGCCATTCACTGCCCTGATCTTTCAAGGTGGCTTCTTTGATGAAACCGCTGTGCAGCGTACAGCCCTGACGCTCTCCTTTTATACATTTGTGCTTCCAGCCATGGCCATTGAATGTTTGACAATGCAGGCTTTCTTTGCCAACCGCCGCATGTGGACTGTAACCCTCACAGGAATCTTTTTCTCCACTCTCAGTATTGTGATCAGCTGGGTTGGATTGCAGGTTGCAAATGGTAACGGAGTTCTTATGCTGTGTTTCATTGCGGGTGGATTCACGCTTACAAGAATTATGAAAAGCATTACACTTACCCTCTTTCTCAAAAAAAATGCCCCCGTATTTCCCTTTAAAGAGACATGGGCCTTTCTGATTCGGGTAACCTCTGCCTCATTGATTGCCGGGGCATTTGCCTGGTTTGTGCTTAGTGGGTTAACAGGGATGGAACAACTCTCCGGACGCATAGGGGATCTGGTTAAACTGGGGGTTACAGGCGGACTCTTTGGAGTTATCTATCTGGCAGCAGCTTTTATTTTCAAAATCAGCGAGATTCATGAGTTATACAATGTTATCAAAATTCAGCTCTTAAAGATCAAAGGTGCTTAACAGTTGTCAGTTGTCAGTTGTCAGTTGTCAGTTGTCAGGTGTCAATTAACAGTTTAGATTGATTTACAAAGCGTACCCATTTATCATTTATCCATTATTATTTAGCGTTTCGTCTCACTCTCGTACTTCTTCCCACGACCCAGACACAGCCTCCCTCAATAATAAGGTTTGAAGTGAGCTATCAGAAGCCTGATGTTTCCCTTAAAATCCGCGGGCCAGAGCCTCGTCGGTTTATCGGCCTCCAGTTTGTTTTCAATTTTATCCGGTAGTTCAGAGAGAAAGTCCAGTCCGGTCAGTTCTTCAAGCTCATCCACAGAGATGATCCTGGTGCGGGGAAAGACCCCGTAGCCATTACTCTGATCCATATATAGAGCTAAAACTCGCAGCAGGTCTCTCTTTTTAGAGACAATGATTTTGTAGAATCCCACCGGGATATTGATGCCTGAAGGAAGTTTCTTTTCCTTGTCAGGGGAGTAAGCTCCGGTGATAACCCAGATGTTCCCATATCTGCTGGGCCATATATCGGTAATTCTGTGCTCAATTTTCCGCCAGGGACCGCGGTTGAGACCCGGTCTTTGTGGACATATATTTGAGAGCAGGAATGTCTCTTTTTGTGCTTCTTTTCCATAGCAGGTAGCGATTGCCTGGTTCGGGGCCATATGTCCACGGTCATAACCGGTCTTTGTATAAGAGTTCGGCGTGGGGGAGTTAAGCGCGGCAGGATCTTTTTTGAAAGAGGGGCGGTTCGTCTTAGGAAAGCGTTTTCCATCATGAACCTTGCTGGCCACCCAGACCGGATGGCGCAATTCAGGGGCATAACATACCGTGAATCCAGTTCGTTTAAAGTGCTGGAGTTTTGCGGGGAGAGCTTTGTCGTTTATGGACAGGGGGTGCCCGCCGACAACCAGATCAACCTCTGGAATAGCTGCTGTGAATGCGGCAACACTATCGTGTCCGGTAATACCCAGTGAATCGGTCATCGATGCCGCGATGTTGCTGAAATAATAGAGCTTGTAAGAGGGATAATAACGCAGCCATTTGTAGAGACATTGTTGTTGCTCCTGAGGCTGTCGTGCAAACCAGTTGAGTGTAATGAAAACAGCACTCAGGGTGATTGCTATCAGGGATGCCAGCCATTTAATGGAAAATTTGTTAAAACGAAAAGACATGCCTGTACTTTGGCATGTCTGTCTCTGTTTGTCAAACTGTTGATAAATGGTAATTCGCTATTATTCTACCTCTGTGGCGAGTTTCTCAAGCCAGCTGGATATATTTTTTGACGGAACTGTCAGTTTACGGGTTGTCATTGATGTTTCGGGGTATCCGCCAACCTCATCCTGTGAATCAATGATGCGTCCTTTGCGACTCTTAAAATCATTGATGATACGTTTGTCGGTGTCATCACGGTCCGTTGGACGTGCCCCGGCATGTCGGATTACATGATTAACAATATCCTTTGAAGGCAACGGCTTCAGCCCTTTCGGCCATATTGGTTTGTCCTTGAGTATGTTGACCTTGCCAGCCACGAGAGGCGATGGTTTGCTATTGATATCAAATGCCTGGTTGTCAGCCATGTAGGCATCTCCCCGTTTGGCGGTGAGGGCCAGGTTTTTCCTTGTGTCGGCTCCATGGATAAGAACATTGCCGACAATACTGACACGGCAGTTGATCGGTTTAATAGAGCTCTTTTTCCATTCGCTATCGGAGTAGTTCAGCTGTATCGCGGCTCTTCCTGGATTGTAGATCACATTGTTGACAATCACCCCGGTGGCATGCGCTTTGAAATAGGGGTTGCGCCGAACATTATGTGCATATAAATTGCCAATCACGGCAATGTCCTGACAGAAATCATGGATCAGAGAGCCTTTGGAGTGGGGACCTTTAGCATGGGTTGATTTATTGAGTCCCTCGGCAATGATGCAGTTGCTGAAAGTGACTCTGTGGGATGTTTCCTCCGGACCTTCGGTACGTGAGCCGGAGGCACTCAGGTTTTCGTCGGTGGCCCAGCTGATGGAGCAGTGGTCAACGATGATGTTATAGGCATTGCCGCCGCTTGTGGATATTCCATCGGGCTCCCATCCGCTTTTCTTCGGCTGGCCGGCATCTCCAGGGCGTACACGAATGTGTTGAATCAGGACATCATGCGTAGATATGTAAAGCGGGCCGCGGATCAATGTGATTCCAGGGGAAGGGGCTGTTTGTCCGGCAATGGTGATAAATGGGTTCCTGATTTTCAGAGATGCTTTCTGCAGGTCGATGACACCACCGACTTCAAATATGACAATACGGGGTTCTTTGCTTTCGATTGCGGCGCGGAATGATCCCGGGCCTTTAGCTTTGAGGTTAGTCACACGTATGATTTTGCCCCCGGTTCCTCCTTTGTTATCGGCAAAGCCTATGGCTTGGAGAGCTTTATCGGCTCCGCATAAATTGCAGGTAAATAAAATTATAAGTAGTGTTGTGGAAATAGGCGACCATATCTTCATGGATGAAATTCCTTAATGGATAATTAGTTATTTTGAAAAACAGCTGTTATTCTGGCAGAAATATCTGGTCATGTCAAAATGTTATGGATTGTATTCATGTTTACGTCGTGCCAGCATTCCCTACCGGATTCTCTACTCAAAGAATATTGAGAATCTGTTTATGGCCGGGCGCTGTTCGGCGTGGTTGTGAACGGAAGGATGGTGCTGAATGAGGTGGGGCAGATTGCGGAGGATGAGTGGAAAAAAAGTGCCGTCATTCGCACGGGAATTGAATTAGATGAATTTGTGATCATGCCCAATCATATGCAAGTATGCTTTGGAATCGGGGAATTATCACTTTGCTTTTGGCTTATAATTTTATAGAATGTATACATATGGATAAAAGAATATATACAATTTCAGCATTGGTTTTTACCTGTCTCTGTGCTTCAGCTGCCCAGACAATCGAGGCTGATGTTGCGGTCATCGGTGGTGGCAGCGCCGGTTTCGGGGCGGCCTGGTCCGCGGCCCATGTGGGTGCCAAGGTGGTTTTGATTGAGAAAGAGGGTTCTCTCGGGGGTAACTCTACTCTGGGCGGCGTTAACAACTGGGAACCGGGAATCGGTGGCACAGGTGTCTGTTATCGGATTTATCGTGAGATGCGTAAGATTCCTAATGCAATAGGAATTTATGAGCACAGTCGTCACTGCAGCTGGCCGAAGCCGTGGGAGAAATATCGCTTCCCCGGTGGTTTTCAGGCGATTAATCCTTGCCTGATTTATGCCCACAGCCTGCGGCGTTACGGACCTGCAACCGAGGCTTTTACCAGGAAGTATCGCCATGGTGTTGTTTTCGAACCGGAGGTTATGAGCCAAGTGATGCTCAGGATGCTGAAAGAGACCGGTAAGTGCAAGGTGCTCCTGAATAACGCCTTTGTCAAAGCGGTACACTCGGATGGCGTTGTCAGTGAGGTTATACTCGCCGATGGTACTCGTGTGAAGGCCAAGGTGTTCATCGATGCCACTGATGGAGTTCTCTGTCAGCAGCTAGGGTGCGAGCTTATGATGGGGCGTGAGCCCAAATCTGCTTTCAATGAACCCGGAGCTCCGAAAGAGCATGATAAACGATTGAATGGAGCGACTCTGCTTTACCGCATTGCTCCCATTGGACATAAGGAGAAGGATCTCGTTGAGCCTCTTCCTGAGGGTGTTCCAGCAAAGTGCTGGTGGCGGGGTGGTTTTCCAGTTGCATTCATGTGCTGCTATCCCAACGGTGATCGCAATGTGAACATGCTTCCTGCTATGAAGGGAGAGGAGGTCATTGCACTGGGGTATCAGCGAGCTTATGCTGAGTGTAAGCGGCGGGTCTATGCCCATTGGCACAATCTGCAGAAGAACTATGATGAGTTCCGCCGGTTTAAACTCAAGCTGATTTTTCCCTGTCTGGGTATCCGCGAGACTCAGCGCATAAAGGGGGAGTACGTTTTGAAACAGCAGGATCTTATTCAGGGAATGTATAAGCAGAAACACACCGATATGATTGCCATTGCCGACCATCCTATGGACAGCCACGGAGGTGGTGGCCCCGGCGGTGAAATGAAACAGCCTTATGGAATTCCTTATCGGTGCCTGCTGCCCCTGAAAACAAAGAATGTGATGATTGCAGGTCGGGCTGCCAGTTTCAGCAATATCGCCGCATCGAGTTGTCGCCTTTCACGTACCATGATGCAGCTGGGCGAGGCTGCTGGAGTGGCCTCCGCGATTTCCGTTGCTGACGGTTCGGAGTTGCGCAAGGTGGATGCCGCAGTAATCCGACAGACTATGCAGCAGATGATAGATCTCTGCCCGGCCCCGGTTTTTAACGACTAGCCTGCGCGCCCTCTTGCTTCGCAGGAGAAGCCCGCCCTACATGATGTTGGTGATGCGAGCCCGAAGGTTGTAGGACATGCCTCTTTCGCGCAGCGAAAGGGCGCGTATGCATAAAAAAACAAAGAAAAAAGATTTTATGAAAAGATATTTTTTAACAATAGTGGCCGCTGTCTGCGTTTGCAGCCTAAATGCCAAAGAGCCGAACCCCAATACCGATTGGTTTTCAAAGGCCGGTTACGGCGTTTTTGTGCACTATCTGCAGGAGTTGCAGAACAACCCGGACCAGCTGCATAGCCTGGGCCAAAAGAGCTCCTGGGATGAGTGCGTCAATGCTTTTGATGTGGATCTGTTTGCCGATCAGATGAAGCAGGCCGGTGCTGGCTATGTTGTTTTTACAACCCACCAGCGTACACAGTTTTTGATTGCGCCTAATGCGACATTCGATCGTTTGACCGGTTACAAGCCAGGGGAGGCCTGCTCTCATCGTGATCTGATAGCTGAGCTTGCGGATGCTCTGGAAAAGCGTGGCATTCCTCTGATGCTCTACTGGACCGGTAATGGACCTTCAAGTGATCCTAAAGCCAGTCAGGCGCTCGGTTTTGAAACGCCTGTGACTGCAAAGTGGGCTGAAATCTGGGGTTCGGTTGTAGCTGAGTATGGTAAGCGTTACGGCGACCGCATCAAAGGGTGGTGGGTTGATGGCTGTTACTTCAAGCATGGCAATTTAAAATGGACCGATGATACACTTGGAATTCTTGCAAAGGCCTTGAAAGAGGGTAACCCAAAACGGATCATCGCACTCAACCCTGGGGTGGAACTGGCACCGTACTCAATTCATGAGGATTATATCGCAGGCGAGATGAACAGCTTTGAAGCGCTTCCTGAATCGCGTTTTCTCGAGGGGCGGCAGTGGCATATTCTATCCTTTCTTGGCCCGTCTCTGGTTGGAAACTATCTGGCGGCTGGCTGGGGACGTCCGGGAGTAAATTATTCGTTGAAAGATTTCGTCAATTATCTCGGGATGGTCAATGCTCAGGGTGGGGTTGTTTCAATTGATGTGATGCTATATCGTGACGGCAGGATTGACTTTTCGCAACTGGAATTCCTGAAAAGGCTGCGTCCCGCCTTGAAACAGTGGCATGACAACTCGGCACCGATGCCATCGGGCAATATGGCTTATCGCAAACCGGCTAAGCTGTTGAATATTGCTGGTCAGCATTCTCTGAAACCGAATGGCGGAAGCGGAGGAGACTTTCAGGCTTGGCGAGGATTGGATGGAAATCCTGCTACAGCGGCCATGGCCAGCGGAGAGTGGGCCTGGTGTTATCAGGTGGATTTATTGAACTCTATTCCAGTCAGCCGCGTGAAAGTCAACTTCGGCCATCGTGGATATGCAACACATTGTGAGTTGCTTGTTTCATCTGATTGCAAAGAGTGGAAACGCGTTGGCGGTTTCACTGATGGAACCGGAAAACCCTTTGATTGTGATTTTGAAAAAACAAATGCGCGTTATGTGCGTGTGAAATCATTAAAACCGGATGGGCCTGATCAAAAAGGGTATCAGATGTCCGTTGCGGAACTTGAAGTTTACGACTAATGCAGTGGCACCGCAATATAACTGACATGATCGATATGCGAAGGCTTTACCTGCTTGAACGGCATTTCCTGTTATCCCACGCAGACCGAACTGCCAGCTAATGAATTTGTATTACTGAGTGAACTTCTTCAGGGATCTGCACTGGCCTGTGCCTTTGCCGGTGAGGCCTATGACTATCTGAATGCTCCTGCATTGAGAAAAGAGCGCACCGGAGGACTTCAGCTGGCTGAGGTTGTGATTTATGATCGGCGTGTGAGCACAGGAACGTCGCGACATCGATGCCTATCTTAACTGGAAGTGGTTTGGTGAAGTGCTTCCGGGGTATGCATCAGAATCCGGGAGGAAGCTGGCAGATAAAATAACGGCTCTTGATATTGCTGCCTCACACCCTGAAAGCACTTCCGGCGGGGTATTACAAACTCTTTTCCTTTGGATCTATGAGTGATGATAGCAGCCGTAACTTGTTAAATTCCTGGCGGGTTGCCTCCTCTTTGGTGCAGGGACTTGTCAGGAAAATCAAGGTTGTTGATCAAAGTATATATCTGTATATTGCTCACACAGGGACGGTTGTCATGGTTGACGGTCCAGCTCCGGTTTACGACTACGATGTGGTTGTGATCGGGGGTGGAAGTGCGGGATTCGGGGCCGCGTACTCCGCTGCTAAGCTGGGTGCAAAAACAGCCCTTGTCGAGAGAGAGCACTTGCTCGGTGGTAATTCAACCATCTGTGGAGTTAACAACTGGGAACCTGGTGTAGGTGGCACGGGCGTTTGTTATCGGCTCTACCAACGCATGACGCAGATAACCAATTCCATTGCCGTGATGAGCCAGGACAGACACCTCTCTACCTATGATCCTGCTACCGAGCCTTACCGCTTCCCCGGCGGTTTGTATGTGCCTGATCCAACGAAGAGTTATGCTGACTCATTGAGACGTTACGGTCTTAGTGGTACCGAATTTCATAATGTTTCTTATGAATACCAGGTAATGAGTGATGTAATGATTCAGATGCTGGAAGAAACCGGCTGTTGCACACTCTATATCTCCAACGCCTGTGTGACAGTTGCCAACATCTTTGGCTGCATTCAAAATGGCATCTGGCTTTTTTCCGTCCTGTTGCAATGCATCAATAAGTGCCGAGACAATTGAAACAAGTGCATCTCCGCAGTAGTCATCCTCCCATGCATTGATGCGAACAATGGTCGGTTTGTTTTCATCAGTGGATGATGCAAAGCGGTTGCTCCAAAGGTCAAGGAATGTGCTCTTGCCTGAGCCGAATGGTGCATTTAAACTGAGTACCAGGCTACCTTCCACATAGCGGTGCTCTACGTTGATGAAGCTTTCCAGTTCATCTGCAAATGTTTTAAGGTCTGTGTAACTCTCTTCAAAAGTATTAATTCTCATTTGTTACCCTTGTAGCACGGTTTTTTCTTTTAGCACACTCTAACGCCTGTATTTATTAAATAATGTCATTTTTGCTAGACAAGTGCGCCTATTTTTGCTTTGATAGCGTTGATGAATACTCAAAACAAAAAAGAAAAACAGGGCCATAAGGCTTCCTTCAGCGGCAAAAACGTTGTAATCAGAATAGCAAAGTGCACTGAAAACAAACGGTTCGACGAGCTTCTTGAAGAATACCATTACATTGGGAAAAGCCGTAGCGTCGGAGA
>JAQIBS010000073.1 GCA_027858965.1 Kiritimatiellia bacterium
GGGCCCCTCCACGGGTGTAGCGGTTTGTCAGGGATTAATCTGGAGGGACGGTGGCCTCACCGTCCGCGGTCCCAGAGCCTGGGACCCTCCACGGGTGTAGCGGTTTGTCAGGGATTAATCTGGAGGGACGGTGGCCTCACCGTCCGCGGTCCCAGGGCCTGGGCCTCCATGGGGGCAGCGGATTGATTTCGACAGCCAGGATGCGCTGGATGGAAATATCCAATGCGGGCTTCGCCACAGCATGCAAACTGTCGCCTCCAGCCACCTCAAATTCTTGTTTTTTGTGACAGAAGTTGAAGTAATAAGTTTAAGTCAAAGATTATGATTCATCATCCTATGACCCATCAGTCCCGCAAAGCGGGCTGCTAATAAACCGGCCCTCCATATTGCTATTCCGCGAAGCGGAATCGTATAATTCGGTGCGCCGAATTATTTTTAGTTGCTTAGATATTTTTATGTTTTTTGTGTACAATAAACGCTATTATAAATCTATGAAAAAATCTGTATCAGGAACTCTTTTTGACCCAATCCGTAAGATCAGTTACGGAGCGACAGTAAACATCTCAGAAGCTGGCACTATCGCTGAAATCATACCCAACAATAACCCCGACCCTGTATTTATTATTCCCGGCTTTATCGATGCACACGTTCACATTGAAAGTTCAATGCTAACCCCCGCAGCTTTTGCAAATGCAGCCATCCGCCACGGAACTGTGGCCGCTGTGGCAGACCCACATGAAATTGCCAATGTCCTCGGCAAGGAGGGCGTTGAACTGATGTTGAAGCTGGCCAAACAAACACCGTTCATCTTTGGTTTCGGGGTGCCATCCTGCGTTCCCGCCACACCATTTGAAACTTCCGGAGCTGAGCTGAACGTAGAAGACGTAACAAATCTGCTACAAAAAAAAGAGATCACCCACCTTGCGGAGATGATGAACTTCCCGGGAGTTATTCACGATGACCCCGTTGTACTCGCAAAACTTAAAGCCGCACAGAAAGTCGGCAAGCCTATTGACGGACATGCTCCGGGATTAACAGGAGATGATCTCAAAAAATACATTAGTGCAGGAATCACCACCGACCATGAAAGCCTGACACTGGACGAAGCTGCAGAAAAAATCAATGCAGGAATGTCCATAATGATTCGTTACGGATCTGCCGCCGCTCAATTTGAACGTATTCTTCCTTTGATAGCTCGCCACCCCGAAAGCTGCATGCTATGCAGTGACGACAAACATCCTGATGATCTGCTCAATGATCATATCAACAAAATGGCCGCCACTGCTTACAAAAAAGGAATTTCCATCCACTCGATTATCCAAGCCGCCTGCGTTAATCCTGTACGGCACTACAAACTCCCTGTCGGACTGCTACAGCTCAACGACCCCGCTGACTTTATTATTGTCGATAACTTCAACACATTCCGACCACTTGAAGTTTGGCTTAAGGGCAAATGCGTAGCAAAAAAGGGAGAACCATTTCTGCCGGTTGGTACACCAATCATTAAAAACAAGTTTGCCGCCAAACCTATATCGCCAGCCGACATAGAGGTTAAAGCAGAGGAAAACTCACAAATCAAAGTGATTCAGATTGAAGACGGAACCCTATTTACTCGATGCCTGACAATGAAGCCAACAATTGAAAATGGATTGTTGGTCAGCGACACTGAGAACGACATACTTAAAATCGTTGTCTGCAATCGCTATCAGCCAGTAAAACCCGCGGTAGCTTTCATCAAAGGCTTTGGTCTGCAGCGCGGGGCAATCGCCTCCAGTGTTGCTCACGACTCCCATAACATCATTGCTGTCGGGTCATCAGATATTGCCATTATCACTGCAATCAACGAGGTGATCATGCACAAAGGCGGGCTGACGGTGACAAGCAATAATGCAAAAGTGATTGCGGCAATGCCACTACCCCTGGCCGGACTGATCTCACCCGAGCCAGTAGAGGTGGCAGCCCAGCAATACTCTGACTGTGACCGCCTGGCAAAAATATTAGGGTCCCCTCTCAAAGCCCCGTTTATGACCCTCTCATTTATGGCTCTCCCGGTAATCCCTGAGCTGAAAATAACCGACAAAGGGCTCTTTGATGTGACAACATTCAAACACACGAGCTTGTTTGTAAATGATGAAGAGAGAACTTTGAAGAGTGAAAGGTGAAGTGAACGTCCAACATCGAACATTCAACGTCCAACGTCGAAGTTAAAAATATGAAAGGGTGAATGAACGTCCAACGTCCAACGTCCAACGTCGAAGTTTAAATCATGAAAGAGGGAATAATGAATTTTGATTTAGAAGAACGGTTGCTTGAGTTTTCCGTCAACATCATCCGATTATCAGAGACTTTACCGGCAACAAGAGCCGGAAACCACGTTGCAGGACAAATACTAAGATCAGGAACCTCCCCTTATCCAAATCACGGAGAAGCACAGGCGCAGAATCACCAAAAGACTTTGTTCATAAACTACGAGTTTGCCTAAAAGAGCTTAGAGAGACAAAACGGTGGCTCAACTTGATCAAACGAGTTCCACTGGGTAATACAAACACTTCCATTGATGAACTCATTAATGAATCAGATGAACTGATTCGTATTTTTGTAACAAGCATCAAGACTGCACGCAAACGACTGTAAACAAACTAACCATGTAATTTCTTATACCTTAAACGTTGGATTTTGATTGTTCAGTTATTATTAAGTTGGACTTTCGATGTTGATTATTCGTTTTTTATTAAGTTGGACGTTGGACGTTGGGCGTTCGACGTTCGATGTTCGATGTTGGACGTTCAAAAAAAAGGATTCCATTATGATTAACAGAAGATCATTTTTAATTAAATCACTTATCACTAGTGGTGCAACCGGCACAATGCTGACTGCCCCTATCGTTATGGCGGCGGCCAAAGGTAAACAAAAAAACATTCTCATGATACCGGTTGACGACCTCAAGCCTTTGATGGGATGCTACGGCAACAAAGATATCATCACCCCCAACATAGACCGTCTGGCAGGAATGGGCACCATCTTCCTGAATAACGCCTGCCAACAGGCGGTCTGCGGTCCTACACGCGCCAGCCTGATGACCAGCCGCTATCCTGACAGCACAGGCGTATGGGACCTGCATACGCCCATGCGCAGCGTCAATCCCGACATCCTGACCCTGCCGCAGTATCTTATCCAGCAGGGTTATGAGACAACCGGCATTGGAAAAACCTATCACAATCCAGGATGCACCGACGGCAAATACGATATCCCCTCCTGGTCAATCCGCTATAACTCAGCAAAAGTGAACATGGCTAAGACTGAATATGGTCGTTGCAGAGGCGGCTATCTGAACCCGGAAACAAAAAAAGCCTTTGCAGCCGGACGAAAATCTCTAAAGGGAGAGAAGTTCAGAAGCGGTGGGGCCCAGAAGGTTGCAATGACAAAGGTCGGCGGTCCCATGACAGCACCGGCCACAGAGTGCCTTGATATTGATGTTCCTGACAGTGCCTATTATGATGGTGCCATGACAGATTCCGCCTGTACTCTGCTGGAAAAACTCTCAAAAGGCAATAAACCCTTTTTCCTCTCCGTGGGTTACTTAAAACCCCACCTCCCCTTTGTTGCTCCTAAGAAATACTGGGACATGTACAAGCGCGAGGATATTAAAATTCATCCATTCCAGGAGATGGCGAAGGATAGCCCTGCGTTTGCCTATAACCGCAACTACGGAGAGTTGCGTTCCTACAGTGATATTCCACGTATAGCAGAGGGCCAGCTCACAGAGGCACAGCAGAAGGAACTGATCCATGGATACCGCGCATGTGTCACCTATGTGGACACACAGATCGGCAAGCTTCTGGATAAAGTTGAAAAACTGGGTCTCTCTGAAAACACGGTTATCTGTCTCTGGGGCGACCATGGCTGGCATCTTGGTGACCACCGTCAGTGGTGCAAACACTCAAACTACGAACAGGCGGTACGTGCCCCGCTCATGATTGCAGCTCCCGGCATAAAAGGCGGACAGAGATGTGAAAGTCCGACCGGTCATATCGATGTATTTCCGACGCTCTGCTCACTGGTAGGGGTATCCATCCCTGATTGCGTTGAAGGCAAAGACATCTCGCCATTAATGAAAGATCCCAAAGCTTCCGTGCGTAAAGCAATTCTTTCCCAATACCCCCGCTCAGTTAACGGGGCATCTGCCATGGGCTATACCTTGCGCAGCAAACGCTACCGCTATGTTAAGTGGATTAGACTGGACTACCGTAAAGGAGAGCGCACAGGATTATTGGTTGCCACAGAGCTCTATGATTATGCGAAGGACCCGTTGGAAACAGTGAATCTTGCCAACTCACCTGAACATGCATCCATTGTTAAAGAGTTTGAAAACGAGTTCAAAGAACGCGGTGTGGCACAGCACACGGGCGTCATGTTCTATGAAGACACCAGTGAGGTTGTAAACGGAATGCAGGGTGTGCGCCTTAATGGACAAGGCAAATACTGCAGCTGCAAAAAGGTTCCTGCATCACATGAAGCATTTGGTACAGCACACGAAATAACGGTATTCAAAAAACCTGAACGCAGCCGATCAGATGCAGCCTACAAAAGGAATCCGGGGATTGAGCTAAAAGCTGGCAGATCATACAAGCTTACTTTCTTCTGCCGCAGCAGCGGTGGAGCCAAATTCAATGCCATCCTGCAACGCAATGGTAAACCCTTCAACAGAATCGGATTTGCCGAAGTTGACGCTGCAGACAGCTGGAAAAAAATTGAAATTATCGGCAAACCCAAAAACGACTATGCCATTGGAGGCGCTGTGCTGTCCTGCCATCTGGGAGATAAGGTCCAGACCGTCCAATTCGCTGATGTAAGGATTGAAGAGCTTAAATAGTTCGAGAGTTCTAAAGTTCTAAAGTGCTGAAGTTCGTTAGCCAGCTCTGCTGGCTCCGCGACTGCGCGGTGCGATTAAGATGATCAGTCGGATCGGTCGGATAAAAAGAGAGAAGAGTAAAGTTCACACTTCACTCTTCTCTCTTCAAACTTCATAATGGGCGGCCTGTCACGCCGTAATAGCATGAAGGCGGAAGCCCGTGTATATTATTTCTTAGCCTTGCCCGGAACAGGAGCCACGTTCTCTGCCGGCAGAGGAACATCGCCATCCTTTTCAAAGTCTGCTGCAGAAGGAACACAGGCGTATTTATAAACATCTGAATTCTCATTCGAGATCAGATCAGACATACGCACTGTCATGCCGGTATATGCAGAGATACGACCGATAATCGCAGTAGCACATGACATAGCCACCTGCTCACCTTCATTCAGAACATCACCACTCAGAATACCCTTAAGCAGATCTTCATGTTCATGAACATAAGGATTACCTTTATGAGCGCAATCTACAAGATCAAGCTTAGAACCATCCAGGAGTTTCACGCTTTTGGCATTACCGACAAACTCACAGTTGGGTGTGCGGAAACGCTCACCCACAAAGTTTGAACAACCGGATATCTGACGGCACATACTGTGAATATGAGCACCATCACCATAATCAAAATCGACACTGAAGCAATCATACTGGTTACCTGAACGACGGCGATGACGTGCACCAATACCAGTAGCTGATTTTGGAGTGCATCCCATATACCAGTTCACAACATCCAGCTGATGTACATGCTGCTCAACAATATGGTCACCGGAGGACTCCAGCCAGTTGACCCAGTTGTTGGCCAAGTAGCCAGCGTTGGTATCCGTCGGACGGCGGTCACGCACCCAGAGAGCCGACATATTCCAATAGACGGCACCACCGGTAATTTTACCGATTTTGCCGGATTCAAGCAGTTTAGCCTTCTGTAGATAAACGCCCTGATGGCGACGCTGTGTGCCGGCCACAATAGCGAGTTTCTTAGCTTTGGCCTCTGCTGCGGCGGCAATAAACTGACGCACACCAGGACCATCAACAGCAACCGGTTTTTCTGAAAAAACATGTTTTCCGGCCTTGATTGACGCTTCCAGATGCTGAGCACGGAATGCCGGAGGAGCAGCCAGGATCACGATGTCACAATCAGTGGACAAAACCTTATGGTAAGCCTTTGGCCCGACAAAAACCATGTTTTCAGGACAACCAAGCGTCTTAGCCGCTTTTTTACCCTTATCTTCAAAGAAATCTGCAATCGCAATAATCTTTACGGTATGGCCCAGATTCTTAGCGGCTTCCATCATCTGCTTAGCCGCACCTGTTCCGCGACCACCACTACCGATCAGACCCACTTTAAATTCACGTGCTGCGCCCTGCGCTTTTACAATAGTAGGTGCTGCTGCCATCATAGCTGAAAATACAGCCGACTTCTTTATAAATGAACGACGATTGTCCATAATGTTTCTCTCCTTGTTTTATTAATTAATAAATTTTCACAGGCATCCCATCAGTCTTCGCCAAGGCTACGCCCTGACAAGTAGGATGCAGGCCGTTAGGCTGTAGGTGGTTAGACTTTAGGAAAATCACAATTTCATACACTTCCTTTTTAAAGCTCGTTTGATAAGTTCAAACAATTGCCAGGCGCTTTTCACCCAACAGCCTATAGTCTAAAGCCCAAAGCCTCTACGTCCCAATGGGACGCTAGTAATAAATTTCATTTCGCACTCCCGCACTTCAGAACTTCAGAACTTCAGAACTTTAGAACTTATCCTATCAGGCCATAGCCCACTGCTCGTTCAGAAGCTTAACCATATTCTTGATAAGGCGGATACGCTCTGGCTCGGCAACAGACTTCTTAGGATTAGCTGGATCCTTCGGCCAGCCGCCCTCGAAGCTTACGGCACCACGATAGCCAAGCAACTTCAAACCCTTAAAGCCATCCACATAGTTATCCTCAGGGAACACACCCGGGATGATACGCTTTTTCAAACCAGCGATATGCACATGCTTAAGAAGTTTGCCACCGCTGATGAAAGCCCCCAGAAAGCTTGTCTCTTCCAGTTGCATGTGCCAGAAGTCGCCCATCACAGCACAACCCGGACCGATATCACGGGCAATAGTAGCACCATCAGCAACCTGACGAAGAAATGGTGTTTCGTTGCGGCGCAAAGGCTCAAGCACAATGGAAGTGCCATGCTTATGGGCGTGCTCGGCCAGACGCCTGCCGGTATTCTCCACAAAATCCTTACGCAAATCCTTGCCTGATAACCAGCCGGGTTCGCTCAGTTTACCACGCGCAGGACAGATAATCAATCCTACCGACTTCATCTTTCCAAGAGCTTCAATAATCGGCAGAAATTTCTGAACCTCGGCTTCACGCTTCGCTTCTTCTGCATAGGCAAAATTGCTCGGACCACAGGCCGTTGCTAAGGTCAGCTTGCGCCCTTTCATAGCCTTAAGCATGGCATCACAATTATCGATAGGCCACTTACCGGAGGGTATTTCAACAGCCTTGAAACCATTGGCTTCCAGAAAATCGAGCTTTTGATTCATCTCACCGCCGGGAATCTTATTCCACTGCAGACATAAATTCAACTGCGCCGACTGCGCCGGTGCTTTTAATGTAGGCATGCAACTTTCAGCCGCTTTAGCGGTGCCTGCGCCGCACAGTGTTGTTACTCCAGCCACGGCTGATCCTTTCAGAAAAGATCTTCTTTTCATTAAATTCTCCCCTTATGCGGTTCACCGCAATAAATTTTGCGGACAAACTGAATAAAGGCATTACGCGTTTTCAACGCTCTCCCCTTAAAGAATACCGCATTACATAAAAAAACTTCGTGTTTTAATTATAAAAATGCATTCATTTATGCAATGTTATACCAGAAATCAAGGTATAACTTAATTATTTAAACATGTTAGAATTACATCCCAAAGATGTCAAGCTAATGCGGACTTTTTTAGAGCATTGCTAGCGAGTTGCAACATGTCTTCTGGGCTAAAACCTTAAGTAACTTTTTCAATAAACTCTGCGGATTAAGACTGAGACAAGGATGGTATGAATCCAGATCAACCGAAAAAACGGAGCCTCAGGCAAAACCTGAAACTCCGTTTTTATTAATGCGTATAACACATTTCACTAAAAGAGCATTCGCTCGTTCAGTTTAATGTTTAACAACGGCCATGGGCTGGCCTTTAGAGACGGCATCACCGTGCTCAACCAGGAATTCAACAACCGTAAGCGCTTTACCAGCTTTAATCTGATTGAAAAGCTTCATCGCTTCAACAATACAGACTGGTTCACCAGCCTTAACCTTATCGCCCTCTTTAGACAGCTCAGGTTCTCCAGGAGCTCCTGAACGATAGAAAGTGCCATTCAAGGGTGCATCAATAGTTGGTCCGCTAACAACAGCCTTTTCGGCTTTAGCAGGCGCAGCTGCAACAGATGCAGCTACAACAGGTGCCGACACAGAACTCAGATCAATAGAGGGAACACCCTCGCCACCGCCAACAACACCAAGGCGGCCGGCCAGACTGGCAACCAACTTTCCGATTTCAACATACTTCTGATCGCCTTCAGCAACAGGTGCCGGTGCCACAGGAGCTGGTGCAGCCGCAGCTTCCGCTACCTGATCTTCCAAATCAGCAGGAATAGGATCACGTTCACCTTCAGGCTGCTCACGCCACTTGAAGTAGCCAAGTGCAACTTCAGGGAAAATGCAGTACGAGAGAATATCCTCTTCTTTTCTGATAAACTTGGAATCCAGTCCATCAGCCGCATGAGCCAGCCCCGGTTCCAGCAGATCAGCAGGACGACAGGTAACAGCCTTCTCCCCTTTCAGAATCTTCTTGGACAGCTTGGTATCAATCTTAGCCGGGGAACGTCCGTAAAGGCCCTTAACATAGTTACGGGTCTCCTGGGTCACCATCTCATAGCGTTTACCTGCCAGCACATTCAGAACAGACTGAACACCGACAATCTGACTGGTTGGTGTTACCAGCGGAGGATAACCCATATCCTTACGGGTACGTGGCAGCTCTTCCAGCACCTCAGGCAGACGATCAAGTGCATCCTGCTGCTGCAGTTGAGAGCGCAAATTAGATATCATACCTCCAGGGATATGATGTTCCAGTACACCGGCATCGATCAACTCAATTTTGCCAGCTTTAGGTTCGCGCTTTTTCTTCAGCCCTTTAAAGTAAGTGTTCACTTTAGCAACACGCTTGTGATTAATACCGGTGTCATAACCCTCGCCTTCAAAGATGGCAACCATAGTCTCACACGCAGGCTGTGAAGAATAACCGGACATTGTTGAAACAGCGGTATCAACGGTACCGCAACCTGCTTTAACAGCGGAGAGATACATAGCAGGAGCCATACCGCTGGTCATATGCGAATGCAGCTGCACTGGAATCTTCAGCTTTTTAGTCAAGGCTCCGATAAGCTCTGTAGCAGCACCCGGTGTCAGGATACCGGCCATATCTTTGATACAGATAGTATCAACGCCCATTGATTCCTGTTCTTTGGCAAGCTCAACAAACTTTTCAACGGTATGTACCGGGCTGTATGTGTAACTGATTGTTCCCTGAGCGTGTCCGCCGTATTTCTTGACAGATTTAATTGCCTGCTCCAGATTACGTGAATCATTGAGGGCATCAAAGATACGAAAGATATCCATGCCGTTCTCACAGGCCAATGCAATAAAGCGCTCTACCACATCATCAGGGTAGTGTTTATAGCCAAGAACATTCTGGCCACGCAGCAGCATCTGCAAAGGTGTATTCTTACATATTGATTTGATCAGGCGCAGACGTTCCCATGGGTTTTCACGCAGAAAACGCAGGCATACATCAAAAGTTGCTCCGCCCCAGCACTCCAAAGAGTAGTAACCGGCATTGTCCACATCCTCTGCAATTGCCAGAATATCATCTGTACGCAGACGTGTAGCCCAAAGCGATTGATGCGCATCGCGCAGAGTTGTATCGGTAATGCGTACTCTCGGTTTTTTTGAAACCTCGTCACGCCCAGCTTTTTTTGTTGTAGTTTTCTTTTTCATAAATTTTTACCCACCTATTCTATAAAATAATGCCCATTATTATGACATTTTATCATAAAATGTCACGTTCAAAGTGACCGTTCAATATAACAAATGCTTTTCCCGCTGTTGTAAGAACTCCCTACTATCCAACTTCCATTCTTTAAAAATTGACTTAAGCGGTTTACCATCAAAAAGTTGCCGACGAACACGCTTATCCCCATAAAGTTTATCAAACCACTTAGCCCTGACCCCTTTATGGCGCCAGACACGTCCAACGCCATAACACGTTGTCAATTCACGAAGCACAAGCAGGGAGCACTCGACGGGGCGGAATACAGCCGGATCAGTCACAGAGAGCCTGATGGCATCCAACTCACGGCCGGCATAGGTTTTGGAAGCAGCCGTATAACGATAGGGGTGAAAAGCAACTCCTTTAAGCTTTAATCCGGAAAGATGGGAGCAAAACTTCTCAGCCTCAAGCCACGGGGCTCCCAGCACCCTGAAGGCCATATTAGTCCCACGACCGCAATCGATACCCGGCAGAGCTTCACAGAAAACGGTGGCCGGATAGGCCAATGCTGTTTCACGGCTCTTAATTCCCGGGGAAGGCGGCATGAAATCGCCCTGATTTTCACTGAGAACGGAGCATGAACGTCGCCAGTCATGCATAGCAATAACTCGCAGCATTTGATTATCCACAAAATCACGATTGATCCAGAGAGCGGTCTCTCCCGGAGTCATTCCATAAACCATCGGCAGTTTACAGGGGGCCACAAAACTTATCAAAGAGGGTTGCGGCATTGCACCGTCAATAACAGAGGGAAGAGGAACAGGACGATCAGTGACCACCATCTCAACACCCGCCTCTCGGCAAGCCTCAAGCATATTCGCCATTGTGGCCAGATAGGTGTAACAGCGAACCCCGAGATCCTGAAGGTCACATATCACCAAATCCAACCCGTCCAGCATCGCCGGCGTGGGTTTGCGCATCTCGCCATAAAGCGAGTGAACCGGTATTTTCCAATCGGAATGTATGGATGAGTAAGTTTTCTCACCGGCAACAGCCTGCCCTATGAATCCATGTTCTGGACCAAACAGAGCTTTCAGCGTGATTCCGGGCGCTTTATGCAGGGCCTGCGCCGAGGTGGCACCGCTTGAAACGAGTGCAGCCTGATGACTCAACAACCCAATTCGGCGACCTTTAAGCGATCTGGAGTGACGCTCCAGAAGAAGATCCATACCACAGATCATATTAGGCATCCTCATCCTGATGCAAACGGTATGAGAGCAAGGCCAAAGAGGCGGCCAGATCCTCCCGCTTAACAATTACGTCCTCCGGCACCTTTAAACGAACCGGAGTAAAATTCCATATTCCACGAACACCACCGGCAATCATAGCATCAGCAACATCCTGCGCATGTTCATCGGGAACTGTTAAAATTCCAAGAGTGACCTTCTTCTTTTTCACCCGCTCGCAGAGCTGGCTGACCGGATAGACGGGTACTCCGTTTATGGTCTGATTTTTATTTGGCTTAACATCAAAGGCGGCAACAATCTGGAACCCCTGCTCTTTAAAGCCGGGATAACCGATCAGAGCTGAACCAAGACGGCCGGCTCCTGCCAGCACAGCATCGGTACGGGTCTGCCAACCCACAAATTTTTCAATGGCATCAATAAGATCATATAAAGGGAAGCCAAGCCGAGGTTTACCACAGACACCTGTCTTGGCAAAGTCTTTACGAACAACAATCGGATCAAATGAAAGCGCTTTGGCAACCACCGCTCCTGAAGCATATGTATCGCCATTCAACTCCATTTCACGTAAAACACGCAAATAAAGAGGGAAACGCTTAACGCTTCGACTGCCCGCTCCTCCTCTGGTTGTACCACTCATAAAGACTCCGTAATCAAGTTAGTTGCTTATAGCTCAGAAGCTGCAACAAACAGCCGTCGCCTCCGGCTATGGCCGTCAAGCAAACAAGAAGTTGAAGCAGCGACTTGAGCTGGTAGCTGGGTTGCGGGCAAAGCCCGCGTTAGTTTAATTTATATATATTAGCACACAGACCTTCATGCCGCAATGTGGAAAAACAGCCACAAAAAAAGCGTCCTTATTAAGGGACGCTTCAAAAGAACCGATTAAGGTTTAGTCACGTGACTTATTTTTAGCTTCATTTACACGCAACTTACGGTTAAGAAAATCTTTTCCGTTTGTTGCTTTAATGGCAGCTTCAGCCTCTGAACGAATAGGCATTTCAACAAAACCAAACCCTTTAGAACGGTGGTTAAACCGATGAGTAATGATACGGGCTGATTTAACTTTGCCATAACGCTCGAACTCCTTGCGCATTTGGGCCTCTGTCATATCATAACTAAGGTTGCCCACATATAACTCAACGCAATCTCCACTGCTGCTATGACACATGGAAATACCACTGCCACCAGCACACTTGGATACCAATACACCGGCCAAAAAACCTGCTACACCGGATGCGATCCCGATAAATATCGGGTCTGTCATTGTTTCAATTGGGTTCAAAAGAACCTCCTTGCTTCTACTATGGTTAACACACGAAACTACTGAAAGTTCGCACTGTACCTCTATTCACACGTCTGGTTGGTGAAAAGGCTTGAAATCAGCGCGTCTCCAGGAATCCTTCCAGCTTGCGCTTTCGTGTGGGGTGACGCAACTTACGCAGTGCCTTCGCTTCAATCTGGCGGATACGTTCGCGTGTCACATTGAACTGTTTCCCAACTTCCTCCAAGGTACGTGAATATCCATCGGTCAAGCCGAATCGATAGTCAAGCACCTGGCGCTCACGGTCTGTCAGGGTTGTCAACACATCCTGCAAACGTTCCTTCAGCATGCTGTAAGCGGTCATCTCAGAAGGATTATCTGCACTCTTATCTTCGATGAAATCTCCGAAGTGGGCGTCATCGCCATCGCCAACCGGACTCTGCAGCGAAATTGGCTGTTGAGCCATGCGGTAGACAGCGCGTACGCGATCCACGGGGATATCCATCTCTTCGGCGGCTTCTTCCGGCAACGGTTCTCTTCCCAGTTCCTGCACAAGTTTCTTCTGAACTCGCAGCAGTTTATTGATTGTTTCAATCATGTGAACGGGAATACGAATAGTACGGGCCTGATCTGCAATTGCCCGAGTCGCTGCCTGCCGGATCCACCAGGTGGCATAAGTGCTGAATTTATAACCACGCCGATATTCAAACTTTTCAACCGCTTTCATCAGGCCTGTATTACCCTCCTGAATCAAATCCAGGAATGAAAGGCCACGGTTCATATACTTTTTCACAATGCTGATTACCAGACGCAGATTTGCCTCAACCATCTCGGTTCTGGCACACTGACCTGACTTCAGCACCTTTCTCAAATTCTCAAAGCGCTTAATAAACTCATCGGAGCTCATACCAAACTCTTTTTCAATGGAGGCAAGACGAATAGCAATGTCTTTCAGTGACTGATCACGTTTCTTTGTCTGACGGCCCTTATTAAGACGATCACGGTCACCGAGAAACGTTTTGTAAGGATGGTAAATTTTTTCATTAGCTTCAGCACAAAGAGTCTCAAGAACCTTCTGTTTAAAGTTCAGGGTCTGGAAGACACTCATCAAATCATCACGAGACTTCTCCAGGGATTTAAGGCGGCGTCTCTGTTTAGCCTTGTCTGTACCACTGTTTGCCTCAACAACGCCATCATAGGCCTTTACTATCTTAGCCTGGACATTATTCAGATCTTTCTTAATTTTGCCGATCCCCTCCATATAGGCATCGCGGCTATCAGCAAACTTATCTGTCACCACTCGGTCAAAACGCTCAATTCCTGTTTCCAGACGATCAATTAACTCCAGATATAGGCGCGGGGCAAATCCAAACTGATTGAACAACTCACGCTCCTTGCTCTCGGCTTTTTCAATGCGTTTGCATATCTCAACCTCCTGCTCACGTGAAAGAAGCGGCACCTGCCCCATCTGATGCAGATACATTCTCATAGGATCATCAAAGAAATCCATTCTGGAACTACGACTGCGCTTATCAATTGCTGCATGTTCCTGACGGAACCGTTCAACCTCAGAGGCATCAATGATCTCGATATCCATGCCGCGCAAAATCACAAGACAGGACTCAATATCAGTATCTTTTACAACAGCACTGGGGAGAACTTCATTAATATTATCGTAGGTAAGGTAACTACCCTGAGACTCAGCCTTTTTAATCAGGGTTTTAATGCGCTCCCGACGTTCTTCACGTTCGGTGTTCGCAGCAGCACGCTCCTCCTCCATCGTTAAACCAGAGGCATATTCAAGCGGATATCCATCATCCTGCATCTCGTCAAATGTTATATCATCGCGGCGTTTTGTTTTAATCTCAACCCCGCTGCCCTCATAGTGCTGCTCAATGTTATGTTCTATGAGATGTTCATCAATTTCGTCATCATCATCTTTATCCGCCTCAAGAACACCCTCAAGCACAACATCAACATTATCCACATCGATATCCTCAACCGCCTCTTCATCCAGAGTCAAGTCGGCATCACCGGGAACTCTTTCGGCATCAACGGATGTATCAGTATCTTTAACACCCAGATCGCTTTTTTCTTCACTATCAGCTACAACCACCTCCACAGGCACTGTAGCCTTCTTCTTCGTTGTTTTACTCTTTTTAGGGACACTCTTCTTGGATTTTGTCGCTTTAGTCGATTTTACAGCACGCTTAGCCATTATCTACACCTCGAAATAACTTCATCAGGTTCATACGCTGAGGGAAATACCTATTTTCAAACAAGCAAAAATACCCCTTTTGGATACAATTCACCCATTATAGGCAATAAAACGTTGTAAAATATCGAATTATCGTAAATTTGTCAATCGCAATCACCATAACTAAAGCGAAATACTTAAAAAAACCAACAAAAGGTACGGAAAAACGGCGGAAATCTAAAGGAAGTTCCACTCCTGAATTACGTCACCCTCAGCGAGGGAGAGATTGATCCACTCAATTTCTATCTCTCCGGGAGCGGTGCAGGGATCAAGACGCAACTCTGCGATTTCGTAATTTCGATTCAGCGGAATCGTTATTATATGCCACTTATTGTCATGGCTGAAAGAAAATGATGTGCCTGACCCGACTTTATAGCCGCCTTTAGCGGGGCGGGCAAAGAGTAGTCCATTCCCTCTGGATCTGCTTTTCATGCGGATTTTTAAAGTGTAACTACCGGCAGACAGTGCCAATGCTTCACTGATCAACATGGGGTCCCTCCCCTTGCTTTGAATATGAAGTACTCCCTTACCCTGACGGAGTGCCAGGTGACTGTTATGCCCCCCTTTCCAACCACCAATGGCTATCTGCGGCACGACCTTAATCTTAGCTCTGACAGGCTTAGGTTTAACAGTAAAATCCCACTCCTTGACAACCTTTCCATCAAGACTACGCAATCGGATCCACTCAATATTCACAGAGCCCTCTGAATCTGCCGGATCAAAACGCAGTGTCTGCACAGTATCGTCAAAAGCCAACTGAGTCTGCAGCTCATGCCAAAGGCCATCAGCTGCCATAGAAAGAGAAAGAGAAAGACGGTCTGTAAACTTACCATCGGCTCCAGCCCAAAAGAGTCTGACGGGACCACCAGCCCATGAGCGCATGCGCAATTCAAAGGAGTATTTGCCTTTAACCAGCTCCAGCGGTTTATCACTCACCATAGAGGGATTTTTTCCAAAGGAGCGTATCTGAAAGAGCTTATGCCCAAAAGAGAGACGGGCATCGCCTCCTGACCGCCAGCCCAGCAGATGATCAACTGCCGCAGGGTTATATCCAGGATTTGGCACGGGACGCACAGCGTGCGTATCCACTAAAAACTTTTCAATCATGGCATCCATAGACTCCACCCGCTCAGGCTGAGAAAAGGCCAGATTATGCCTTTCTCCGATATCATCAGCGAGATTATAGAGTTCATAGCGATGACCGCCACCCTCTGCATCATGAAAGATACGAATCAATTTCCAATCACCCACACGAACACAGGCCGAGGGCGGCAGCCATTCAGGAACCGCCGGAGCATGGGGGAAATAGCTATAGACCGCACTACGCAAACCCTGCTCTCCTTTCAACGCAGGCACCATGCTGACGGCATCCAGCGCCTGTTCAGGATGGGCAGGCAGCGTAGCCATCTCAAGAATGGTGGGATAAAGGTCTTCACTCTGCACCAATGCCTTGCTTATAGTGCCTCCTCTGGTTACACCGGGCCAGCTCACAATGGCGGGAATGCGAATACCTCCCTCATATATACTTGCTTTACCACCGCGCAACGGGGCATTGCTGGTTGCAGTGCCACCATCCACCAGGTTATACATATTGCCACCGTTATCGGAATAGAATAAAATGATTGTGTTGTCGCTAATACCAAGTCGGTCGAGGGCATCAAGCATTTTGCCGATATTATCATCCAATGACTGAATCATAGCGGCATAAGTAGGACTCTGCTGCGGGTTATGAGGGTCGCGCAACTTTTTATATTTCTCAATCAGCTCCGCCTTTGCATCAAAGGGGGCATGCACCGAGAACTGCCAGTAATTAAGAAAAAAGGGTTTCCGCACCTGCCCTGGGGTCAAACGGGTGTGAGCCTCCATAAACGCAACAGCCTCATCGCCCATCCGATCTTCAAGATGCTCTTTGGAATATTTTTCTTTGAAATCCGGAAACTTCCATGGCGCCACAAAGCTACCGGCAGGACCAGGGCCTGGCCAATGCGGAACATCCACATTAAAACCATGTTCCAACGGAGAGTAAGGTTCACGCCCCAGGTGCCACTTGCCAAAATGACCGGTTACATAGCCCCCCTCTTTCAAGGCCTCAGCCAATGTCAGGTGATCCGTATCCATCCGGGTAATACTGGTGCAGGCTATTTGCCGCTCAGTTGCTTTAGCGCCCTTATTAACAGAGGCCTTAAGAATCACCTGCACAAGATGGCCACCGGGTGTTGTAAAGCCCGTACGAGCAGGACTCTGACCGGTCATAATACTACAGCGAGTGGGAGAGCAGAGCGGACTGGCGCTGTAGGCATTGGTAAAACGCACCCCTCGTTTGGCCAGCCTTTCAAGGTTTGGAGTCCGATAGTATTTACTTCCGGTAACACTGGTATCCGACCATCCCAGATCATCAGCAAGAATCAGAAGTATGTTCGGCTTTTCAGCAGAAAACACACTACTTACGATAAATATCGTCAAAAAACAAAGCAATTTCTGAAACATAATAGCCGATTTCATCGCTCGGTTACTCCTTCTTTTGTTCAGGGAGATACGCTCACGGCAGGATATATCCTGCTCCGAGAGCCATCCCGCAATAATTTTATCAAAAGTCTTCACATCTATTTTGGTGTTAAGTATACGATTCCGTACTTTTGCAACCATTAGCCACCGCAACGCACGTAGCGCAGCGGAACCGTAGCCAAGTTAGTGCGCTGTCACGGTGTATTCAATGACACATAACCCTTTGACGGGTAGAACTGGGCGTACAGGCGGCAAACGTAGGAGCGAACGACCTGCGGCAAGTTTAAGAGCTTTAAAAGTCTTTTTGTCCAGAATGACGCCAGCAACTGATTTAACCGTAAGAGTCAAATTTACAACACGTGCGGGACCTAGATTAAATACACAGGGTGTGATTTTATCGTTCGGTCCGTAAACCGTATCTACATCAACGCTTCCCGCCAATACCGGCTGAAAGACCATTTTGTGAATATGCCAGGCCAGCTTGGCATATCCAAAAGGATCCAGCAACGGCTTTTCATAGGTTCCGCTGTTAGCCCCTCCTTCAATCGTACACCAGGAGAATCCGTCGACCCCACCGTAAATCTGTTTACGCATCGACTCATAGGCACTGAAAGCCTGCCACCCCTGACTGGCGCGCCATTCGTTGAAATCCAACACCCGACCGATACTCCCTTTTTCATAACGTTCTTCATATGAACGCAGATGATGCCAGGGCCACCCTTTCGAAAGATTCCAGTTGGCTTGGGCGGCGGACTCTTCATGTTCAAAGTTAAACCATGCCCGGATGTTATTCTTCAGACAGTCAGCGGTAAAACCAGATGGCCAGGAGCGTAGCTTTGACCATTCGGCACCATATCCAGTTACCGCATCCTGTGTGCCACGGGTCACCAGCGGATGGGTGTATTCAGCAACCGGTGTAATGGGACGGCCCTTGCGATCTAACGTGCCAAGATCGTTAGCATAGCTGGTATGCTGCCAGAATGTTGTCGGAGAGATCAGGCGAGAGGTATCATATGCCAGAACCGCATTAACCGTCCTTTTCACAAATGCATGTGTGCGCTCCGGTCCCGGATCTTGCTTGAATCTATTAGGATGGTTGCTCATCTCCCATATAACAATACTCGGGTGATTATAGACATCTCTAATATAGGCTCCCATATCATCGCAGCCAATCAGACGTTCATCGCCTTCACGCAACCAGGCGGGCGATCCCCACATTAAAGCCACTCCCAGCTGATCCGCCATCTCCGCTATACGCGGATCATGAATGCCATCCGGTGTAGTCATAGCCGCATGTGCATGAATACGGAGTAAATTACCACCCATGTTTTTGATAGCCAGCAGCTCTGACATCAAACTCAATGCAGGTGCACGACGATTATACTTGGCGGTGTTCTCAAGAGCTGGTACCGGACGGAATCCCATAATCTGTGCACCATTCAGCATAGCAGGAGCTCCATTCAGCAAAAACATCCCCTCACGCTGTGCCACGGTGCGAATACCGGTTGTTGTGACAATATCATCTATGGGTTTGTCACGATCATCTAACAACCTGGCACTGACAGCATAGAGAGCCGGACGCTCCGGGCTCCATAGCTCCGGGGAAACCACCCCGATGTTCATCTCCACTTCGCATGTTGCCTGAGCTCCAACCTTAACAGGCATGCGACGCATTGACACAATAGCCCCTTCAACAGGAAACCAGGACCGATAACTGATCTCAAGTGTACCGGTAAAGGCTTCTTTACCGGCATTATCAAGCACCAGCCGATGCATCTGATCAGCAACGCCCTTGGAGTCAAGTACCGCTGTATGCACACGTAAATCTCTTAAACCGACATCTGTATCCAGCACATGCAGAGTGGTGCGTCCAGCAGACCAGCCGATAGCAATGTCAGCCGGAGCGTGCAGACAGGCATTAGTCACTGTGTGATGATTCACTCGATAAGCAAGCAGATTTCTGCCGCTACGGGCTATAGAACTCACATCAACAAAAACCGGTTTGCGGTTGGTTACAGTTGCGGCCAACTTTCCATTAAGATAAATTTCACCGGATGGGTCCAGCGCCTCAACCTCCAGCCAGACCCGTTTGGCGGCAGGCAGCTTTACCTGCCGACGCAGTAGCAGATCTGATCCGGCTTCACGGAATCCACCGCGAACAGCAGGAAGTTCTGTTGAAGTCCACCCTGTTCCACAACGGCTTACCTTGTTCCATCCCTGCAGATCAGGCTTAGCATCAAATGAATCATCCGCTAATACCACGACTTCATAAGGCATCCTGACCGTATCTAGTGGACGATAATCAAGGAAAAGCAGATCATCCAGGCATAGATCATCGGTTGCGGTAAGAGCAAAAGGACAAGGGTTACCGGCTGGAGCTGTCAACGGGAATTCATTGACACGTTTACCATCGACCGAGGCATAACCACACTTCTCAACAAAGTCGAGCTGCAAACGATAGCTATGCCAGCCATCTGTTTTACCCACGTCTTCAATTTCACCGGTTGCACACCCTAAAGACCAGCTAGCCTGACTCTGCTTCCTGCTAAGCTTAGCTTTCCATGAAATTTCAGAACGCCAGCCCTTACTCAAGGATAAATCCAATAGCTCTGTTTTGCCTGAGGAAAGGTTTAAAACACCCTTGTCAACCGACACACCGGAACGCGTCCGCCAAGGCCGGGGATTTTTTATTGAGGTAGTCTCCGAACCGGCCTGCTGCCAACCGGTATTCAGTCGGATCTGTTGACGGACAGAAGATAAAGGTTGTGGTTTAATACTGGCAAGTGCACTCTTTGCCTCAGCAGGATCGACAGCTAATTTATCAAGTTCAGGGACATTAAACCATGCACTGGCAATGTCAGTGTATGTATTCAGGAATGCAACACGTTCGTCAGTTGAAAAAATGGAAGTTGTTCCCTTAAAATCCGTAACCCCATCGGCCTTGAGATCGCCACTCACTCCACGCATTTCAAACGAATGCGAAATTATATTCGCAGGCAAAGCAGCATTGGCCGCATGCACCCACATCGGAGACAGCATGACCGCAACCAGAATTTTTTTTGTAACCGAATGATTTATTGCACATTCCATCTTCTTATAAAAAACCATTTCATCCTCATCTTTCATATAAACTAAAGCTGCTTTCAGCCGCAACCCAGCGCATAGCTGGTAGCTGGTAGCTGGTATTGCTAAAGAGCAACATCTTGTCACTCCCTTCCTCTTCACCTAACAACCCAAAGCCCAAAGCCCAAAGCCCAACAACCCAAAGCCTAACATCCTAACAGCCTTGCGCCCTATGAAACGCTACGGCATCACTGTCATGCGCATATTGTCAAGGTAGACGATGCCATCGGCAGCTTCACTGCAGAAAAAACCGACCATACTCAGGGCCGCAAAATCCTTGCTTAGGGGAGCCTTGACCACTTTCTTGGTTCCATCATCAAGCGTAATTGTCACACAGGATTCCCGATTATCACCTGAGAGAGCAAGGGCTATTTCCACCCTGATCCAACTGCCGGGCTTTGTAGTGGCAAGCAGGTGACTGCCTGTTTTAAGGATGCCATCAGCGGAGAGAGTCACACCTGATGCCGAGTTAAACTCCCTTCCCGGGTTAACGCGCTTGGAGGTATCTCTGAAACCGACATCGAGAAAGGCGGGCGAATCCGCTTTCTGCATCATATCAAAAGAGAGTGTCACAACCCCTCCATCAAGATGCTCAGGTAAGCGATAGGTCATGTAGGGATAGAATGATTTAGCAGCAGACTTTTTATCAATCGCGACTATGGCCCGGCCGCCATTCCTGCCAAAGCCCTCTGCAATCTTGAAATTCGCCTTTGGAGATCCACCATTGCAACTGAAGCCTCGTGGCAGCAGGCCGACAGGAATATCCTCGCAGTCACTGAAAAATCCCGCAAACTTTTTCGGCTGAGGAAGTGCCATGCTGTAAAAAGGAGGTTTGACAACCTTTGCAGGCCGCGCGACATCTTTGAATGCCGGCTCAAGCCCGGCCGCAGAGATATCGAACGGCTCAAACCCGAGTGCGAATGCCGGTGATGATGCTCTCAGACGGAAGTCACCCTGCACCGGATCTTCAAACAACGGATCAGTATTGAGTGAGCCTATATCCTGTCCACCCGCCTGCCATTCCTTGAACGATTTACCTGCGAAATGAAAGGATTGTCCCTCAAAGTTCCAATAGATGTTTGATCTACAGTTAAAAAGCGAGGTGCTCAAATCCGCATCTGTCATATTACTGCCATCAAAATACATGACATTACGCGTAAATACATTCTCTTTAGCATAAGATTTTTTATAACTCCGGATATAAGGCGCCTCATTACCGTACACAGGCCCCAGAATATTATTCTGAATCAGATTCTGCGCTCCGCCATTCATATTAAAACCGTGCGTTCCCACATGGTAGACAAAATTATTTTCAACCAGAATTTCTGATGAACCTTCATCAAGGTAAAGGCCAAGCTGCCAGTACTGCTTGGCAAATGGGCTTTTAAGATTGTCGCGCAGCACATTGCCTCGGATCACAGTGCCCGGCTGACGGCCGAGCGTATAGATGCTGGCCCCATCGGCAATAAGATTGAGAACATGGCTGATGTGATTATTCACAATCTGATTTCCGCCGCAGGCTGTGGGCTTATCGCTCCACGACCATCCAACGGCAATTCCTGAGTAAGGCAGATCCCATATCTGATTGTTCCTGATCACGGTATCGCGTACAATTCCGCACCAGACCGCATTGGCGGAGTAATACATAATTCCACAGTCAGATATCGCACAGTTCTCAATCCGATTCCCTGTGGGCACCACAGGATAGGGATCCGTCGGGTTCATCCTGATATCACCGACTTTAACACCACCACCGCCAAGGTCAAAGAATCGACATCCAACCACCCTGTTAGCATGCGACCCCATCCCGACAGCAATTCCATAATTACCCGAATGAGAGAGCGTACAACGCACAAAGCTACAGTGTTTTGCTCCGGTGAGTTCGATAGCCGCAGGAAGATCAGGATGCCCCTGGGAGCCTCCATAACCTTCGCGGGGTAGCTTTGACTCTGTCAACGAGAACCCGATTTCTCTGAACTCGATATCTGATACGAAGCGATCTGATTGATAATCGCCGGTCAACATCAAAAGATGAGCCAGCCGGGGAATCACAATGCGCGTATCAGCGAGAGACTCTCCTTCTAACGGCAAATAGGTGAGCACTCCCGTTGAACGATCCAGATACCATTCGCCGGGTTCATCCAACTCCTCTTTCACATTCTCTATGAAATAAGGCTGAAGTCCACCCTGATTCACGGCAAAGGTCGGCATGCCAGTGAACGTGACAATATTTTTTTCCGTGTCCACCTCTTGAACGAACAGACGCGAGGAGCTCCAGACGTGCAGCACAACCACTTCAACATCCGTAAGATTCTCCCACTGCTTGAAATCGCCGGGGGCAAAATAGAAATCCCGTTGAGCGGCGCGATGTGACATGGCACCTTTTCGCTTGGGCGAATAGGTAAGTCCATCCACGCGCTTCATGCCAATATGCGGACGATAACGACGTTGGAGTGATTGACCATTGACAGAAACAAAGAGCTGGCGAAATGCAAATCCACCGGATTTTACGTCCGGAATATCGACCGTCCAGCGGCGCACACCATTTTTCTGAGTTTCCTGAAATCCCACTACCGCTTGACCACCGCTGATCACAGCGTGCTCGCCAGGGGTTGAGCGCCAGACTACCGGGGCTTTCACTGTGCCGGAATCTTCGGATGTCAACGTTAGTGTCTCAGCAAGCATATAGGTACCAGCCCGCAGCTCCACCGTGAACGACCCCTTATCGCCTCCCTTTTTAGCAGCGCGAATCGCATCACGCGCCTTCACCAGCGTGGCGAAAGGGAGTTCCTTCGTACCCGGATTAACATCACTGCCATTGGGGGCAACAAAGAAATCTGTAGACTGGAGCTGTTCACCTTTCCGGATGAGCGGCTCGGAGGAAATACCCACAGCAAAGACGGCGAAAGAAAGGGCAAGATACAGGCATGTGATAAATTTCATCGAATACGTTTTCTCAATTCTAATTGTTCAATACATTTTACGGATAATCAACTGACGCTCAGGGGGAGGGGTTTCGTTGATTAAAATCGCGGCACGTGCACTCGCAGCCGCCACCAGCGCGTCGCTCTTTGCATGCAGGCGCATCAATATCCCGCCCGGTTCCACAACATCCCCCTGCTGCACCAGCGAATCAACACCGGCCGCCGGATCAATGACATCATCGGTTTTCTGTCGGCCACCACCCAGCTGCAACACAACCCGACCGATGGCCTCTGCATCAACATCCTGCACAAAACCGGCTGCATCCGCCTTTATCTCGAGCGTAGCTCCCGGCTGAGCAAATTTCTGATAATCATCTATCACGGCGCAATCGCCCCGTTGCTCCTCCACCATCTGCTTAAAGCAATTTAATGCAGCACCATTGTCGAGTAGTTCCGTCAGGCGCTCCCGGGCAATATCCATAGCCGGATAGATACCACCCAGCACTGTCATCAGAGCGGTCAGTTCGATCGTCAGCAAACGGGTGTCAACCGGCCCAGCACCTTTAAGTGTGTCAATGGCCTCAATCACCTCAACCGCATTACCGACCGTACGCCCCAGGGGTTGATCCATATTAGTAATAATGGCCCCGGTTTTTCGACCCAAAGCACGGCCCACATTGATCAGGCTCCCTGCCAAGGCAACGGCATCACTCTCTGTTTTCATGAAAGCGGCCCGGCCGCACTTGACATCAAAGATCAGGGTATCGGCACCCTCGGCAAGTTTCTTGGACATAATGCTGGCGGTGATCAGCGGAATACTGGGAACGGTTCCGGTAACATCGCGCAAAGCATAAAGTTTTTTGTCGGCAGGAGCCAGCGATCCTGTCTGCCCTATGATAGAACACCCTGTTTTATCGATCACCCGCTTGAACTCATCAATGGAAAGACGCGTATCATATCCAGGAATTGTTTCCAGTTTATCCAGTGTTCCACCGGTGATACCCAGTCCCCGCCCTGATATCATGGGAACAGCCAGTCCCGCAGCGGCTGCCAGCGGAGCAATCATGAGAGAGAGCTTATCGCCGATACCCCCTGTGGAGTGCTTATCAGCAGTGGGACGAGGCCAGTTTTCAAAAGTGACCAAATCGCCGGAGCGCATCATGGCATCGGTCAGTACCGCGATCTCCTGTGGTGTCATACCTTGAAAGAATATAGCCATGGCCATGGCCGACATCTGATAGTCGGGGATACTGCCATCCGTATAACCGGCAATAAAGGTCCGAATTTCATCATCGCTTAAGACATTGCCATCGCGTTTCTTCTCTATCAACCATTGCGGAACCATATACAGTCTCCAGTCTTCAGTGTCCAGTCTTCAGTGTTCAGTGTTCAGTGTTCAGCCGTCAGTTATTTTGACCCAGTGACCCCATTATGTTGTGACTCACGACACATGACTCCCGACGCACCAGTACTCGCGCACTTTAGAACTCTCGCACTTTAGAACTTCTTCACTCTTCACACTTCACACTTCACTCTTCATTTCCGCCAGTGTTTGTCTGCAAAATCCATATAGCACTTCCAATCATACTCTGTCAGGTTATGCTTACCGCTACGCATGTGATAACCAACGCAACCTATCTGAATGGGTGAATCCGGCTGGGGGAAAATCGTCTGCTCCAGCCCCTTCAAACCGTAAAGTTTCCAAGCTGGTGATGCCAGCACACAGGATCTGAATTCACCAGGCTGTCCCGCCCAGTCATCCCCTGATGCTGATGCCACATACACCAGACGCGGTGCCATGAGAGCAATCAGCATATGCTGATCAACAGGAAGTTTATCTTCATTTCCCGCATACTCTTTAAACTTGTCGCAAAACCAATATCCCAGCCTTTTAGTTATAATAGCAATACTCTCCGATTTTGGCAGATTCATCCGATTCAGCTTGGCACCGCCGCACCCGGAGTCATTGGAGATGGTAAGCGCAAAACGCTGATCCTGGGCACCGCACCAAAGCGAGGCCTTGCCGCCACGGGAATGACCCAGCACACCCACATGTTTGGCATCAATCAAAGGTTCGGTCTCCATCCAGTCCATCACCCGGCTGGCACCCCAGGCCCAGGCGGCCAGAGTAGCCCATGAATCTGATTTGCGCATTTTTGGGTCAGGTTGAAAGATCTGATGAACGCCATTCGTAAAACCATCGGCAAAGTCCGGGTCCAGCTCTGCATTCTTGAATGCAAGCGCCGCATAACCACGCTCCACAATCTGTTCGGCAGGCCAGAAAGGCGATTTTTCAATACGATCCGGATCAATATTTTCATAACCGCGATTACAGATTAACAGAAATGCCGGTACCGGTTTCTTTGATTTTGGAATAAAGGCGGTGAAAACAAAGCTATGCTTAACACCGGGACC
>JAQIBS010000163.1 GCA_027858965.1 Kiritimatiellia bacterium
GTCATGATCTGAAACATGCGCAACATGCCAAACACCGCCATTGCACCGGGAGCAACAGTGAAAGCACGTTTAGCGCCCCCCTCGAAAGGATCTCGAGATGCCAGCAACCGAATGCCATCTGATGTCAACGCAACTTTCGTAACCACCCTGAAGTCAAAGAGCTGATTCAACTCTGGTGTAAAGGCGGGATCGTTCGTGATCAACTGCTGGTGTTCTAGTAAATCCGAATCACTTAGCGTACCCCACGCCTTGCTGAAAAGCGTGTTTAGCTCTTTGTCTATATGATACTCTGCTGGCATTAAATGCCTCCTCTCTTTGGGTTGGATTGATTATCTCACACCATATCACTTGTAGGGCATTTCTGAATAGCCCCAACGCTAGAGTCACACTTTCCTAGACGCGTCCAGCGGCTGGGAATAGTGTGCACTCATTTGTTGAGAGTGATTTTTGTATCACTCTCACTTGATTTGTTTTTTGTTATTTAAAAATAGTAGACTCAAGTAATTTATCATTCAAAATTTATCATTCAAAATTCCAAAGCCTTTGGCTTTGGCCGAGCTTCGCCCCGTCAGTTATGCATTCGATTTTAGCGTAAGTTGTTGATATACAAATGTTTTTGTAGCTAGCCGTTCGTTTAGGATGAGTAAAACACAGTACTTAACACTTATTTCTTAACTCTGCCGATATGTCGGCTGTTTTAATGGTAAACTATGTTAATATATAGTATGTTTAACAATAATTAATATGATTATATACGTTTAAAATCTTAAAATCAATTATTTTCTGAACTTTTGTCTGAAAAAGTTCAAGTGTCGCCTTATGTCGCAACCAAGCAACTTTCCTCTCCTCAAGGAGATCGAGACGGTGTGACAATATCACGACCGGTGAGCATCCTCAATCCGGCAACATGCTAAGCCATGTCGTTCCCTTCAGACGATCTGCGCGGTCAGTCAGCGATGCCTTCAGTTCACCATGTGCGATGCGCTCATGCTTCTGCATGCCCTCCCCATTCGGTCCAGAGTAGCTAAGCGTCGGCAACCAAACAGAAGTCAACAGTTGCTCTGCCTCATCAAAGCGCTCTGCCTTGACAGCAAAAGCGGCCGCAAGCATTCGGAGACTCCCATTTTCTGTATGCCGTTGCACGGCGTCCTGTAGGAGGGAACGGCCTCTCTCTGCGTCGCGAACGTCCGCGCTCGGAGCGAAAAGAAGAAGCGTTCCAAGCACTCTCGTCCATTCAGGATCTCGGTCACGGCAGCACTCGAGACACTTAAGCGCTGAGCGAAACGTGTCAGCATCACCGGCAAGTCCGGCCCCATAGGCCATGAATCCGAAGTAGTCTACTGCTGCCTGCTCTGTCGGCAGTCCCCCAAGAGAGAGCGCCTGGAAACGGGCATAGTCCCGCATCATATCGTCCACGACTTTCTGTGCTTCAAGTGCCAGCCATGTTCGGGGGTTCTCCAGTAAACTGCGGATACATTCAACAAAAACGCGACCGCCATCCCCGCGATCATTCGCTGCACGCCACAGCCGCGCCTTCTCAGCCGCGACCTCCCGAGATGCTGCATGCGGATGGGTCCGTTCTGACAATAACCACTGCATTATTTCGATTTTGATCCCCGTGGGAATATCAATATGACCGCCGGGAAAGGACCAATCCCGGATCTTGGCATCGAATTGGGACAGGAAATTAGCATCGCGTCGGCGACTCCCATTTGCGCCCCAGTCACCCTCTCCACTCCCTCTGGCAACGAGCAAACCCCTCCCATGCCTATACCACGGGCCATACTCCTTACCCAACCATCCACCTGCGGCAATAACCCCGCTGATGCTCGTCGGATGCCAGCGGGCCACATTGTACGCCTGCCAGGCTCCACCGGACATGCCGGCGGTGAATTGGGCCGTGGGATCGAACTCAATGCGCTGACGGACGTCGCGAAGCGTGGCAAACACACTACCAATGATGTCTGCGTTGCGAGGACCGTTACGATAGGCAAGCTCACCAACGACAATAACCTGAAGTTGCTCTCCCATCGCCTTGTAGGCGTTGACCATCCCCCCGCCCCCCGGACTAGATGTGAAAACGATAGGGAGCGGTCTTCCTTTGCCATAGGATGACGGAAGATAGAGGTCATACTGGTACTCTGGAGACGTGAGGCACTGAACCTTTCCGCGACCTCCAGGGGAAACACCAATTGCCTCTGCCGCCATGCAGGCGGAATGCGAAACAAGAAGCGACATGCAAGCGGATATCACGGCAAAGACAACGCTTCCCTTTTGGTTTTGATTGAAATGGAGGTGTTTGCGTGCCGACATTATTCCATTTCCGGGGTTGTGGTAATTGAATCCACCGCTTGTAGCTGCCAAGTGCCTTTCTCGTCCGTGTATATGCCGACATCCACCGAGCCAAGGCCGTCGTCTATCGCTGGGAACACGAGAATCTGGAGGACTTCCGGTGTCTCAGGGGCCGCAATGGTGATATCGGGACTGCCGTTGTGATCGGCATCCACGTACAAATCATCGCCAACATCGTCAAATGAGCCGTTGCCATTGGCATCCAATGCAATAAACCGCTGCTGAGTCAAACTTGCCAATTCCACACGACAGGGGCGTGAGGTGACGATGCGCAAGTTTCGCAAAACGGGTCCATCACTGGAACGCGACCGAAACTCGTGATAGAATGGTATGGTATAGAATGGGTTCCTTTCGATATGACTAGCCTCCATCACCGCAACGGTCGCCTGATTGTCGGAGAGAGACACCTCCCATGTGCCTTCCAAGCCAGGATTACCTTCAAAATGAATTGTGTTCGTGACGCATTCACCAAAATCGGCCTCCATCTCCAGCGTGATGAATGAGAGCTGATCGGCAGGTAGTGAAATGGGCAGGGCCGGCGAATTAGACTGCCCTGTCATCGCTATGCTCGCCGTCCAGCCGGATGCATCTTCTGACCATTGGACCTGATGCTGCGGTGCAAGAAGGCGCAGAACCCCGTCGATGGGCTGACCCTCGGCGTTGACCAGCGCAAATCGTGTGCGGGCACTTTCGCCGGGAAGAACGCAGGTGGTTATGCTGCGAGGCTGAAGTATGATGCGCTGTGGTGTGGCGGGCGGGGCCATCACGACAGGTGGTGCAGTGGCTGAAGGAGCCTCCTGGACAGACGACGACTCATCAGCTGATAGCTGACTAGCGGAGGCCGCCAGCGACGTCGCTGGGGGCACGGTATGTGGAAGTTGGAAAAGCCATGCCATTTCGCTATCAAGTGTCGCAAGGAGACCTGAATGTTGGCCGCGATACTGTTCCGCCCGTCGCCTCGCAATAGCGGCCCCAACGGGATCGTTAAGATTCTCAAAACAAGCAGCAAGACCAAGCAGCATACGAAATGAATAATTGGGCAACCCAAGCCGTTCACTCAGGTCGAAACCCTGCTCGAAAGTCAGGCGGGCGGTCTCTGGCTGACCAGCGGCTAGACAAAAGCAAGCGTAACGGTAGTACAGCTTGGGTTCATAGATTTTCAGGCCAAAATCCCTGTACAGCATCAGGCTTTCGAAAAGGCTCACGCCCACGTCCCCGTCATCGGGTCTGTCCATGCAGATTTCCCACCGGTCGCACAACAACGCGGCCAGTTGCATCTGCCTACCACCTTCACGTGCGGCCTTGATGGCGGCATCACTCACGGCACGCGCTTCATCGTATTGTCCTGCCAAGGCCAACAGCAAGGCAAGGTATTGATTGTTGCCAAACCGCTCCGAGGCGGTTTGCTCTGCTTTAAGCAGCGCGGGCGTGACGCCTTCAGATCGGGCGGTAATGAAAATCTGCAACACTTCGTTATCGTTCCATAAAGTCGGATACTGGGGATCCTTCGGAACTTTGGAGATGCGGTCGACCAGTCGCAGGATCTCAGGAGCGTTCTCCAACAACATTTCAAGCTGCAACAAGCCGAAGAGAGCATTGCCTTCCGAATATGCTATGCTCTGCGACCGAGGACTGTCGATTGCTCGCTGCCACCACTTTCGGGAAGCGTCAAACCTAGCGGCATAAAACGCCAGTTTTGCTGAGCCCGTCGCGTAAAGAAACTCCGCCTCCTGATTGGCCGCAATCGTTTTTGTGTGCACGCGACGTCCGTCCGCGTTCGCACTCCTGATGGTCTCATTACTCAGGCGGGTGCCTTCACCATTGAGTACACGCATCTCTTCGATGAGCTTCCTGCTATGGCTTAGGTAGCCCGCGCTGGCTTCTACACCGGCGTACGCGCCCAACATCAGGGTCTTCGATCGCACAAGGTCTAGCCTATCCTCCTCATTGACAATATTTGAGAACAGGGGGTCCCACATAGGCATACCGCGTTTGAAGTGCTCCCTTGCCCTGACTATATTCCCCATCCTCACCTGAAGATTTCCCATCATCCAATCCGCCTTGATCTCAAGCAACGGGCTTGCTCCATCGTCTTTTTCCAGGAAACTGGCAAACGTATCGTAGGCCTCTTGAAACTGATCGTTCATCCGCAACTTCCATGCGCGCTTATACAGGTACTCCTGAGCACCCGACTGGCCGGGTTGATAAGCTGAGGAATCGGTGGCGCAAGCGAAGACAGCGAATAGTAACACTATTGCCACCCGCGAAATCATCCGCCGTGAAGTCGTTCCATCCCCGCCCATCCTGTATTGCTGCTTGCCTGTCATCATGTTCTACGCCTCCTTGATGGTATAATCCCTTTGTCCGCAAGGCTATCGGCGGCCTGTTGTAAGCGACGAATTGCATCAGCCCCTATCTCCTGGCAGATGATGCCGTTTTCCAGCAGCGCGGTAATGTCCTTGCGCTTCACCCCCGGTACCTTCAGCACATCCTCGACCAGAACCTTTCGTAGCGACGGACCGTCCTCATAGAGTCCTCCCTCATACAAAATCAAGTCCCTGTCCGCGCCATAGCTGGACGAGGTTGACAGAATGATCTGCTTGACCATTTCGGCTGCATCACCCTCGTGTTTAGCCATGATTGCCGCCAGAAGAGCGCCGGTATCGATGCTGAGCCATGCCACGCACCCCATGTTGCTTCGCAAGCGATTTCGCCCCATACGGTTCCCTTCATCGTACAGCATGTGGCCGGGAGGTCCCACAAGCATGTCACGGGCGTATTTCCAGGATAGATAGTTGCAGTCACGCATCGTCGCTATCGTATCGGTCCCAGGGAGCAGAGCGGCGTGCAGAGAAGAAGCACGGCGTGTCCATATTATGGCTGAATCTTTGTCTCCACCCTGGAAGTAACAGTCGCCGATCAGCCTGCACATGGCTGGTGTTGCTGCCTGTTGGTACCAATATTCAGCTTCCTCCGTTGTCGGAGCACGCCCCGACCCCACAAGCGCGGCATAGGCGGAAGGGTAATATTTCCGCTCGAGTTCTTTGAAGTAGGTGAAGTAATCGGACAATGCATCAGGTGCAGTTGGTAGCAACTCAAAATCCCAGTGCCTTTCGTTCATAGCGCGGCTCAAAGATTCCCATGCAAGCGCTGGCGACACGCGGCGCATCAAATCCAACATTCGCTTCAGAGTCGCATCCGTCAGTTCCCAGGAAAGATCCCGAGAGGCGGCGGAAATAGCACGCCGGAGGTCGTCCGCGTCGTTACTCGCGATGGCACGGTCATAAAGACGTTGGCATGCTTCAGGCTCGCGGGGATGCGCAAAACACAACGCGAGCACATGCTCGTTTATGTTCACGTTCGGACCACAGAAAGAGAGCATGGTTGCAGGTTTAACTGGCCGGAGGGAAAGGCGTTGATTAAACCATGGCCAGATCTTGGCCAGCTTGTGGTAATACAGGGGTTGCTGATCCATCGGGTGCTGGTTTTTTATCATGGTCTCTAACCAAGTTTCCCATCCATTATAGTTCAGGTAGCGCAACAATAAGTAATCAGCGTAGTCCCGTGTATTGTCATCGCCACGACCGTAGATTATCGAGCAGGACTTCTGGACTGCGGCTTGATTTCTTACCGAAACGGCAGGAATCAGCGCTGCCAGCGCAAACCCCACGGCGTCCCTCTGATCGACCGTCTTCATTTTCTCTTGAACCTTCTTCAGAAACCTGGGGCCTTGGTTGCTGCGAATAGCGTAAATTGGATTGTACCCTCCCGGAAAAACTGACACGAGACCCGCCTTCACCATGGTATAGTACTGCGACATAGTGTCATTCTTCGCAAATGGGTTCGCCTTCTTCAGTTCGCGATACGCAGAGGTCGTGGTACCGATGGAATAGAATCGCGTGGTGTCCGTTTCCGCTCTTAGCCGAGTCATCAGTTTAGTGAGCAACGAATCAGAGGGGAACGCGTTACGAATGCTATAGTATCGGACCGGAACTGGCATGCAGACGGCATAGGTTGCGACATCCACGTTGCACGTCTCCGGCGTCGGGAGCTCACCGCGGTCCAACTGTTCGGCAACACAATCATAGAATTGCAGCAAACCGTTGAGAAACGGATCCTGGGTTTCTGCTGTCGGGCGCAACTCTGATATCAGACGACGAGCCCCTGCGTAGTCTTCCCACTTGAGTCGTGCAAACATTTCCAGAAATGTCCGCGCAAATGCGCTGGCATCAACATTGCTGGACGTTGCCAAGTTGTAGACTGCAACACCGGCGCGCGCCGGCATGCTATTGAATATGCTCGCTGAGTCATCACGCAGATTTGCAATGTTGTTGGTCGAGTCGTCCCAAGCTCCTGCCGTGACTTCGTGATACGATGGAGGTGTGATTGCCAATTCTGTACGCAAGTCCTCCGCAAAATAGGCAAAGGGCAGCAACATCCTATGGTAGACCCCAAACAGACTGTCCAGTTCCAGATCTGTTAGCGTAACCTTGAATGTCACGCCGTTCCTTTGCACGATCCAATCGGTGTGGCCACGATCTTCCTGGACATCTTTAAGAACTGTGGCTTCGAGACATGAGTATACGCGAACACCGTTCACTCCCACGACAACATCACCCGTCCGTAGTCCGCACCTATCCGCAGCGAATCCCGGCACAACACCCTCAATCCGAAAGCCTGTTGCACCAGACGCTGACGAAGGGGGATCAAGCTGATTGTCAATCATGGAGACGATATCATCTCCCGGCGTCTCGGCCGGTGCCTTCTCAACGGTATTCGTCAGCGGCTCAAAATAACTGAATTTCGCTTGAAAGCCATCAGGAGCCTCCGGAGGGGAGGCTCTCACGAGCGGTGGCGTAGCGGCAACTGCGGATTGGCTAACCGATTTCAAGTTTTGAGGACTTTCCCCACCCTCTGCACAAACATAGGACGCAAAGAGGCAAAATGCATAGAACATAGACAATGCCGCAAAAGTGAATTTTTTCATGTGTGCCCTTTTTCCTTTTCAATGCTGTCAAGCATCGATTTTCTTTATAAAACTTTTTTAAATTTTTCCGATAACGCTTGGACTCACTGGCTTTTACGGAGCGCAGCGGAGTAAAAATCCCGTGCAGTGATTTGTTATGTTTTTTTGTAATTATTCTGTATTAGATTTTTCACTTCTCTATCAAAATCACTCTCAAAAAGTTTATCCTGAATGGGGCGATATTTTTCAAATTCACTCTCTGCAAAGTTTTTTGCAACCACAGCTACAACCTTTCCAAAATCTTCTAATAATTCTTTGTTATTAAACTGTAAGAAAGCATTTAATTTTGTGGCCCAGTCTTTCATTGTCATGGGAATGCCGTTTTCGGCTTGATCTTCGGCATAATCCAAATACATTGTAACAATGCGGTTTAATGATTTAATCTCTTTTTCACTCAAGTAATTTTTAGCAATCACCACATCAGATTTAATAATTTTTCCGCTTGGAGCTTTTTTCCAAGTGGTCAAGCCCATAAAATCTTTTTTGTGGTTAGCTCTGCCCATAATAAGTTCTGCGGCAGTATGTCCATGAACTGCAAAATGTAACTTGTTCTGGACATTTGCAAAAAAGTCTTTTGTGGTTGTGCTATTCAAATCATAGTCCATTGCAGTGGCATAAATATCTGTTATTTGTTGATAAAAATTTCTTTCACTTTCACGGATATCCCTAATTTCAAGGATTAAATCCTTAAAATACTGTTTGTTTAAATATGCTCCATTTTTAAGCCTGACATCATCAAGCACATATCCGCGTAATGTGAAATCTTTTAAGACTCTTGTTGCCCATCTTCTAAAATTAGTTGCTTTTTCAGAGTTTATTCTATACCCAAGAGTTATTATTGCCTCTAAATTGTAATGTTTTGTTTTGTAATTTTTCCCATCACTTGCAGTTATTAGGAATTTCCTAATAACTGAATTTTTATCAAGTTCGTCGGAATTAAAAATATTTTTAAGATGTTCGTTGATAGTTGCAACATGAACATCAAATAGTTTTGCAATAAGTTTTTGGGTAAGCCATACATTTTCATCTTCAACCCTTACTTCGATTCCATCAGCATTTGCTTGCGAAGTAAAAATCATAAATTCGGCAGTACTGTTTCTTATTGTAAGATTATTTCTCTTTATTTTCATGTCATTCTATTTCCTTTTTCTTACAAATAACGACCTGAATAATTTTAATGGATACAAAGTTGATTATTGAAGTAATAATCGAAGCAACAACCCCAGAAGTTAGTAATATCGTTAATAAATTTGTTTCCATGAAATCGTTATTCCTTTTTCAACATAATTTAATAGAGCTCATGGCATTATATACGCCCGACAAGGAATATCCTACCTTTTAACAATCAAAAGAACAAGGAAATAATGCCATGAGCAAAAAATTATTAA
>JAQIBS010000028.1 GCA_027858965.1 Kiritimatiellia bacterium
GTCTGGCAGTGAAGCCGGACCTGCGATGCCGGTCCAGCCGACGAGCTGTTCCAGCGCCGGCTTGCCCAGCGATACGGCGGTGGGCGCATCAAACCCGGTCAAAAGCTTGTCCACCACAATCAGCAGCCGCATCTGCCCCGGCTCATCAATAAACCGCTTTTTGACCTGCTTCTCAAACTCCTCCACCCGGTTCATGGCATCATCTTCCGATACCTCAAAATAGTCAGCCAGCATCTTCCGGTAAATATCGTATTTCCTGAGCTTTTCAGTTTTACCCTCGCCCGACTCTTCCAGCTTGATATCCGCTGTTGAAGGCTGATAGCTGGTAACGATTGCGCATTTGCCCTCAAAACCTTTAGTAACAAAGAGCTCATAAACCTTGCAGGCCTGATAGATACTGGCGCAAACCAGCATGGCATTTCCCCGTCCATCCATCAGACGAGGCTTAATTTCAAAATCCATCAGGATATCAGCGACAATCTGCTCCAGCCGTGACTGACTCGAAAGCACCTTTTTCATGGTCCCCCAGCGCTGCTTCAATTGAAACTTCGCCATCTCCGAGAGCCCCGGCGTTTTAATATCAAACCAATGATCAATCTTCTTCTGTGATGTTATATGCTGATCTATATCACGTGCCTCATAGCGCAGGTCAAGAACCACGCCATCTTTCACGGCCTCATCAAATTTGTACGTGTGAATATAAGTACCGAAAACCTCGATGCTGGTCTCCTTGTCACATTTCAGCAACGGCGTACCCGTAAAGCCGATGAACATCGCATTCGGCAGAAATTTCTTCATTGCTTTATTCAGCTCACCTGATTGCGTGCGGTGGCACTCATCCACAAAAACAAACAGCTCTCCTTTGGCGCTGAAATCTTTAGGAATGCTATCTCGCATCACCCTGATAAACTCCTCTGTGGCCGCATCCAACTGCTTCTCTTCACAGCCGCCGAACTTATGTACCAGCGAACAGATCAGCCATTCAGTTGAGGCATTCAGCGTACTGATCAGATCAGCGCCGCTGGAGGTGCGGTAGATCTGCTCATCAACCCCCAGAAAAACGCCCTCAATCTGCTGATCAAGCTCCGTGCGGTCGGTAATAATCAGAATGCGCGAATCCCTGACATGCTCCCGAATCCATTTAGCCAGCCATACCATGGTCAGACTTTTACCGGAGCCCTGCGTATGCCAGATAATACCGCCTTCACGCTTTTTCACCCGAATCTGTGCAGCGTGCACACCGAAATACTGATTGTGCCGACAAGCCTTCTTGGTTCCCTTATCAAAGACAATAAAATCATGGATCAGCTCAATCAGACGCTGCTTATCACACATCCGCGCCAGGGCAACATCCAGCGGACTTTCCAGACCGTCACACTCTGAGCTGGGCAAATATTTCAAATCCCGTTTATCTATCTTAGGATTATACTCCGGGTTTTCCTCTTTCCATCTCAGAAAATATTTCTCTTTAGTATCAATCACACCATAACGCAAACCCTCGGTATCATTACCAGCCATCACAAGTTGAATGGTTGTGAAAAAATTGCGGATAAACGTCTTCTTCTGGTTATCCAGATTCTGCCTTATGCCCTCTGAAACAGAGACACTGGAACGCTTCAGCTCCAACACCCCCAGAGCAATACCGTTGACATAAAGCACAATATCCGGGCGCTTCTTATGTTCACCCTTAACCGAAACCTCCTCCGCAATTGCAAAGTCATTATTAAGCGGATATTCCCAGTCAATCAGCCAGACCGTCTTCGTCTGCTTACCGACCCCCTTCTTGACCTTCACTCCGTATCGCAGAGCATCATAGACCGCTTTATTCGCATCATAGAGATTCTTCCCCTCACCCAATGCCAGAGCCTTGTAGAATTTAACCAGAGCCTTCTGTATCAAAGTTTCGTCATAACCCCGCCTGATCAGGTAATCACATAGGATTCGATCCTCAACAGGTATCGAACGCTCTTCATCAACCCAGTTGCCGAGATAGGTATAGCCCAACCGCTCCTGAAATAACTTAATAATGCGGTTCTGCGTCACCCGCTCCTTTGCTCCAACTTTACTCATGACAACACCTTCCAATGCCCCTCTTTGCGGGAACCCACCCGGACAAGATCCGCGGACTCCTGTAAAACCTTAACATAACGCTGAACAGTGCGTTCTGAAACAGATATCTTTTCAGCAAGCTCTGAGGTGGATATCATCGGTTTTTCCCGGATTAAATCGAGAATTTTACCCGACATCTTTCCTGACATCTTTCCTGACATTTTTCCTGTCGTTTTACCTGAAGTTTTTCCTGAAATCTTACCTGATGCTTTGTCATTATCCGCACTTGCCGTCAAGCCTCCGTCCGACCTCGTACCCGAAAGATCACCTTCAGAGAGTTTCCAATACCCCTCTTTGCGTGAACCAACCCTAACCAGTTGTCCTTCAAGCTGTAACAGCTTTATATAACGCAAGACGGTGCGTTCTGCCATGGATATTTTTTTCGCGATTTCCGCAGTGGTGAACGTCGGATTCTCCCGGATTATGTTAAGAATCTTACCTGAAGTTTTTCCTGAAACCTTACCTGACATCTTTCCTGACATTTTTCCCGACATTTTACCCGACATGTCGGCAGGAACACCTCCAACCAGCTCCACCATCAACCCAGTCTCTTCATAATTGAATATCGGTTCTTTCACACCCGCAGCCAGACACTCATTTCTGATCTTTTCAATTCCGCGGCCCCACGACTCAATCTGACCAGCCCGGAAGAAAGTATTCGCAATCAGCGGATTAAAGGGCTTTGAAGGATGTTTTTCCAGCAGCCGCTGGACCGTCCACCCATCCGGTAATTTGCCGTCATTCCAGAAATAGATTTTATCATCATAAACGCTGATCTGAATGGGAATGCCACTGCTGTAATCTTTATGAATAATCGCATTGAGAAGAATCTCACGCAATGCCTTCTTTGGAAATATAAACCGCTCGACTCTCTGAAGACCCTCGTAACTGATATATGCCTTCATATACTTTGTCAGCAGAAGGTCCATCGTTTTATCAGCCTGAACAAACAGGTTTCCATGAACCTCATCCTGATAAATAAGATCCGCATCATTCTCAAAGAATCCTATTTTGATATACGCACCGGAAACATACTGCTCCGGATTCGCATAAAAAAGAAGAATGGCAGCCCGCTTAATATAGTCATCCTCTTTCAATTGCAGATTTTCAATGATGCCCGCGTTATTATCATTCAGCACCGCTTCATCCATCCGGCCACTCTTCAGCGCCATTGCACGGAACTGATTAAAAGCCGCATCTTCAAAGTCGCTGACCTCTAATTTAGGTACCGGAACCCCATCCCAGCACAAGCCATGCTTACGCAGAAGAAATGCGGCAAGTCCTGCACCTTTCAGCTCCTGCTTAGTGCTGCCGCTGCGATAATGATATTGCCCTTTATAGCTGACCGGATATGGGTGAGGGTCAACCGAAATCTCAATGAAATCCTTTGACACTTCTGTTCGCAGGTGTACATCCACCACAATACCGAGAACATCGCGGACTTTATTGGGAATATCTTCAAGCAGTTTGCTCACATTATCCAGACCAACAACATCACCGGCATCATTTTTGCCGATCACCAGCACACCACCGTCCGCATTAGCAAAACCGCAGATCCATTTCAGATACTCATCCCGCCATACCTGCTTATATTCCAGTTGTTGGTGTTCACTCATGATTTCATCCTTTTATTCGGCCAAAATTATATACAGCAAAACCTTATCATTATAGCAGCAGCCTAAAGGCTGAACAACAAACCTGAGAATCAATGTTTGTAGTACACACTTTCAGTGTGCCGCCGTAGGCGAAGTAGCAAGCGTGCTATCCTAGCCCCAATTCTTCTGTCATGTGTAGACAGAGTTTTCGGGGTCGTCGTTTACGGCGACCCCAGCATTTTTGCGCTGTTGACTCCTGCTACTACTCTAAAAGCATTGCGTCTGCGCACCCCTAACCAAACAACTCAGCAAGCTCTTTCATAGCCCGCGCTATGTTGAAGTCGGAAAACACATCACGGCTTAATTTAGGTTTCCACTCCGGCTCACTATCAATAAGCTCTTTCACCGTACTCAGCGAAACGGATTTCTTGGATCTTTGAAGGTCCTCCATAGCCATATCAACCGTCGTCAGCAGCTCCAGATCATCATTGCGTCTCTTTCTGAATTGATTCAACCAGGTTAAAGCATCTTTGCCATACCAATCTTCAAAATACTCTTCAGCTTGCGCAATATTATCCGCAACAATAAATCCTGCAAAATTATCTCTTTTATGCCGTTTAATATAACCATTCTTCTGTGCTATTTTTTCAGGTCCGCTATATTTTGTAGCTGGATTATATGGACCGGCCGCCTTTTTAAGATAGCCTTCTGCGATACGTTCTTCATGTCGATGTAATAAATAAGACAGTTTTGTATAACGTTTCCGGCCTAATGGATACTCGGTTGATCCGAAATATTTAGCCAGTACAGAGATTACGACCGCTTCATTGATCTGCCAATTATGACTCTTCTTCTTTTCCGCTTCACCCGCAGATTTTATTGATACGGGTTGAATAAGCCTCGTCTTTCCCGTTAAAAGCTCCTGCATCATCCCCTGCTTGATAGACTTTGTTTTATCCAGTCTTTTCTCCAGTGCCTGAATCTCGGCATCCATCTCGGAGAGGACAGTGGCTATGAACTGCTGTTCTTTGTGTTCAGGAGCATTGAATTCAAATGTTACGAAATCTTTCTGATATAGATGCGTTATAGTGGAACCTGCTGTAATCTGGGACAAGAAGTCATCAAAAATCTTGGAGTTTAGTACATAAAATAGATATCGAGGATCAAATATATTGTTCATGGGCCTGACAACAAAGACACCACTATTCAAAGTTGTTGGCATAGGCAACCCATCCACATAGCCCACTTTTCCGATAGATCCATCTTTAGTAACCAAAACATCACCAAGGCGAAGCTGTATTTTTCTATCCTGGCTGTATCGCCACTTATCAACAAAATGACATGTGTTCCAGTTCACATGGCCACCTACAAAATCCGTTCCAGTCACAAGAAAGAATGACCCGGTTTCGAGATATTCCGCCGTTGTCAAGGCTTGCCATCCTATTCGAGCGTTCAAACTTGCATCTTTCCCTATATTGATCAAGCCCCACTCCCCATCAAATCCCCGTAGGCGTTTTTTGCCAGTAAGGAGTTGCTGCATAGCACCGGTTTTGATTGCGCGTTTCTTGGCGATAAGTTTTTCAAGCGATTCAATCAGATCATCCACATCCGATAACGCGGTAGCGATGGTGATTTGTTCTTTCAGGGTTGAAGGAAGAACGATATTGGTGTCACGAATAATACTATTATAAAGCCGTGAAATTGTGCTCCCCTCTGGAGATGCCCATTTTATTACTTGATAGCAGTGATGCAAATATTCGTTGGATAGTTTTTTGTGGTCTATTTCAAGCCATACAATGTTTGAATCTTGAAAATAGGCCGGCTGACCATTATAGACTACTGTTTTTCCAAGGGTTCCTGCCGCAGAAAGTAAAATATCACCTTTTTCAGGGAACGAATACTTACTTCTGAATTCATTGTAAAGAGCGTAAGAAATATACGCATCTGGTTCTTTTCCGAAAGTGCCAATTTTGAAAAACGATATATCACCACTTCGGGTTGTTTGCTCTGCGAAAATGCGTTTACACATTCGAATTTCAGCAACTTTCCCAAGTTTATACCTCTTCCAGTCCTCAGGAATCAATCCAACTACGGTCTGCTTGTAGCCCTTTTTTAATTGAGAATTAAGAATTGAGAATTGAGAATGTTTTGAACCAATCATTTTCCATTCTCCATTTCCAACTCTTCACCACCTTCAGCCTGCTGCTCATAAAAACTACGTTCAAGTTCATCATCAGACATGAAAATTTGATTATCTCCCGATATTTTCATTCTCCACTCTCCATTGTCAATTTTCCATTAACCTCCAGCCCCATGGTTTTGAGATGATCATCAACCTTAGCTGATAACTTTTCCACAGACTCCGTCAACTTGGGCAATGGCTCGGCGTAGCGGGTTTCCAAGGTCTGGATGCGGGTGGCGAGCTGCTGGGTGACTCGCTCGGTCTAGTAGTGAATGGCGGATAAATTTGCGGTCAACCATTAGTCATCTACGGTCAGAATTTTGATCTCATCTACGCTCAATTTAGGATATTTGACAAAAATCGCCTCGTCCAGCGCGGCCTGCGCCTGCTTGACCGCCTTTCCTGCCTGCACCTCGGTTGCCATCAATTTTTCCAGCTCCACGCAAAGTGCTTTATCTTCGCCTTTTAATCCTTTGTTTGCTGTTTTCCAACCCTTCACACTCGCTTTGGTCACTTTGCCTTTGTCATTCTTAAGGTCCTCAATCCAGCCCTCTTCTCCGCTGTGCTCTTCGATAAAGCTCTCCAGCTTCTGGGCTGCCGCCTCTCTCTCTGCCTGCAGGCTGTTCACCTGCGTCTGCTCTTCGACAAAGTAACGGGCGACTATCAGCGCCGGCGGAATTAGATCGGACTTGTATTTCTTCTTACCGATGATCAAATCTGGTGACTCTTTGAGTTTTTCGCCCTTCTTGGCTACCAATGCCCGCAGTACGTTTCCGGCCTTCCAGCCGTCCTGAGTCACCACATAGACATCATCCTGCATGGTCTCATCCCAGTAGTCCATCAGAAGCTGGTAAACATCATACTTGCTTATCAGGCTGGCCCCTGCAAAGCGGCTTAAAATATCCTCGGATAATTCATGTATAAGCGCCTTGACCTCATCGCCGACCTGCAGCCCTTTCAGCTTGCTGTAATGCGCACTCTTCCACTCAGCAGAGATGGCGGCAGTGCGTTCAGCAAAAGCGATAAATTCGGGGTGATTGAGAATGGCGGATTTCACCTGCGCGGTTTCTACCAGGCAGTCGCTGTACCCCTTCCGCAATCCCGGTGTAAAAAGGGTATTACGCAGTGTCGGGAAGATCTGCCAGTATTCAGAGAGCGCATCTACATCGGAGTTAGGAATGCCTCCGTTGAGATGGGCGATCAGATCATGCAGATCCTCAGGTTCGCTGGAGTCGATATAGCGCGGGATATTGAGGTTGTAGTCGTTCTTTTCAATTTCCGCAAAGCTGACCATCCGCGCAAATCGCTCCATCTCCAGCTGTTTGGTGAATGTGTCAACGACCTTGTGTATATCCTGATGCCGCAGACGATTCTTGTTACCGTCTTTCATAAAACCCTTGCTGGCATCTACCATAAAGATACCCCGGCGGCTGCGGGCGTTTTCTTTGTCGACCACGATAATACAGGCGGGAATGCCGGTTCCATAAAAGAGGTTGGCAGGCAGACCGATAATGCCCTTGATATAGCCCTGACGAATCAGATTGCGGCGGATATCTGCTTCCGCATTACCGCGGAACAGAACGCCATGCGGCAGAATTACCGCCCCCTTGCCGGTGCTCTTCAGCGATTTGATGATATGCAACAGAAAGGCATAATCGCCATTTTTATCAGGAGGAGCTCCATATTCAAAGCGTCCGTACGAATCGTTATCAACATCAAGTCCGTTGCTCCAGGATTTATAAGAAAAAGGAGGATTGGCTACCGCAAAGTCAAAAGTTTGCAGGCCACCGGCTTTATTCTTCCAGTAAGGCAGCGCCAGCGTATTATCCTTCCAGATCTCAGCGGTCGGCATGTTATGCAGAATCATATTCATGCGGGCCAGAGCGGCGGTGGCCACATCGTTCTCCTGCCCGAAGATTGTCAGCCCACGCGGGGCCTCATCCGACGCCTTTAACAGCAACGAACCAGAACCGCAGGTGGGGTCGTAGACCGTCATATCCTGCGGAGAATTTTTGGTAATACCGACAACCTTAGCCAAAATACGGGAGACCTCCGAGGGTGTATAGAATTGGCCCTTGCTCTTACCCGACTCAGTGGCGAAGTGACGCATCAGGTACTCATAGGCATCACCCAGCAGGTCGTCACCCTCCGCCCGGTTGGCGCTCAGATCCATCCCAGCAAAGATACCCACCAGCTTCGAGAGCCGGTCGATCATATCCTTGCCTTTGCCGAGCTTCTCCTCATCGTTGAAATCGGCAATATCAATCACACCTTTGAGATCATTCTCTTCAGCCAGCCGGCTGATAATCTTATTGATCCGATCGCCGATCTCCTTATCACCCTTCAGCGCCACCATATCATCAAACGAGCCACCCTCCGGCACACCGATAATGCCATTTGGATTACCGGCATACTTATCCGAGACATACTTCATAAACAGAAGCGTCAGCACATAGTCTTTGTATTGGGAGGCATCCATACCCCCGCGCAGCTCATCGCAACTTGCCCATAGTGATGAATACAATTCAGATTTTTTAATCGCCATACAGTCAACCGCTCCCATAAAAATTTGGGTCTTCCGCTGAATCTGTGGGTAAATAATGCTAAATAATGCTTAAAACACCGGGCATAAACCTCTATTATGTTGTAAACCAAAACGACACTTTAGAGAGAGACACCCGGTG
>JAQIBS010000124.1 GCA_027858965.1 Kiritimatiellia bacterium
ATAAATAATTATCCGCGCCGGATCTTGGACTACACATCCGCGAAGGATGTATTCGAGGGAGAGTTGAGCGGCTGTCAAGCATAATGAATTTTGTCGCATTTAGAGTTGCAATCCGGCGAATTGGTTAAGTGTATCCACAAAAAACAACGAAGGGCCTGAGCGTAATCGTTAATTAATTAAATTTTGTTTAAAATGATAATAATTTCAACTATACTATATAGCTCAACAGGAAGTTTATTTTGAGTACATTGGGATTAATACACGGGGGTAGGGATGAGGAAAAGTTGTTTTATCACAGTTTGTTTTACGTTGGCAGCTCTTCTTTGCGAGGCAGCGTTAACATCGGAAGAGCTGGCAAAGGAGATGCAGGAAGGATCGCTGCTCTATCTGAGTGAGTGTGTTTATCATGATAAGGCTCCTCAGTCTGTAGATATCTCGGCAGATGTTGAGGGCCTTTCGGAGATATCCCTGATTACCTGGACCGCCGGTGATAACTCGTCCAATAATGATTATGCGGATTGGATTGATCTGCGCTTTGAAGGTGCGCAAACCGTTTATCTCTCTGATATACCATGGGAGTTTGCCTGGACTCTGTGCGGTACCCAATGGCGTTGTACCACCTTTGAAAAGACTGATGTGCGGAAAAACCTCTCGGCGATGAATACGGATTTGAAGTCTCAGGGCAAAAAATACAACAAAGGGCTGGGAGTGATGTCACCCTCTCTGGTTGTGTACAAGGTTCCGCAAGGGGCAAAAAAGCTGGTTGCTAAAGGGATGGTTGATGATGTGGTGCTAACTTTTTCCAATGGGAAAAAAGCTTCAGCCCAGTTTATTGTGCTGGCCGGATTGCCTGATTTTTCTCTGGTTAAACAGCTTCGGCTGCCGCAGGTGCTTCCCGCTGAACAGCGCAAGCTGGCGGCTTCACTCCATGGAAAATGTAACCCTGCGTTGATTCGCGATTATGAGGGTATGTGGAAAAGTCTGCTTTTGAATGATTTAGTCTATGAACAATCAGTTTCAAAAGAGGAACGCAATGCGCAGGCGGTAAATAAAAGCGCAACGATTCTGAAATCCGATCGTGATCCATTGGATATTGTCTTACGTCGAACGGCTGCTCTTTATGAGGATCTGGCAACTTCAGTAAAGCTTAAGACTGAGGGAAAACATCTGAAAGCTTTGCAGGATCAGGCTCTTGAAGTTGATGTGGCCAAAGGCAGTGAGCGCACCGCTCTCTACCTGCAGGCCTGTGCGTTAAGACGCCAGATTGCTTTTAAGAATCCTGTGCTGAAGGGCATTGATCAGCTCTTGTTTAACACGCGTGAGGTGCTGCCTCCTGAAGAGATGTACGGCGGTTGCCATATGGCAGATCAGTTCTTTGGTTTTAATGCCACCATTGAAGGTACTGCCGATAACGGTGGTCTCTATGTTCTGGATCAACCTTTTTCTGATAAAGCGGTCGTTCGTAATCTGATTAAGGATTCGGTGATTGAGTCGGGTGCGATGAAGGGTCGTAAGCTGGGCCGAGGCGGTTACCTCTCGCCTGATGTCTCTTACAACGGCAAAGAGATATTGTTTGCCTACACTAAGGGGGCGTATGGAGAGCGCGCTTGGAATGAAGAGAGTGTTTTTCATATTTTCAAGTGTAATGCAGATGGCAGTAGGCTGGTACAGCTAACGGATGGATCTTTTAACGATTTTGATCCCTGCTGGCTTCCTAATGGGCGTATTGCATTTATATCCGAGCGCCGTCGCGGTTTCGGACGCTGTCATCCGCGTACAGTCCCGAATTTTACGTTGCACTCCATGTTTGAGGATGGCACCGATATAACCCGGTTGAGTTCCCATGAAACTAATGAGTGGCAGCCCAGCGTCAATCAGAATGGAATGATTCTCTATACCCGCTGGGACTATGTGGATCGTGGTTTCAGTCAGGCCCATCATATATGGACAACTACTCCAGATGGCCGCGACTCCCGTGAGGTGAATGGTAACAGCCATCTCTCATTGCGGACTGCCCCCATGTTCATCGGTGATGCCCGCTCTATTCCCGGTACCGGAAAGTATATGGCTATTGGCGCTGGACATCACACAGAGGTCAGAGGTTCGGTTCTTGTGATTGACCCTTCAATCCCAGATGATAATGTGATGGCGCAGATCAGGCGTTTTACCCCTGATCATGATATGCCGGAGGCGGAGATTCCGCTGCAGTTCGACAAGGCCTCGGGTGTGTATGCAACACCATGGCCCCTGAGTGAGAACTATGTTATTTGCGTTTATGATCCACTGGCCTCCTCCCAGTTTGGTTACACATCCTGGCGTGATCGTCACTATTCCATTGTCTTGATGGATGTGTTTGGTAATAAAATCCCCCTCTATACGGATCCCGGAATATCCTGTCTCTCTCCAATGCCGCTGCAGGCTCGAGAGAAACCTCCCGTACGCGCGCATCTTACTTTAGTTGGGCGGCCACGACTGCCAAACGGAGATAAACCAGAGCCGATTGATCCGGTTCTGCTTCCCAAAACGGCTAAGGTAGGCGTGGTGAATGTTTATGACAGTCGCTATCCCTTCCCGAAGGGAACCAAGATCAAAGAGCTCCGTATCTGGCAGGTATTGCCTAAGGTTGCACCGATTGTGAATAACCCGCGTATTGGCTTGGGAGATCAGAAGAGCGGGCGGCAGTGTCTTGGCAGTGTGCCGGTAGAAGAGGATGGCAGTGCTTTTTTCGAAGTTCCTGTTAACTCACCGATTCTATTCCATGCGGTTGATGATAAAGGCATTGCTATTCAGGGAATGCGCTCTGTCACCTATACCGCTCCCGGTGAAACCCTGATGTGTAATGGTTGCCATGAACAGCGTGTCGGAGTTCAGCAGCAGAAGAAGTCTTCAGCTATGCCTATAGCAATGCAACGCGCCCCGTCAAAACTGAAACCGGAGCCATCTGGGTCCAATCCTTATAGCTATCCTCGTCTGGTACAGCCTGTTTTTGAGAAAAACTGTGTCAGTTGTCACGGAGGTGATCGCGAAAAAGGAATGCCGGACCTCCGTAAGGGTGATTATCACAAGGATAAGGATCACTTCTTTACTTCAATCCGTTCGCTGCAGAAGCATGTCTTTCATTATGGGGCTTTCTTTAACTATATCGAGTTTGAAGAGCCATCAACATACCCTGGTAAATTCGGCGCCTATAGGTCTCCTCTCTATAAGATGCTGGTAAAGGGACACCATGATGTAAATCTCTCCGATGAGGATATGCGTCGTATCGTGCTTTTTATCGAATCTAATGCATCCTTCCTTGGGCATGATGTTGCCCCGGTTGCGCAGGCTGAAGGTTGGATTGTCTATCCTACGCTGTATTAAGAGGCGGCGGGGGCGGCAAGGTGCGTGGGGCGATGCGTCGAGCTTTTTGTCCCGCTGCGCGGGCACGGCTGTCGCCTCAAAAATCAAAGAGTGCCCTGCCCCACGCATCTTGCCTTGTGGTTTATGGTTCGGACGTGGAATTCGTGACAGGCGATTGTGGTTGTGAGTCATCGGGTCGTGCGTCGTGCGTCAAAAAAGTGAAGTTGCCTTTTGACAGAATATGTGAACTTTTAAGGAGAAACAAATGAAAAGAATAATCGTATTATCAATGCTCGTATTTGCAGCCTTCGCTCAGGCGGCACCCAATGATTGGGAGAATGTCGCGATTACCGGCATAAACAAGGAACCGCCGCATGCAACTCTTATGCCGTTCAGTTCTGTGAGCAGCGCCTCAATTGAACGTTCAAAGTCGCCTTGGTATAAATCATTGAATGGGGTCTGGAAGTTCAATTGGGTGAAGACCCCTGAAGAGCGTCCACTGGATTTTTGTAAACCGGATTTTGATGACTCTGCGTGGAGTGATATCCCGGTTCCTTCCAGTTGGCAGATGAAGGGGTTCGGTCAGCCGATCTATACCAATATCAAGTATCCGCATGATAAGAATCCTCCTTTGATTCAGGGAGTAAACGGAAATCCTGTCGGCTCATACCGCACGGAATTTTCTCTGCCTTCAACTCTCTTTGGAGTGGGTCAACTTTGGAAGGGACGTGAGATTTTTATTCACTTCGGTGGTGTTGACTCGGCTTTTTATCTTTGGATTAATGGAGAAAAGGTGGGCTACAGTCAGTGCAGCCGCACTCCCGCAGAGTTTAACCTGACGAAATATCTAAAACCCGGTGTTAATAAGATGGCAGTGCAGGTCTTTCGCTGGTGTGATGGAAGTTATCTCGAAGATCAGGATGGCTGGCGTTTGAGCGGTATCTATCGTGATGTATTTCTTTTTGCCACACCCAAAACACATATACGCGACTTTTTTCTGACTGCGGATCTCGACAAAGAGCTGGATGATGCTGTATTTAATGCAGAGATAAAACTGCGTAACTATGCTGATGGCGATATGGTTCCGGAGTCTGTGGAAGTTATTCTGGTTGATACTGAAGGTAAAATGGTAGCTTCAGTTAAAAAGTGGATCGGTTTGCTCCATGCCGGAGAGGAAAAAATATTAAACCTCTCTGTTCCTGTTGATTCACCCGCACTATGGAGTCATGAAAGACCATCTCTTTATCAGGTATATCTGATTCAACGTAGCATTGGCGGAGCCGTGATTGAGGTGCTTACGTCACGCTTCGGTTTCAGAAAGGTTGAGGTTCGGGGGCAGGAGCTCTTTCTTAATGGAAAGTCGATTATTGTAAAAGGTGTTAACCGTGTTGAACATGATCCGCTGGAGGGTAAGCATATCCGCCGTGAAATGACAAAGCTGGATGTTGAACTCTATAAACAGTATAACATCAATACAGTCAGAACCGCTCACTATCCACATGATGAATACTTTTATGATCTCTGTGATGAATATGGAATTCTGGTAATTGATGAGGCCAATGTGGAGAGCCATGGGATGGGGTATAAGGAAGAGACTCTGGCAATACGACCCGAGTGGAAAGATCAGCATCTGGAGCGTTCTCGAATGGTTGTTGAACGCGATAAGAATCATCCCTCGGTGGTTATCTGGTCGCACGGCAATGAGGCCGGTACAGGTGAGAATATTACGGCAATGAATGAGTTTGTACATGCCCGCGACAAAACCCGCCCGACTCACTACCACTTTGCATATGGACCTCTCAACTGCGATATTCTCGGCGGTGGCTATCTCGGTAAACGAACTAATCGCTATATGCCTGTCGAAGGTCTTGAGAAACAGGCGGTTTTTGAAGGAGAAAAACGCCCGTTTCTGCTGAATGAATATGCCCATGGAATGGGTAATGCAATCGGCAATCTGCAGGAGTATGTGGATGTCTATAACAAATATCCCGCCTTGGTTGGCGGCTGTATCTGGGACTGGGTTGATCAGGGACTGATTCATACAGGGCCGGACGCTAAGCCCTTCTGGGCCTATGGCGGTGACTTTGGTGACTCGCCCAATGATGGCAATTTCTGTCTGAATGGCGTTGTCTTTCCTGATCGCTCTTTGAATGCCAAGATACTGGAAGTTAAAAAGGCCTATCAGGACTTTTCTTTTAGTATGAAGGACGCTGCGGTTGAGATCTTTAATGCCTTTTATTTCAAGGATACCTCTGGCTATTACTTCACCTGGGAGCTTCGTCGGGATGGCGTTGCTGTGGATGATGGCGAACTTATTGTTCCTCTGATTATGCCACGCGAGCTGGCCTTAGTTGGTATTCCCCCAGAGTGTCTGGCTCTTGAGATTGGGAGTGAGTATGTTTTTGTCGTGCGTGCCCGTCAACGCGACAAGACTCTTTGGGGTGACAAAGGTTTTGTCGTTGCCTATGAACAGAGTATTCTGCAACCGTATAGTTTTGATATTACACAGTCTGTTGAAAAACCTGTTCCATTTGTTGCTTCTACCGATGATATTACTGTGATCAGTGGAAATAATTTCGCACTGACCTTTAACAGGAAAACCGGTATTATTGATTACTTTGAGTATGAAGGTAAATCATTGCTTGTGCAGGGGCCGAAGTTTACGACATGGCGGGCGGTGATTGATAATGATCGGCGTAACGTTTTCAAAAAGCAGGGTAAACTTAAGGAGTTGAAATCAACGCTCAGGAAATTTGATGCTGTTACAGAACATAATGCAGTAGTGGTCACAGTTGTCCGGCAGGAGAGAGCCGGTAAAGGCAAATGGGAGTTTGGCTTCAATATTGCCGAACGCTATACCATTTACGGCTCCGGTGTTGTTGAGGTGGATGCTTTGATCAAGCCATTCGGGAGTCTACCCTATCTTCCCCGCGTTGGTTATGAGATGATTACACCTGAAGGATTTGAAGATTTTGAGTGGTACGGACGGGGTCCACAGGAATCCTACAGTGATCGTAAAACCAGTGCTCTTTTCGGGGTGTACAGCGGGACAGTGGATGATCAGTTTGTCAACTATCCCTATCCTCAGGAAAATGGCAATAAAACAGATGTGCGCTGGATGACTCTCAAGAACGGCGATTGCGGATTTAAGGTGACTGGCGCACAGTCGTTGAACTGTTCGGTTAAGCATTATACAACCGATAATCTCGATGAGGCGAAACATCCCTATGATCTTAAGAAGATTCCTAATACGATCGTAAACATTGATTTAGAGCAGGCCCCTCTTGGTAATGGCAGTTGCGGTCCCAAGGCCATGGAGAAATATATTATCAAGGTTGAACCGAAACGTTTTGGGTTTGTGATTACGCCGCTGTAAGCGGCGGCAGGTGTGTGGAACGACGCGGAGGAGTTTTTTGACCCGCTGCGCGGGTACGGCTATCGCCTCAAAAACCAAAATCCGCGCTGCTCCACACACCTGCCTTGGAGGTTATGGGTTGAGGTGACCCTTCAGGCCACATGATGTTGCTGGACGTTTACCCAGGGCGTTGCCCCGGGCTGAGGTGAACCCGCCCCGTTGGGGCTGGCGTTGCGATGTTTTTACCCAGGGCGTTGCCCTGAGCTAAGGTTAACCTGCCCCGTTGGGGCGGGGTGATGAATTTTGCCCCGAAGGGGCTAATCAATGTCAGCCCCGGGCAACGCCCGGGGTAAAGGATGTGAAAAAAAATATGTGCCCTGAAGGGGCACCTCAATCGTCCAACATCCTACGTCCTACTTTCTACAACATCTCGGCAATCAAATTGTCAATATATACAACGCTCTCTTTTTTATCAGGCGAGATAAAGCCAAACCAGGTGAGTTCTTTGAAAGCAGCATTCGATACAAATCCGAAATAGCTTTGCTCATCACTCATGCCTGCATTTATTTTCAGCTCCCATGTAGCCCATACACCATCACCCTGTGTACAGAGAATTTCAAAGGATGTCCATGTGTTAGGTTTGATTGTGAATTTCTTGTTTCCAACAGTGATGGTGCTGTCACCTTTAACCTGAAAGGATGGACCGTTTTGAAAATGTTCCCCCTTGGGGTACTCTCTGCTTTCAAAATTGATTTTGGCTCCCTTTGTGTGGAACATATCAAAGGCGACCTTCCATGTGCCATCCTTGCTCGGCAGGTTATAGCAGAGGTGAGGGTCATAGGAGTACTTCAGTCCTGGACCATCAGCAACTTTTAATGAGTGCCTGCCGGTGGCGGCCTGTTCGGCAGAGACAAAGAATCCTTTGTTATCAACGCGTTTTGAAACATAGCTTGCCCGCGGCGAGTCGCCGGATTCCGAGGTCTCAAATCCTTCATCAAGTTTAAATGGACGATTGTCAACGGGGGCAACTTCAATCGGACGGAATTCATATTTCGATACAAGTTTGCGCAGGGGATTGCCCTTTGAAAGACCTGCAAGGGTATAGTCGAATGGTTTGAAACCGAGTGTGATGGCAGGCGAGAGAGGTGAGATATGAAAATCATAGTGTTCAGCATCCTTGAACATAGGATTGGCAATCATGCTGTTGACATCTTTGCCTGCCTTCTGCCATGTTCTGAAATCATACCCTGCAAAGTCCAGTGCTTTGTCCGAGGTGGAGTAGAAGCAGTTGTAGTTGCATGAGAACACACTGTTGGTTTTCCAGTTGCCACCACCGTAGGTAAGGTTGTTGGTGCAATAAACGATGTTGTTTTCAAACACAAGATGCAATCCGTTGGTGGTGTCTTTAATGTTGCCACGTTTGAGCTGTGCTGAATCGGCGATAGCAAAGATGTTGTTATAGGCCTTGTCACCCCAGGGGTAACCATCGTTGTGCAGATGATAGCCGCCATCCTGTGTGTTGTAGACAACATTGCTGGTTACTGTTATCTGAGAGCTTCCGGCGTCGTTATATATACCCCATGCGCCATATCCTGTGCGACCGCGTGTGTAGCGGGTGATATCATGGATTAAGTTGTTATGCAGTACCGTTCCAGTTGAAACCCCGATAGTGTAGATGCCGCCGATGTCACAGAGCACGCCGTTTCCAATGTGGTGAATGTGGTTGAAGCCGATATTGTTGTGATGAGTAGCTGTGGCAGCCAGCCCTGACCAGCTCCAGCCAGCATGAACTCCCATCCAGCTTAGATTAAATATTTCGTTGTGGAGAACCTTGTTGTAGCTGGCATTGCCACCCAGGAATACGCCGACTCCAGCACGGAATATGATGCCTCCGTCGTGAATCAGGTTTTCGCAGACCGTGTTATACCCACAGAGATTGTTCTCTGTAAGCTTGCCTGGTTTCTGCTCAGGCATATATACGCCGCCACATCCCATGTCATAGATGTGGTTGCGTTCAATCAGGTTGTTACGACAGCCATTTAGCAGACATATGCCATTTTCGCCAATCCTGGTGAAGGTGCAATCGCGGATGATGGAGTTTTGCATTCCCTCGGCATTAAATGCTCCACGCTGCACATGGGCACCCTGAACGCTTTTTGGATGGCCCTTTGCTATATTGGCATCCGCATATTCAAAAGATATCTTTTCAAAAATCAGGTTTTTAACCTTTTCATCTCCCTTGGAATTTCCTTTAATCTGAACAAGGGCTGTTCTTACAACTGGAGCAATGATCTCCATTTTATTGGGATTCATTCCTTGCGGCGGGATAAGCAACAACTCTTTGTTCTGCGGGTCAAGGAACCACTCTCCGGGTGATGTCAGTGCCGAGCGAACTCCTTCGACATAGAAGCGACTTTCCGGATCAAAGAGAAAAATTCCGGCTGGACTGGTGAACATAATTTTGTTGAGTTTTTTGTCTATGCTTTGTACAAAGTTTTGAGAGCTCACCCATTTGTGAAAGAGAACAATGTGCGCATCTGAGCTCTGGATATCATCAGGAATGGTTTCAGGGTAATAAATCATTCCGGTACATGACCTGCCGCTCTTCTTGTCATACAGAAGCTGCTGGGTGTAATGATAGGTTCCGGCATCAGGGGTACGGGCGCGAGTGAGACGTTTGCCATCGGCAAAGAGTGAGTAAAAGAGGTTTTCAGCTTGCAGCCAGTCAATTCTGGTTTTCCAGATGCCGTTTTCGGATTCTACCCAGCCGGTGATCTCTTTTCCGCCGCTGATGACACTGCCTTTTTCGCCGCTCCATATGACAGGGGCCTCAGCTGAGTAGCCTGAGTCCGCTGATGTCAGGATTAGCGCTTCTGAGAGAGGGTGAATTCCTTTTTTGAGGTGAATGGTGATACCCTCTTTCTTGTCCTCAGCAGAGAGCATGCGCGTTGCATCACGCGCTCTCTGGAGTGTTGCAAAAGGGGCTCGTTTTGTGCCCTGGTTTGCGTCATCGCCCCTGGGTGATACGTATAGATCCGATGCTGCTGTGCCGATCTGTGTACAGAAAAGGATTGCCGCTGTGAAGATTGTTGCCGTAAGTCCGTTTGATTTCATAAAGAATTTCCCCTGATTTGATAATGTGAGAAATATAGGGGAAGATGATGGTTTTTGCAAGAATAAGAGTGTGAAGGCGGCGGAAAGGTGCGTGGGCGATGCGGACGAGCTTTTTGTCCCGCTTCGCTGGACCGGCTTTGCCTCAAAAATCAAAGTCCGCCCAGCCCACCCATCTTTCCTTGGAGTTTATGGGGTGCGAGAGCAGGATAGAGTATACAGAGCAAGAACCTCCCTTCATCAAAATTTTCATCTCGCAATCACCCTTGTTCTTAAACTACAACCTAATTCGGCTCCACTGAATGAATCTGTGCCAGTTGTGTGGCCGGTATGGAATATCAGTGCTTATCCACATCTTTTCTTGTCCACCTTCAACATATCACAAGCGAAGCGTTTAAAGTATTTGCAAATTAAACATCGCGGTGATCGGATGCGGGGGACGCGGGGCCGGTAATCTGGCAGCCGTCACAGCGAATGGTGAGCAACACATCGTAGCGCTCTGCGATATAAACGAAAACAATCTAAATGCCGCGGCGGCAAAATATACGGATGCTAGGAAGTTCATCGATTTCAGACAACTCTATGCGGAGATGAAGGATTACGATGCTGTGGTGGTGAGCATCGCCGAACACACCCACGCGCTGGCCACTCTGCCCGCACTCAAGGCTGGTAAACACATATATTGTGAAAAGCCGCTTACCCACAATGTTCGGGAGACACGGATTATTAGTGAGGCCGCCAAGAAAGCAAAAGTGGCGACCCAGATGGGGACGCAGATCCATGCCGGAGCAAATTATCGTCGCGTCGTGGAGTTGATCCAGGGAGGGGCGATTGGTCCTGTGACCGAAGCCCACGTCTGGGTGTCACGGGCCTGGGGATTGCAGAGTCCTGAGCCGGCAGCGAAGTTTGGCGACATTTTGGCATTGCAGGAGCGCCCTAAAGAAGCGCAAACGCCGCCCGCATATTTCCATTGGGATTTGTTTCTCGGGCCAGCGCCGGAACGGCCGTTTCACAGTGCCTATTTCCCCGGACCAAAATGGTATCGATGGTGGGACTTCGGCAGCGGGACAATGAGTGACTTGGGTTCGCATTATAATGATCTACCCTTCTGGGCGCTGAAAATAGATGCCCCTCTGTCCATCGAGGCCGCCGGCCCGCCGCCGCATCCTGAATTGGCCCCGGCTTCAATGTCCGCCCACTATGAATACGGTCCACGCGGTGACATGCCGGCTGTAAAACTCAGCTGGTATCAGGGTGAGATGAAACCGCAGATATGGAAGGATAAAAATATTTCCCAGTGGGGTTCCGGCTGTCTGTTCATCGGCAGCGCATAATAATACAGCGTGTTCAATGCTGTTTTCCAGTTCTCGGACATTACCGGGCCAGTGATAAGTCATCAGCATATTTATGGCCGAGGTGCTGATTCGTTTTATCGATTTGCCCATCCTGTGAGAATATTTCGAGACAAAGTGATTTGCAAGAAGCAGAATATCGGTACGGCGTTCCCGTAATGGGGGGAGTGTAATGGGAAACACATTAATGCTGTAATAGAGGTCATCACGGAAACGCTTTTCACTTACGGCATCCTCAAGGTTTCTGTTAGTTACGACAATCACTCGGATATTGGCCTTAATGGGGGTGTTGCTGCCGATGCGTTCATACTCATGCTCTTTAATTAACCGTAGAAATTTTATTTGAATGGACGAAGAGAAATCTCCAAGTTCATCAAGAAAAAGAGTGCCGCCTTCAGCCTCTTCAATGCGACCGATACGTTTGAAGGATATGCTGGTAATGGCACCCTTTTCATGACCGAAAAGTTCTTGCTCCAGCATAGAATCACTCAGCGCAGCGCAATTGACTTTTATTAACGGACGGTCTTTTCTGGCGCTGTTGTAATGAATGGCTGAGGCAATCAGTTCTTTTCCTGTGCCCGATTCCCCTCTGATAAGTACTGTGGTCTCGGCTTCAAGGAAAAGTTCTTTTTTGTCCATTGTCAGAAGCATGATGCTGCAGTGAATCATTCCTCTGCTGTTTTCCAGTAGATTGAGAAATTTTTTCAGCATTTCACTCTTCAACTTCCTAACCCCTATTTACTCCACAGGAAACCCGTGAGGGGGGATGAGGCGCTGGCCGCACTCTGCGGGGCACGTGGCCCTGCTTCCATGGCTTCCTCTGCTGCCGCAATGGCTTTTGCGAATGCATTAGCCATCTTAACCGGATTTGCTGCTGCTGCAATAGCGGTGTTTATCAGAACAAAGTCGGCTCCCATTTCAATGGCTTCCGCCACATGCGATGGCATTCCCAGACCGGCATCAACCACAACCGGAACTTGAGAGTTGTCTATGATTATTTGAATCATATCCTTATTGCGCAGACCAAGATTTGTCCCGATAGGGGCGGCTAAAGGCATTACCACCGCCGCTCCCGCCTCCTCCAGCCGTTTTGCCAGAACTGGGTCTGCGTTCATATAGGGCATCACTATAAAACCTTCTTTAACAAGAATTTCCGTGGCTTTAAGTGTTTCGATGGGATCAGGCAGTAGGTGATGTAAATTGGGGGTCAGCTCAAGTTTGATCCAGTCAAAACCGCCGGCAGCACGAGCCAGTCGTGCAATTCTGACAGCCTCTTCTGCGGTTCGAGCTCCACTGGTGTTGGGAACTATGACAATTTTGTCCTGATCGAGCTTTGAAATAAGCGGATCGTTTTCCGGTTCTTTGTCCAGGTCCACCCTGCGCAGTGCTACTGTTACCAGTTCTGACCCTGATGATTCGATAGCTTGTCGCATAATATCATGCGACCCGAATTTACCGGTTCCGATAAAGAGTCTGGAGTTGAATGTGCGTCCTGCGATTGTTAGTGATTTCATTTTTTGTATTCCTGAACGTTCAATAAAATTTGGCTGAATATTAACAAATAATTCTCTCTGGAGCAGTATAAAATCACCCGCCGCCTACAAATTGAATGATTTCAATTGTGTCACCTGCATTAATGGGGGTATTTTCGAGAGCATCGCGAGGTATGATCTCTCCGTTTAATTCAACTGCCATTTGTTTCGGGGTGATTTCCAGCTCATTAAAAACCGCCATCAGGGAACGACTCTCTGATTGCGGATACTCTTTTCCGTTAACTGTGATTGTATTCATAATTGTAGTTTCTATTCTCTTAAGTTCTTGTTTTATAAGTATGTTTTTTTCTCCCGCAAACTCGCGCACTTTAGAACTCGCGCACTTTAGAACTTCTTAACTCATCCTCAATGCATGGCCGACACCGCTGCTGACACTGCGGCCAAGGTCTTCAATTCTGGTTTTAACCGCATCGTAAATATCTGTTGATGTATCAACCTGGGATTTGCCGGGATAGAGTTTATAGTTCTCTTTAAATCTTTCCGGTGTGAAATTGGGCATAAAAACATTGGCTCCACATTTTATAACCTCATCACGACCATCCTCTTTAAGTGAATCGAAGGCAGTTGCAGCCGGTATGTGGGCTTGTGGATTTAATATGCGGACCAACGCCATGGTTTTATAATAAATGCTATAGTCATCAAGGATAGATTCGTCGCTGAGTGGGGTCTGAGGACTCGGTATAAAGGGCCCGCAACCGATCATATCCAGCTCAAGTTCTTTTGTGAAAAGAATATCCCGCGCGGTTATTTTCAGATCAGCTCCGGGTAACCCAATCATAAAACCGCTACCCGTCTGATAGTCCAGCTTCTGTAGGTTCCTGATGCACTCAACCCTCTCTTCAAAGGATTCATCAGGATGAATTCTCTTGAATATGGATTGTTGGCAGCTCTCAAAGCGCAGCAGGAAACGGTTTGCTCCGGCATTTTTAAGACGGGCCAGGTCGTCATAGCTTTTGGTTCCGATTGAGAGGGTTACCGCTAAACCGGTCGTGGCTTTAATGGCCGTGATAATATCTGCTAGAACATTGGTGGTGAAAAACGGGTCAATACCGCATTGCAGAACAACAGTGCCGCAGTTTGATGCTTTGATGTATTGCGCTGTTTCGACGATTTCATCCTGAGTCATGCGATAGCGTTTAAATCCTGTGGCTCCCGCACGGATTCCGCAGTAGAGGCAGCTGTTAGTACACCAGTTTGAAAATTCAATCAGCCCACGCAAATAAATCAGATTGCCATGCAGTTCTTTTGTCAGATTCAGTGCTGTTGAATAGATTAGTTCTTCTTCGTCTCCGGTGGATTTCAGTAACTGTATAATCTCATTGACTGAGGCTCTGTATCCGTTAATAATGTCATCCAGCAGGGGTTTGATGGAGTTCATTACTTGGCTCCACAGCTGCTCTTTTCACAACTTCCGGCTGCCGGGCAGGCTGCAGCCTTGGAACTTTTGGCTGCCGGGCAAGTTGCCGGGCTGGCTGCCGGGCTGGCTGCGGCTTTGGCAGGGGCCTTGGAGCTTTTGCTGTGTCCAGAGGCCAGCTGAAATGTTTTTGTGGTTGCAAAGGAGGAAAACTGTTTCGTGACCCGTTTTGAACCACACTCCGGGCACTTCTTTGGCTGGTCCGATAAACTTCGTGCAAAGTGTTCAAAATGACTTTTGCATTTTCCGCATGCATATTCATATATTGGCATATTAGTTCCCTTTTTTGGTTTGGCGTATATTGTGCCCTCTTCTTTCATTAATTTCCAGCATAAATAATAAGGGGAAGTTCTAAAGTGCTAAAATGCGATTCTTCCGACTTTTTAATGGGTGAATCATCGCTACTCGGTATCGGGATCGCTATCGCTATCGGACATAGCAACCATCGAATTAAATTCGATATCGATGCCGGAACCAAATAGGCAGTAAGTAACAGAAGAATATTTTCTGACAGGATTACATGATTAACATGATAAGGAATAGGTAGACATGAAAAATGATGAATTGACTGAGAATATTATCGGCTGTGCATATAAAGTATACTATACAATGGGGTTTGGGTATCTTGAATTTGTGTATGAGAAATGCTTTAAAATTGAAAAGGAAGTCGAAGACTCTTTTAAAATAATCATGTTAATCAAGTAATACTTTCTAAAAAAATGCGACGCAAACAGGATAGTATATAAGAAGAGAGGTACTAAAATCCTCAAATACTA
>JAQIBS010000152.1 GCA_027858965.1 Kiritimatiellia bacterium
TCCCTCTATCCCCACCCTAGTTTTTGGAGATTGCCTCTACGCCTTACGGCTCCGTTGCCGCCCGCTTCGGGGCAGCCCTACTGCACTACGTTCCGTTTCGCGTGTACGAGTACGTGTAAAAGTATGTATTCCTTCGACTATTTCGACTTCTCGAACATACAACCCTTTTCGAATGGGCTCTAGCTGGTAGTCTGTAGCTGGTAGCAAAAATGCAGAGCAACCTACAACCGAATACCAGCTCATGGTGCAGGACGTGCCTCTGGAAGAGGGCGCGTGTAAAAAGTTGAATATCCAATATCCAAAAACGAACTCCCAATATCCAGGTTAAAGAATCAGCATGCAGTCGCCATAACTGAAGAAGCGGTAGCGCTTTTTGATAGCTTCGGTATATGCTTCCATTATCAGCTCGCGGCCTGCCAGTGCGGCCACCATCATAATCAGAGTTGACTGCGGCAGGTGAAAGTTTGTCAGCATTACATCTGCCGCTTTGAATTCATAGGGTGGGTAGATGAATATTGAGCTTTCGCCTGATTCTTCAACCACAGTGCCGCTGTTGTTAGCTGCAACGCTTTCCAGTGTGCGTACCGTTGTACTGCCTACACATACCACCCGCCCGCTATGTTTGTGGCAGGCTTTGATTTTCTGCGCGCACTCGGAACTGACAGAGTATCGTTCGGCATCCATGCGGTGTTCTTCAACGATATCGGCTTTAACCGGCTTAAAGGTTCCGGGGCCCACATGCAATGTTACATATTCGCGTTTTACCCCTTTTTTGTCCAATGCGGCAAAGAGCTTGTCTGTAAAGTGCAGTCCCGCAGTTGGAGCTGCCACAGCACCGGTCTCCTGGGCATAGATCGTTTGATAACGTTCGCGGTCAAGGCGTGTCTGGCGCTCATCTCCGTCACGATGGATATAGGGTGGTACTGGAGTCAGCCCGTGGTTGTCCAGGATCTCCATCAAAGGTTGCTGTGAACAGAATATAACTTTGCAGATTCCCTCATCATGACGTTCAATGATTTGCGCTTTGAGGTTGCCCTGTGCAAAGAGAGCTTCCAGCCCGGGGCGGACTTTGCGCCCTGATCCACTTAGACAGCGCCAGCAAACCTGCTCAGGGGCGGAGTCCTGCATGCTCTCGGTCATCGGCAGAGGTTGCAGAAGCAGGAGCTCCAGAGCTCCTCCGGTGTCGGCCCAGCCGCCTTTTAAACGAGCGGGAAAAACTTTGGTGTTGTTGAGTACCATCAGGTCTGCGGGATTCAAGTACTCAATGATATCAGATACCATGCGGTGTTCAATTTTACCTGAATCCCTGTGCAGTACGAGCATACGGGATGCACCGCGTTCAGCAGGTGGTTCCTGCGCAATCAGCTCTTCAGGTAAATCAAAATTAAAATCAGATGTTTTCATGGTAGAGGTTAAAGGGTTTAAAAGGTTAAAGAGGTTAAAGGGGTTAAAAGGTTGAAATTGTTGAAGGGTTAGCGTTTATTGAACTATCTCGATTCTCTCGATCTACATGCGGCAACCGAGTTTTTCGAGGTTTGTGGCAAATTCAGGGAAGGACTCATTGAGAATCTCGGCGTTCTGAACAGTGACCGGGTTGGGTGACTGCAGTCCGGCGAGGGTCAGCGACATTGCCAGGCGGTGGTCGCCATGGGATTCGCACTCTCCGCCTTTGATGGTTCCTCCTTTGATAGCGAATCCATCCTGATACTCTTCCAGTTCAACGCCCAGTTTTTTGAGTTCGTTGCAAAGAATGGTGATGCGGTCGCTCTCTTTGTGACGCAACTCTTCGGCCTCACGCACAACAGTTGTTCCTTCTGCATAGGTAGCGGCAATAGAGAAGACCGGAAATTCATCGATCATGCGTACCACGGTGTCGCCACTGACCTCAATCGCTTTGAGAGGGGCTGCTTTGAGGGTGATGTCACCAACCTGCTCTCCGTAGGATACACGTTTGTTCAGGATGATTATTTCAGAGCCCATCTCACGCAGGACATCAATGATACCAGTTCGGGTGGGGTTGATTCCGACATCTCTGATCGTAAGTTCAGAGCCGGGGACAATCGCGGCTGCCACGAGCATAAAGGCGGCTGATGAGATATCACCGGGAAGGGTGATGTCCAGGGGGGAGAGAGGTTTTGAGAGAGGTTCAACCTTAACGGTGTAAGGCGCCTCCGTTGTAATGGCGGCCCCCATGGCGCTGAGCATGCGTTCTGTGTGGTCGCGGGAGGGTCCGGGCTCCTGGAGGGTGGTGGTGCCGTCGGCATCCAGGGCCGCTAGAATTAGGCACGATTTTACCTGGGCACTGGCGACCGGCAGCTTGTAATTTGTAGCTTTGAGCTTTGTTGCGGCGTTCCGCTCTGTCATTGTGAGCGGGGCACAGTTGTTAGAAGATGTGAGCGGCACATTCATTTCAGCCAGCGGTTCGATAATGCGGTCCATGGGGCGACAGCGCAGACCCTCTGAGCCGTCCAGCACACCGGGAGTTCCACTGGCGGCCAGTGCGCCAGCCAACATACGGATTGTGGTAGCGGAGTTTCCACAATTTAGTGATTCAGCAGGAGGATTGAATCCGGTGATCCCTTTACCTGTTACGGTCAGGGTATCTCCCTCAAGCTTCCATTCAATGCCAAGTGCTGTGAGAGAACGGAGCATGGCATGGGTTACCCCTGAAACCAGGAATCGCTGTACAGTGCTGGTTCCCTCTGCCATAGATGCAAAGAGGGCCGCACGGTGTGAGAGGGATTTGTCGCCAGGAAGGGTGATTGCTCCGATGAGCGGCGTAGTGGCTGTGATTGATAAATTCATGGTTGTTCACGCTGGGGCGACAAGAATGTCGCCCGTACGGGGTTTAGTAGGGGCAGGCCTTGTGTCTGCCCTCTAAAAATAAAAGGGCGATCCGGTTTGCACCGCATCGCCCTTTGCTCCAGTTGGCGCAGGGTTATTTGCAGAGTGTATAGAGAACACCAGCAACAACAGCAGAGCCAATAACACCGGCAACATTCGGACCCATGGCGTGCATGAGCAGGAAGTTTGTCGGGTTGGATTCAAGACCTACCTTGTTAGCAACACGGGCTGCCATTGGAACTGCCGAAACTCCAGCAGCGCCAATTAGTGGGTTGATCGGTTCTTTTGATAATTTATTCATTAAACGTCCCATGATGCAACCGGTTGCTGTTCCGCAGGCGAATGCGATCAGGCCAAGTCCGAGGATACCAAGAGTCTCACCTGTCATGAATTTCTCGCAGGCCAGCTTTGAACCAACTGAGAGACCGAGCAGGATTGTGACGATATTGATCAGTTCATTGGACATGGTGTCGGATAGACGTGCTACAGAGGGACCAACCTCGCGGCATAAATTGCCAAGCATCAAGGCACCTACCAGCGGAACGGCGCTGGGAAGCAGCAATGCGCAGAGCAGAAGCACCATCAATGGGAAACATACCTTCTCCATACGGGATACGTGGCGAAGCTGATTCATCACAATGGCGCGCTCTTTAGCAGGAACAAGGGCACGCATGATTGGTGGTTGGATAATCGGTACAAGTGCCATGTAGGAGTAGGCCGCTACAGCAACTGCTCCCAGAATATGCGGAGCAAGTTTTGAGGTCAGCCAAATTGCGGTCGGGCCGTCGGCTCCACCGATAATGCCGATGGAGGCAGCCTCTTTGAGTCCGAAATTAATTGAGCCTCCGCTTGCCTGAGAGAGTGCCAGGGACCCGAAGAGCGCCACGAAAATTCCAAACTGGGCCGATGCACCCAGCAATGCTGTGCGCGGGTTGGCAATCAGCGGTCCAAAGTCGGTCATAGCACCCACACCCATAAAGATAAGGATCGGGAAAAGACCGGTTTCAACTCCGAAATCAAAGAAGTAGTAGAGGTATCCACCCGGTTCCATAACGGTTGGCAGTCCCTGAATCATCTCAACAAGGGGAGGTGCCGCCACATTAGCATAGGGCATGTTGGCCAGCAGACCACCGAATCCGATGGGGAGTAGCAGCAGAGGCTCAAATCCTTTAACAATGGCGAGGTAGATCAACCCGAGGCAGATCACCATCATAATGGCCTGGCCAGCACCGTATGGCAATCCGCCGATGATATGAACTTCATGGCCTGCGACTCTCTGACCGGTAGGTTTATAGAAGCCCTCTGTGACGTATTTTGGTGGTTCTGTGTTAAAGAATCCTTGGATGCCGGTTGTGGCAGCCAGGTTTTTGACTTTATCCAGTGTGTCATGCCAGTTACCACCGACAGGTGCAGAGGTTGTGACCTCTGAATTTTCGTGAGCATGACCCGCTGCCACGTTGGTAATGGTATCATGATCGTGGGTGTGATCATGGTCAGCAGCAATAGCCTGAGAAAAACAGAGCGTCAGAGCCGCTGCACAGGTTAGAAATATTTTTTTCATAAATGAGTTCCAGTTTATATTTCTGGTTAAAAGCGGAGGGGTTGCCTCCGCATACGTTTAAAGAATGAATTAGCCAATCGTGACAAGCATGTCGCCTGTGTTGATTTTGTCGCTCTGGTTAACCAGGACCGATTTAACAGTTCCTGAGCAGGGGGCTACCACAGGTGTTTCCATTTTCATAACGTCAAGGGCCAGAAGTTCATCGCCTTCGCGGATGCTGTCGCCAGCACTTACGCTGATGCGCAACACAGTTCCGGGTATTGAGGCTTTAACCTCAGTCTCGCTTCCGCCGGATGAGGCGGCCGGAGTGACAGAATCTTTGGAGATGCCTGCGGCAATGTCAATGGCATACTCTTTGCCGTTGACGGTAGCTTTGTCACCTTTGAGCTCAACGCCGTAGGCTTTGCCGTTAACGGTAATGGTGTATCCATCGGATGCGCCAGTGGCCGGAGCGGCAGCTTTCTGTGCTCCTTTACGTACGCCAACCTTGGCTTCGCCCTTGAGGAACTGAATGCCTTTTTCCTTACAGGTCGCAGCGATAAAGATGTTCTCTTCGCTGAAGTCAGTGATGCCGTTATCTGTAAGTAATTTCTTGGCTGACTCAATGCCCTTGGAGGGATCACGGTCGTTGATATCGACAGCTTTTTCTGTGGTGGGCTCAAGTTTGAGCTGCTCAGAGGCAAGTTTAACGATCTCAGGATCAGGTGCGCATGGTGTCTTACCGAAGTAACCGAGAACCATTTTTCCGTAACCTTCAGCGATTTTGTTCCATTTGCCGAAGAGAACGTTGTTGAAAGCCTGCTGAAAGTAGAACTGGCTGACAGGTGTAACGGATGTTCCGAAACCACCGCGACGTACAACTTCGCCCATGGCGGCGATGCAGTCGGTATACTTATCCATCAGATTATTGTCACGCAGCATCTGGGTGTTGGCTGTCAGAGCGCCGCCCGGCATTGGTGACCATGGGATCATCGGCTCAACCGCTTTAGCTTCAGGCGGGAGAAAATAGTCTTTCATGCACTCTTTTGTAATGAGCTCAGCTTTCATGATCTTATCGATGTCGATATCCAGATCATATCCGCTGCCGCGCATGGCATGCCACATTGTTGCGATGTCGGGCTGACAGGTGCCTCCCGACATAGGAACGATCGAACAGTCGATCTGGCTGGCACCGGCTTCAATAGCCGCTTTGTAACCCACGGTGCCGATACCGGCTGTCTCATGGGAGTGGAAAACAATGTTCATGTCATCACCCAGGAGCTTGCGAGCCTTTTTTATGGTCTCGTAGACCTTAGCGGGGGTGGAGGTTCCTGATGCATCTTTGAAACAGACGCTGTCATAAGGGATGCCAGCATCCAGAATGCCCTGCAGTACCTGAATGTAGAATTCAGATGTGTGAGCACCTTCGCATCCGGGAGGAAGCTCCATCATTGTGACAACGACTTCATGTTTGAGACCAGCGTCGTGAATGGATTTGCCGCTGTCGATCAGGTTGTTGACATCGTTGAGGGCGTCAAAGTTACGAATTGTGGTTATACCGTGTTTTTTGAACATGCGTGCGTGCAGGTCAATGATATCGCGTGGCTGTGAGTCCAGTCCAACAACATTAACACCGCGGGCCAGTGTCTGGAGATTGGCATCAGGTCCGGCAACTTCGCGGAAGCGGTCCATCATGTCAAAGGCATTCTCATTGCAATAAAAGAATAACGATTGAAAACGGGCGCCGCCACCGGCTTCAAAGTGAGTAATTCCTGCCTCTTTACAGGCTTCTACAGCCGGCATGAAATCTTCGGTGAAAACGCGAGCTCCGTAGCATGACTGAAAGCCGTCGCGGAATGCGGTGCACATTATTTTTATTGGTTTTTTTGCCACAATATATCTCCTTGGGTGATTTTAAATAGGTGTGAAGGTGTGTAGTAAATTAAGCTGATTGGGCTACTGTCGCTGCAATTGCAATGGCGATTGCGGTATCGTCCTGTGATAACGCTGCTGATTGAGCCGCTCTTTTTTTAGGTTGTTCATCAGGAAGGATATGATTGAACTTCGGTATAATTTTTGAGGATGCCGACATAACGCATACAAGCATAGTCAGAAAGGCAAAAACAATGCCCATTCCTGCTATCAACAAAACCAAACCTTGTGCAAGGATTGCCATTATAAAACTCCATTAAGTGTGTAAAATTTATATGGCAAATGATTATAGAATTGAAGGCCCTGAATGTACAGTCCAAATTGCGGATTTTTTTTGGTTAAAAATGTTACATTTCTGTAAGATTTTGGCAATTTCGGCTCTTCGTTGATTTTATGGGGCAAAGTTAAGAAGTTCTAAAATGCGAGAGTTCTGAAATTTATAAATAGCAGCTCTGCATATGCAGCATGACATGTCGTAGTTGTTTCGCGTGGGCTGAGTGGACGCGGAGGGGTAAGTTTGATAATGTTAATTTTAATGAATTTTAAAAATCCATATCTGAGCTATAAAGAATTTATGAAGAAGCGTTATGGCGAGGCTCTTTACCGGGTTCCGGTAGATTTAGGCCATAGCTGTCCCAATCGCGGGTTTGATGGTGGTGGAGGATGTGCCTTTTGTGCAGAGGATGGTGGCCGGGCCATGCAGATATCCGGCGCGCAGACACTGACGGAGCAGGTTGAAGCGGCTGCCGGTTTTGCCCGGCGGCGCTATGGAGCCTATAAATTTATGCTCTATATTCAGGCATATACCGGAACTTTTACAGATCCAGGGTGCTTTCAGGACCAAATCAGTGAGTTGTTGGAGATGCAGAACTTTACGGCTCTCAGTATTGGAACGCGTCCTGATTGTTTGCCGGATGAGATTGTCTCATTCCTGCAGGAGTTAAACCGGGATGTGGATGTGTGGGTTGAACTCGGAGTTCAGTCTACGCATGATTCAACGCTGAAACTGGTTAACCGCGGGCATGACTGGAAGTGCTCGCATGATGCGATAGTTCGTCTTGCCGCAGTTGGTATTAAGTCAGCTGTCCATCTGATTCTAGGATTGCCGGGAGAGGGAATCTCTGAATGGCAGTTGAGTGCCGAGCGTATTGCGGCTCTGCCAGTTGCGGCAGTCAAACTGCATAATCTGCATGTGATAGCAGGTTCAACTCTGGCTGATGTTTATGCAGAAAAGCCCTTTCCTTTGCTTAATGAACATCAGTATGCTGAGGGGGTTATCGGGGTCGTTCGCAGGCTTCCTGAGAATATTCCCCTGATGCGATTGACAACGGATACCCCTGCTGATCGTTTGATTGCTCCGAAGTGGAGTATGACCAAGGGGGAGTTTACAAGCTATTTAATAGAACAGATGGGTTTTCAGGGAGTTCAACAGGGGGATTTATTTCATAAGAAAACTCAGGTAGATCAGAGAAATGAAACTGCCGGGTTTCAGCCGTTATCTACCGATGATGGCAGTGTAACCTTCTGGAGCGGGGCGTTTAAGGAGCACTATCATTCAAAGGTGGGGGCTGTTACAGAGTCGGTCTCCAAGTTTGTTGAACCGGCGCAATTGCGGGAGCGCCTGAAAAAAGGAGATGTGCGTTTGTTGGATATCTGCTTCGGGCTTGGGTATAACACGTTGTCGGCCTGCGAAGAAGCTCACTCTATTAAAGAAGGAACGCTCTGTGTGAAAGCCATGGAGATTGATATTAATGTGGTACGTGCGGCAGCTGATAGCATTAATCCATATGCAGGCAGCTCTCTTGATTGGCGGGCGATTGCCAGTGCCCTGGTAGCTGAAAAGAGGTGGACAGGGGAGTTTGGCTCTATCGGGTTTTTGCATGGTGATGCCCGCGATAAACTGGCTGAAGCCGCGACGGAGGGCCTTTTTGATGTGGTCTTTCTGGATGCATTCTCAACTCAGCGCAATGCGGAGTTATGGACATTGGATTTTTTCCGACGGGTGCGAGCTGTTATGAGTGAGAGCGGGGTGCTACTGACATACTGTGCGGCGCTGCCTGTTCGTTCAGGTTTGATGCAGGCCGGATTCTTTGTGGGCGAGACCGCTGCGGTAGGGCGCAGGCGTGGAGGCACGATTGCGGCAATTCGGGCTGAGGATATTCATCTGCCGATTGTCAGCGAGGAGCTTGAGCTCATTAAAGATACAAAGCGAGGTATCCCTTATCGTGACCCGGAACAGGTGTGGAGCAATCGCAGGATATTGAAAGAACGCGAAGCGCAGCGCAATAATGTTGTCTAAAGCTGCTTTCAGCCGTCTGCCTGTGCGTTGCACGCGGCCTCTTTCGTACGGGCTAACTGGAACTATATGCAGGTTGCCGGAGGGCTTGGGATAAAACCGCTAGAGCCAATTTGGTGGACATACAGGAATGCTGCGGCCGTAGCTCCATTGCGAGAATAGTAATATTGCTGAAATAGTTTGGCTTTACGTAGAAGCTAGGGCCGACCCGAATGGCACGAAGTTAAGCATCACATCAGGTCAAGCATGCATCCCTGGTGCTTCTCAATATCCAATAATCAACACGGAACTCCCAATATCCAAGGTGAGAGCCGCTTCGCTCCAAGAGAGGCTGAAAACTACGATTTGCAGGATCATATATTGCGAAGAGTTTCACTTTTTTGCTTGTTCGGTTGGATATTGGCATTCCACCCTGCGGGCTCCATTGCCGCTCCTGCGGAGCTGCCTTTCTCGCAAGCTCGGATCTCTGCATTGGAACGAGCGGCTCTGAGTCGGGGATACAGGATTTTGCTTGGTCAGTTCGGAGAAGAACTGGAACTAGCAACCCAATACATTCAAGATTTTGCGGCACGTCGTGTTGATGGCACCATCTGTATGTCACATGAACATCGCGATCATCCAGGAGCCCTGGAAAAGATTATTTCAGCTCTTCCCAATGTTGTCTATCTTAGGCAACCGGCTATCGAAGGTGCTCACTATATCCATGTTGATGTTGCTGATTGCATCCATCAGGCTGTTGATCATCTTTTAGGTACAGGGCGAAAGCGAATAGGACTTGTGATTCTTGATAAGTTTCATCAGGCTAATCGGCACCGGCGTCAGGGGTACATCGAGGCGATGCAACGTATTGTGTTGTCTCAGAATGTATATACATTGGGCTTATTTAGTCCATTCGGCCCATACCCGCTGCAATATTGAAGTTGCGTCTTTGGAGGCAAACCTTTAAAATTCAGGGTAATTGTTAATATATTAAAGTGGGTTAAAAAATAAGGGTCTTCCGCTGAATCTGTGGGTAAATAATGCTAAATAATGCTTAAAACACCGGGCATAAACCTCTATTATGTTGTAAACCAAAACGACACTTTAGAGAGAGACACCCGGTG
>JAQIBS010000175.1 GCA_027858965.1 Kiritimatiellia bacterium
TCATACATTTAGTGTTTGAGTGATAGTCATCACTGGTTTAGACAACAACACTTCGTGTTGCATAGAAGAGATGGGAAAATGCAATACAACAAAGCAAAATAATCCTGTAGATCCTGTTATCCTGTCAAAAAAATCTTTCGCAAACATGATAGGATTTGAATAGAGAGGTACCAAATTTAAGACATCGGAACAATCAAAAGGAACCAATTAATGAAACTGATATCATGGAATGTGAATGGGATTCGGGCGGTTGCAAAGAAGGGCTTCGAGGACTTTCTTCTGGAGCACAAACCGGACGTAATATGTCTGCAGGAAATCAAAGTGCACAATGACGATCTTCCGGAGGCAATTGCGCAGATCGGTGCGGAGGAGGGCTATCGCGGATACTGGAATGGTGCCGACAGGAAGGGCTACAGCGGTACCGCCACACTGACCCGCATACCCCCTATCGCCTGCGAAACAAAGATCGGTGACGAGCGTTTTGACTGCGAGGGCCGTTTCCAGTTTCTGGAGTTCCCGGATTTCTTCCTGATCAATACCTATGTCCCGAATGTAAAACATGATTTATCGCGCCTCAATGAGCGACAGGAATTCGACCAGCTACTGCTGGAAAAAATCAAAGAGCTGGAAACAACCAAGCCGGTTATTCTCTGCGGCGATATGAACGTGGCCCACAACCCCATTGATCTGGCCCGCCCTAAACCAAACGAAGGAAATGCCGGCTATACACTCGAAGAGCGTCAGGGAATGACGAATTATATCAGCGCCGATCTGATTGATACCTTCCGCACCCTGCATCCCGAGAAGGAGCAGTATTCCTGGTGGAGCTATCGGGGTGGGGCGCGGGCTAACAATGTCGGTTGGAGACTTGACTATTTTCTGACCTCTCAATCCCTGCTGCCGACTGTTCACTCCGCCACCATTCACGATCAGGTCACTGGTTCTGACCACTGTCCGATTGAGCTGGTTATGAAAGCATTGCGGTAATTATCAACGGGCTTCAACTTCTTGTTTTCTTGACGGCCATAGCCGGAGGCGACGGCTGTTTGTTGCAGCTTCTGAGCTTACTTATTCCGAAATTGTTTTTCCGCTGCACGGCGGTAGCCCGTGGCTGTTTGACCAACTCGTTTGGAAAACATCTTCGAGAAGTAAAACACATTGGCAAACCCTACCTGCTGGGCAATTTCAGAGACGGAGAGATCCGTCTGTTCCAACAGCACACGGGCACGGCTGATACGGATGTTGATCTGATAGGCCAGCGGGGTGTGACCGATCTCTTTTTTAAACATCCTCCGAAAGACGGAATAACTCAACCCTAGATCAGCAGCCAATATACGAAAGTCTACAGACTCAAAAGCCTTTTCAATAATTCGTTCTCGGGCATCACTGATTTTTTGCCGTATCTTGCGACACTCACTTGAAGCATGAACCCGGGTGAAAAGAACAAGGCGAGTGATAAGAGTTATTATGTCGGCAAAGATCAGCGGTGTGGCATCCGGTGAGCTGTCGTTCAGCATGACGGCGATTTTGCGAATAAGCTCCAGCGTTTCCGGGGTTGCGGCACCCCGCAGAACCGGCGCACCCGGAGTGAAGAACGACTGCATAAGATGATGAGCATAATCACCATCGAACCCCAGAAAATTCTCATCCCAGCCGGTTTCTAGATCAGGCCGGAAACGATGCCACTCACCGGGAAACAGAATGAAAATATCACCCGCCTCTATCTTCAGATTAGGGCAGGTTGCCGTTTCCAGAATGCCGCTTCCACGGGTGATTGCAAGAATTTGATACTCCGAAAAAACACGCCCCTGATCCCATTTATAGAGATAAGCCGCAGGATGATGGTCGAGTGAAGGATAGGCCTTTCCAGGAGGGAACGGCTCAAATCCTGCATCCAACACACGCACTCCCCATGTGAGTGCATCGCGCTCCGGTGGATTGTAAGCCGTTAAAGACTCGCGAGGGCTTTTTCGATTCGTCATGATTGGATGAGAATACACCAGACCGCGCTTTAAGTAAAGAAAGGAAGAATCCTGAGAGTTTGCGATATAGCGTTTATCGTTCATCTTTTAGCGCTTATCATTTATCTCTTAGCGTTTATCGTTTATCGTTTCCCCCTTATTTCCACTTCAAGCTGAAAGGCACAGTCTGAGAGCTGGAACTTGTGATCGTAAGATTCAGAACCCCCTTCTCATCTGTTTTTGTCTGGCAGGTCGCACCGCTTTCAGCTTTAGCTGAATCAAAGGTGAATCCGGGTGGTGTCAGGAAACGCAGTGTTAAAGGAAAGCCCTTAACTGCTTTAACTCCACCGGAAAGGGTCCTGGAGGCGGCATCCCATGCCAGATCTGTCAATTCCACAGCCCCTTGTGTGACATGGCGATCGCTGCTCATAAACTGAGGATGAGGCAAAGCGCGATGCACAGCAAGCAACCGCACACCGTGTGCAGGCACCGGCATTTCGAAACGGGTTTTCTGTGTGCCCTGGAATGTGCGGGTCCAGAATTCGTCAACCACATACGCTGCCAACGGATCAAGCCCGATCTCCGCAAAGTCAAAACCGACGCCAGCCTCCTGCTCCGACCAGTTGAAAAGGGCGACCACATCCCATTCGCCGAAAGAACGGTGCACCTTCAGATCCCAGATCGGCAGCATCGAGAAGGTGGGATATAGATCAAGCGGTCGCACATCGCAGACCGGCAGGGCCTGCTGAAGTAAGCGCATACGCTCCGGTTTAAGTTCAGCCAGCTTATCTCCTGAAAACATCATCTGCCCCGGCAATGCCACAACGGTTGTCGCCAGCCGGGCCTGCTCCAGACCTATATAATCGCCGACCATTAATGTGTCAGGATCAATGAAAAATACAATATTGTTGGCAAACACCTGATTAAGTGTGCAGCGTGCCTGACTGAGCAGGTTCTTCCACTTGGGCGGCTTATTAGGATGAACAATATCCGCTCCCGTACGGGCGGCATCAGCAAACGCGGCCTCAGGACCGGAAGCGTGCCCCTGACAGGCCAGAAAAACGCGGTCCTCCCCTATTCCTTCGCGGAATGTTTTTACACATTGTTCAAACGGGTTCGGACATTCAGGATTTTTGAATACAGCGCGTATCTCCGGACGTTCAAAAAAATGGGCGCAATAACCGGAACTGCGTCCCGACATGCCATCGATTTTGAAATACTCATATCCCCACTCGTGGGATGCTTTTGAAAAGATTTTTTTCAGATGATCCTGCACAGCCTGCTGAGAGGGATCAATGGTATACACCCCGTTCCAGGTGCGAAGAGCTTTGCCGTTTTTATCATGCAGAAACCACTCTTTATGAGCCTCGTAAAATTCGGCATTGCCGGTTCCGAATGGAGCCATCCAGATACCGGGACGAAATCCGAGAGCGCGGATATCATCCGCCAGCTTCTTCATGCCCAGCGGAAACTGACGGGGATTGGGTTTCAGGTTAAGGTTGGAAAATTTACTCACCGGCAACGTGTCGGAGTTGTCCTGCCACGATTCAATCGACCAGAACTCCATGCCAAAAGGCTGGAGCTGTTCTTTGCCGATCCGCGCTTCGTCAAGGTTGTCTTCAGCGGTGGCCTTATCGAAATAGATGTTCCATGACATCCACCCGGTCGGTGGTGAGGGACAACGTTTGCGGTTGATGGGCGTATAATAGGGAACATAACGGGTGCGGTAGTAGTCCTTCTCGACAGAGAACGACCAGGCGCATTCCGATGACTCTCTGATCTGTGCGGATAATTCTAAGTCAAACAGGCCCTTTTCCCTGGAGGTGATACGTTTGTTGACTGCGTCAACGTGCAGGACACTGTCATGTTGCGGAGAAAACAGAGCATCAGTAAGAGAGGAGTCGGCGGAACCGCTTGCCAACTGGAGAACGCGTCCCTCTCTGGGTGGTTGTGTGCGACATGCAAAACTGTCGGGCAGAAAGTGGATGTTGCCATTAAAACGGAGGATACCCGCATAGCTCTGGGCTGTGCGATGGTATACAAGCATTGAAAGCCTGTCGCCATTAACCTGAAAATTTATGTATCCCTGCACATCGCCACGTTGGTTAACCAGAGCGAGACGGGGTTTCACCGCATCACGGGACGAAACAACCTTCCACTCCTTTTTGCCAGAGACAAAACTGAGATGTCCATCCACAGCTACCTCTGCACTTTCATTAACAAGATTCAACTGCGCATCGGTCTCATTGAATGACACCTGCCAGGAACCCATTACCAAACTCATTAACGCTAAAACTGCCTGCATCTGCGGTCACATCCTTCCAATTACGGTTAAGTCAAAATCGTGCTTCTGTCGCGTCCAACATCCAACTTCCAACTTCCAACTTCCAACGTCGAACATCGAACATCGAACTTCCTACGAATAGTAATGTTCATTATAGGAGGTCAGCATATAATCAACAATAGATATTTTGACCTAAAATTTATACAAAATGAACAAAGTGAGAGACAAAGAAGAATATTAAAGAATCCGCCCCGTTGGGGCGGTGACCATAACGACAACTTTTCATTCTGCTCCATAAAACAGCTCATTTTGGGTCAGGCTATGCCGAGTTAGATATTTAGTGTTCAGGTCAAAACATATAAAAATTCGGGCAAAACGCATATGGCAATTTTTACAGTATAAGGCTATCATTGTGAAAATTGTGTGGATGTTCCGGTAGACAATCCACTATTTAAAAAGATTTTGGAATATTTTCAGGAGTTTTTTATGTCAAATGAACCTTTGCATACGGAAAAAAGAAGTATGCGTCCGCTGTTATACATCGTCATCGTTTCGGCATTGGGCGGTTTTCTTTTCGGGTTCGATTCTGGTGTTATTTCCGGTTGCGAGAGGGCCATCCAGGCTGAATTTCAACTGAGCGGTTTCTGGCACGGATTCACAGTATCCGGCGCGCTGATCGGAACCATTATCGGCGCTTTAAGTGTGGGTTGGCCGTCTGACAAGTTTGGCCGCAAACCGACTCTTATGTTCATGGCTCTGCTTTTCCTGATCTCAGCCACCGGCTGTGCCTTTGCAGGAACACAGCCGGTTCTGGCGTGGATGCGATTCATCGGCGGTCTGGCTATCGGTGGCGCATCGGTTGTTGTGCCGCTATATATTGTGGAAGTTTCACCCGGTCCAATGCGCGGCCGGCTGGTTGCCATGAATCAACTGAACATCGTCTTCGGAATCCTGGTTTCCTATATTTCCAATTATTATGTCGCCAGAGCGATAATAGCGGAAGGCTGGCTCTATACCGCATGTGAGAATATCGCAACGTTCTTTACCTCGTCACCTATGGAGGTTGGAGAAGTTATGTGGCGTGTCATGCTGGGCATAGAGTGTATCCCGGCCATCGCTTTTCTGATCCTGCTTTTCACCATTCCTGAGTCACCTCGGTGGCTGGTACGTGTGGGACGGCATCAGGACGCACGCAAGGTTCTTGATTTTATAGGCGATCTCACACCAGCCAAAACCCTGTCGGAAATTAAAGAAACTCTTGCTGAGGCGGCCCGTTTAGGTCATGTTAACCTGTTCCAGAAACGCTATTTAAAACCCATTATGCTCGCCTTTTTCATAGCTTTCTTCAATCAGGTATCAGGAATCAACGCGATCAATTATTATGCGCCGCGCATATTCGAAAATTTTGTCGGACCCCAGTCCGCTCTGGCTGCGACAGTCGGTGTCGGCACGGTCAACCTTATCTTCACAATGCTGGCATTCCTGCTAATCGACAAATTCGGGCGGCGTGTGATGATCATCGGCGGTTCCATTGCCATGATGTTCATGCATTTCCTTGTGGCGTGGCAGCTATCGTTGGGAGCAGAGGCAAGCCCTATTCTGGCCATTGGCGGTATTTTGGGATTCATTGCGTTCTTCGCCATCTCCTCCGGTGCCGTAATCTGGGTGTTCATATCTGAAATCTTTCCAAACGCGGTCCGTGCCAAAGGCCAGGCGTTCGGTTGTTTCATACATTGGTTCATGTGCACTCTCATATCATGGTCCTTCCCGGCCGTGGCCGAGAAGGCCGGAACTTATGCCTTCGGCTTCTTCGGTCTGATGATGATATGTCAGATTGTCTTCGCAATTCGCTGGATGCCCGAGACCAAAGGCGGAACCATCGAGAATATAGAACATCGATTGGGTATTAGCTGAGGGATAGCATAGCGTGGGAAATCCGCAAACTCGAACGTTGGATGTTAAACGTTGAACGTTGAATGTGGAATGTGGAATGTTGGATGTTGAACGTTGGATGTGGAATGTAGAATGTAGGACACGACAGAGGTCAGCTGATGTCCAGCTAGACTCGAACTTTGTCTGATTTGATTTTGGTGCGAGACAAGGTGCGAGACAAGGATTGAACCACCGACAACATGTTTTTATTGCCCTTCGCGGAAGGGCCTAATTGCTGCAAACCTAAACTCCTACAGCCTAAAAACCTAAGATCCTGCATCCTATGGGATGCTAACAAAGGTGATATTATGACTGATAGAATAAAAAAACTGAGAGATTATATTCTCGCCAAAAAACATGTATCACTGCGACACGATGTAATCTGGACCCTGGCCAAATCTTTTCAGAGGGAAGGCCTCTCACAGGAGTGCCGTGCCGCTGAAGGACTGTGCGCAGTGCTGAATGCGGAACAACCAGTCTTTCTGCCGGACGAGACAATCTGTTTCACACGGACAATTAAAGAAATCCCCGACCTGTACACAGAGGAAGAGATGGAGACCCTGCGCACGTCGGCGTACTACCATGAAAAAGGCACCGTATTCAACATCTCTCCCGATTATGCCAGCACCATCAGAACCGGATTGGATGAACGCCGCAGCGAGATTGAAACCCGTCTGACACGAGCCATATCCGAAGATGACAAAAGCGCTGTCGATTTCCTGTCCAGCGCTCTGAAAGCAATTGATGCCGTGTTAGATCTGGCAGAACGTTACCGGATCGAGGCGCAACAAAAGGGACTCACACTTATTGCTGACACTCTTACCCGTGTGCCGCGCCAGGGCGCGCGCACACTGCATGAAGCCCTGCAGTTTCTGCGCATTCTGCACTACACACTCTGGGGCGAAGGCGAATACCACAATGGACTCGGTCGATTTGACCAGTATATGTACCCTTATTTCAAAGCTGACATCGAATCGGGCATTCTGACGGAAGAAAAGGCTCTGGAACTGGTTGAAGAGTTTTTCCTGACGTGTAACCGCGATAGCGATCTTTATATCGGCGTGCAGCAAGGCGATAACGGACAGAGCATGATGCTGGGCGGCCTTGACCCCGAAGGCCGGGACGCATTCAATGAGCTCTCTCGCATATGTCTGCAAGCCTCGTGCGAACTCAGAGTGATAGACCCTAAGATCAATCTGCGAGTGTCCTCCACAACTCCGTCTTCTGTTCTGGAAGAAGCCACTAAACTGACCAGCCAGGGGCTGGGATTTCCCCAATACGCCAATGATGACATAATCATACCGGCACTGGAACGCTTTGGATACAGTACCAGGGATGCCCGCAATTATACAGTGGCCGCCTGTTGGGAATTCATCATACCGGGTTGCGGCATGGACATTCCAAATATTGGAGCTGTTTCATTCCCTGCAGTTATCGACCACGTCATTCGCTGCAGCCAGGCCACAAGCTTCAAAGCTTTCTTTGAAGAGGTGACCGAAGAGCTGAAGCGCGAGGCCGACCGCATTGAGGCCACCTTGCGGAATGTCAAAATACTCCCGGGTCCTTTTGTGTCTATCCTTTGTGAAGGCCGCATCGAGGCAGGCCGCGATGTCTGTGAAGGCAACCGCTACAACAATTTCGGCATACACGGCACAGGCCTATCCACCGCCGCTGACTCGCTGGCCGCAATCCGTCAACTGGTCTTCGACGAAGACCAGGTGTCACTGAATAATTTTGCCGAAGTTCTCGACAACGATTTTGAAGGACACAACGAGTTGTTGGCCAGCGCACGTTTCAGCGTACCGAAAATGGGCAATGCCGAACCCGCTGTGGACTCACTGGCCGCCGCCCTGCTGAATGCCTTTGCCGACTCGTGGGAAGGCCGTACGAACAACCGCAGCGGAATCTACCGTTGCGGCACAGGTTCGGCAATGTATTATATCTGGCATGCAAATGAACTACACGCCACACCCGACGGACGTCTGACCGGACAGCCTTTTGCAGCAAATTATGCGCCATCGCTGAATGTGCCCGTTAAAGGTCCCATTTCGGTGATTGAGTCTTTCACAACACCGGATCTCAGCCGCGTGGCCAACGGCGGCCCGCTCACTATAGAGATACACGACAGTGCTTTCCGCAATTCGGACGGCATAACAAAAGTGGCGCAGCTCGTGAAGTTCTTCATAGATTCAGGAGGCCATCAGTTGCAGATAAACTCGATCAACCGTGACCGTCTGCAGGAGGCCCAGAAGAATCCCGAAGCATACCGCAACCTGATTGTCAGAGTCTGGGGCTGGAGCGGTTATTTCGTCGAACTGGACAAAGCCTATCAGGATCAAATAATCCAGCGAGTCGAGATGGCGATGTGAGCTTGAAAGAAGTGCGGGAGTGCGGGAGTGCGGGAGTGCTAAAGTGCGGGAGTTAAAGAGGGAGGCGAAGCTCCTGCCGACGGGCTGAGCCGTGAACCTTGAGTAACGAAAAGATCGGTGCCTTTATTTTCGGTATCGCAATCGGTATCGGCATCGGCATCGAATTACAACCGCAGATTACTCGCCCGATAGCGATACCGAGTAGCGATACCGAGTAGCGATGATTCACCCACTAAAATATGCGAAAAAGGCGATAAGAGTTACAAGATGAGTTTAGATGGCATCATATTTGAAGTCAGAGAATTCTGTCTGCATGACGGGCCGGGTATCCGTACGCTTGTATTCTTCAAGGGGTGTCCTCTGCGGTGTGTCTGGTGTCACAATCCTGAAGGATTTTCGGACAAACCTCAACTGTTAGTGAACACGGCAACATGCATTCACTGTGACGCATGCCGCAACGTCTGCCAGCATCCTGACGAATGTATCCTGTGCGGTGAATGTGTGACGGTGTGTCCGCAGGGCTGCCGCCATATATGCGGTCGGCGGGTCTCCGCTGAAACGCTGGCATCGGAACTGAATACAAAACGCGATTTTTTTCAGAAATACGGAGGAGGGATAACCTTCTCCGGGGGTGAGCCTTTGGCTCAGGCCGACTTTCTGGTAGATCTGGCTGAACGGTTGCGCCCCATTCATCTGGCAATTGAAACGTCGGGGTTTGCACCATTGGCAACGTATCAGCGTGCGGTTCAATCGGTGGATCTTGTGTTTCAAGATCTGAAACACCCTGATGCGGTTCAGCACAAGAAATATACAGGAGTCGATCCCCAGCCGATTTTTGATAACCTCGCATGGCTGAAAACAAGCGGAAAGCCCTTTATTGCCCGCATACCGCTGATTCCGGGAGTGAATGACGCACCCGAAACCCTTGAGCGTTTTGCGGACATGCTGACTGGCACATCGGGATTGAAAGAGATTGAGCTGTTGCCTTACCACAAAATGGCCGGAGCCAAATACTCCTCAGTAGGCCTGACTTATGCGCCACCGTTCGATACTGATCGTCCATGCGCACCCGATCTAACCGCCTTCACAGCGCGCGGGCTCCCCTGCCGCGTAATGTAGATCTAAAGCTGCTTCATCCGTAAGTCAATTAAGCTCTTGTGTTTTGCTAAGCTATTTTATTTCAATATTTACTTGTGTGTTAAACGTCGCAGCTTTAGTCAACAACGCTACGCGTTGCATAAATAATCACCCGTGTCCTAAAGGGACACTGCAAAACATTGTTGAGGTGCTCTTTCAGAGCACATCTCTGTATATAACACAGAGTTCCCAGGGCGATGCCCTGGGCTATGTTGAATAGCCCTTTCAGGGCAATTTACGTGGCGGGGTCAAGGCCCCCGCCCTACAGTTCACAGTTATATAAATGCCCTATTTGAATTTAATCAAAGTTCGATCAGCAATCAGAACGGGTGAGTCGTATACAGGAATGTTCTCGAACTTATACGATGTCCCGTTTACACTCCAGTCCTTCTTCGATATATCAAAGACCTTCCCGTTTCTCAAATCCACCAACACGGGGTTCTTAAAACAACCTGCCGGAAATTCAAAGGTCATGGGTGTTTTCGTGTTGGTATTGGTCGGAGTTTCTCCATCAGCTTTTCGTGATCATGGGTGTAGACAATATCTGCCAGAAGAAAGTAACTGGAAGGAATATCTCTTCCAAGGTCACCCATCATCTTCCGCATAACCCATTTAGCCTGAGAAAGCTCCGTCCACTCATACTTACTCAATGCATAAATTTTCTGGAATTCGGAGGGACAACCCAGCTCGCCCTGCCTAAGCTGTATTGAGCGACTGTATTTACTGACGACACGTTGGAATGCGACATAACCCGGATAGACCTTCGATGGATTGAAGGTATAGCCATGAAGTGTGATATCGTTGACAAGTCCGAGTTTTTCCTGTTCCTTAAAAATTCTCAGAAATGTATCGGCGTATTGCTGACCTTTCTTGCCTGTACTTGCTAACGCGAGAGCATAGAGAGTCGCATTGGGATTAATGCTCCGGATAATCTCCGCAGTCCGGATGTAAAAACTGGCATAATCCTCCGGCGTGACCTTACTTTTATTATCGGGTTCATTCCAGATCTCCCAGATACCGACCTTTCCCTTGTACCGCTTGGCCATGGCAGTCACCCAATTATCCCAGGCCTTCAAGGCCTCTTCCGAGGATGGCAGACCAGCGCTGAGATGGATAGGTAGCTTATCTTGTCAACGGTCTGCCCTGAAACAAAGCTGGTTAAAAGAATCAGTGGCATAAAATACCAAGCGGCTGGTTTCATTAAAGTTCCTCCCTTTTAAACATTGCGCCAAAACCACATGCGAGACGATAATTTTTCTCCCTGAATGTGACACTTAGAATTGTATTTTAGCACAATTGTGCGCCGTAACCATTGGATTTTGTCGCATTTAGAGTTGCAATCCGGCTCTCCCTGAGAACTCTCGCACTGTATTCCTACTTATCGGTCCGGAAGGGGACAGCCGGCAATCCTGCGGCATTGTAAAAAGTACACTCAGGATTGTTGGCCCAGGCATAGCGGACATAAGCTGGTTTCGGAATTGTTTCGTTCCAGACAACAACGCTCTCTCCCTCAATCTTTGCCTTGCCCCAGACAAATTTCTTATCCTCACCGGCAATGGCAAAACTCTTCAACTCGTCTCCCTTGACTATGAGCCCCCCACCTACATGCGTGAATTTAATTCGGATACGGTCGCCCTCCACTGCACTTGACTTATAGATCGGCCCGGAGACAACTATATCCTTATCGCCATAACAGTCGCGTTTGGCCCACAGGGCCAGGCGTTTGCCTACATCCTGTTTATTCTTCGGATGCACATTGGTGGCATCACCGATATCAATCGCTATTGCCATGCCGGTATGGGCAAGACTCAGGGTCTTTGTCTGTGATTCGCGGAATGCCGACCACCCACCATTACCAGGCTCTTTCATCCGTGCCTGATAAGCAGCCAGCTGAACAAAGTAGAAGGGTAGTGTTAGATCACCCCAGAGTTTGCGCCAGGAAGTGATCATTGCAGGAAAGAGGACATCGTGCTGCTTAGAGCGTCCAGCATTGGACTCCCCCTGATACCAGAGAAAACCACGAAGAGGATAGTTCGTAAAAGGAGCAATCATCGCATTATAGAGAGCGCACGGTACTTTGTAACCATAGGGGAGAATGCGGCTCAGCTTGGCCGGCTCCAGAGAGAGTTCCACCTTACACTTCCATTTCCTGGAAAGCATAACCTCGCCGCTTCCTTTCTGAGAGACCTTGAGTGGTGCTGGATAGCCAGGATGAAAACCACCTTGATTTATCTCGTTGAAAATACGAACTGCCACGACATTGCGTCCAGCCTTAAGCAGCTCTGCCGGGATTGTATGTGTGCGGAAAACCCACTGACTCTGATTGTTCTTTTCACGGCCGATCTCCTTGCCATTAAAGTAGGCAATGCTGTTCTGAGTGATAGGTCCGAGATACAGTCTGGCAGCTCTGCCAACCCAGCCAGCAGGAATATCCACCTCGGTACGGAACCAGACGGCACCATCGATATTCATGCCGCGCGACTCTATACTCCCCGGAACCGCAACCTCTTTCCAATCGGCTGCATCGTAATCAGGTGAGGCCCACTTCAAAGAGTCAGATTTAATGCCCGGATCTTTGTGTGCCGCTGCATCATACACACTCTGTTGCACAGCACTGTATGTCTTCCAATCCGGATACTCCTCCGCAGGGATATCCGCCGGTTGCGGCAGAAATTTGTCGGCCAGCAGAATCTCTTTCGGAACCCAGGCTTCGCATGCACTGGCACCTACAGCGCTGTTGATTACACCCATCGGAATGCGGTAGGTTGTATGCAGTTCACGGGCAAAGAAAAAGGCGGCAGCGGAAAACTGCTTAACATTTTCAGGCGTACAGACCAGCCATTTGCCTGCGGTATCTTTACGCGGTGCTGATGCCATATCACGAGTGACCATATAAAAGCGAATCTCAGGATAATCAGCGGCCTTCATCTCATCAGCAGCGTTATTAACATCCCGGACACGCATCTCCATATTCGACTGCCCCGAAGCCAGCCAGATATCGCCGATCAGAACGTTTTTGATTACAATTGTATTCTTTCCGATTACACGCATCTCTGTCGGCTTAGCGAGCTTCTTTAAAGGTTCAATCGTCACCTTCCAGTTGCCAGCTGCATCAGCAGTGGTCGCTTTGCTTTGACCGCAGAACTTCACCGTGACTTTCTCTGAAGGATCGGCCGTTCCATAAACCGGAACCGGCTTGCCCTGCTGCAGCAACATGTTATCTGAAAAAATGGCCGGCATTTTAATGTCGGCGTGTACGCCGCAGGCAACAAGGAATATAAAAACGGTTATTATGCGTTTTATTGAAAAAGGCTTTATTTTCATCTGACGGCATCCTCTTTTTTAGTTACTTACATCTTTGCTTTTCATACGCGCCCTCCCGCAGTCGCGGGAGAGGCACGTCCTACAACATTTAGCAAACCTTCGGTGTAGGGCGTGCCTCTCGCAGAGGGCGCGCAAATATAACAAGATTCCAATTTCGCTGGGTTAATTGCTAACAAACAAAGTATCCTTTTGGATGCTATTTAGAAATCACCTTCACATTCTTGAACATAAACTTATTATCGCTGACCCTAAGGGGTTTACCGCTAGCGGTGGTCACATTCTTCAGGATGACCTCCTTAGTCTTGACTGACGGAAACTTTTCCTTGTAGGAATCGTCCTTGAACTTCGAATTGAAATTAGAAAAAATGGCCGGACCCTTATAGTTCTTTCCATGGTTTGTATCGTCAATGCGAAGATTCTCGATCTCGATCCGTTCCGGCATGAAACAGGTATACCCGAAATCATGCTGTCCCGAATAATGGCCACTGATCAGACTGGCATTGGCCGATCTGCCGCACGAGGGCACAAAAACACAGTTACGGATGATAAACCTGCCTTGCCATGTACTGCCGTAATCGGAGCGAAGGTTGATGAAAGACCTTCCGTATACAGTGCTGTTTTCCACAAGAAAGGTGCCGAATCCTATGGCATTGATTCCCATATAGCCTAGTGTTGAATTGCGGATCGTGGCATTAACGACGCCCTGATGGGCATCGAAGCGCGAGAAAGAACAGGTATCGAGAAGAAGGTTCTTGCAGAAGTTCGAGCCCATGATTCCCCAGCGGCTGCGGTCCTTGATGTCATTCGTCTGTTTACAGTTCACAAAAGAGAGATTCAGCGCCCGATTGAGGGAGATGTCGTAGGTGCCCATGCTGACAGGCTTGCCTGCGGAGCCGATTGTCCTGTAGGTCTTGTGACCTGTCAGGATTGTATTGCGCACCGTAACATAAGCGCAGGAGCTGATATTGATGAATCCGCCGTAGGGAGCTCCATGGTCTCCTTCGTCAGTAATATGGTGCTCCAACCCATCGATCATCACATTGGAACGTTTTATTGCAATGCCCCTGCCGTAATAGGAATATTTCGAATCAGCGGCGTTAGCCTTGGTGGTGAAAATTCCCCCGGTGATGGTCAACTGCTTCCTGTCAATCGGCTGGGCGGTGATCTTTGTAATCTGATCGAAATCCCAGATGATCGGCGCATCCATAACTACATTACCCTTTTTATCCACGATGAACACATCGGTCTGAGCAGAGCCTTTGTTCTGATTCAAGCCATATCGGATATAACGTTTGGTCTTGGAGTCGGTAACACTAATGAAGCAGGGGCAGGGCAGGGAAACATCGATCTTTGACTGGTTTTTTTTGAGTGATGAAATCCCCTCTGGTTTAAATGACTTCAGGGTTGATCGGACCTCAAAGATATTTGATCGGTTATTAGTGACAGCGATATCATCAATGATAAACTTGGCCGTTCCCCAGTCGGTATCGGTCTGAATGACAGCCGTCTTGTTTTTGCCGCCGATATAGTATGTTGCCCCCCCATCAGCTTTCACGGGAAGCTTATGCTCATTAGCAAATTTATGTGCCTTGACAATGGCCTCGATATCATCGGTCACGCCGTCGCCGACAGCCCCGAATTTTTCATAGCGGACCACATCCGTAGTTTTTGTAGCTTCGCCATCTACGTGTTCTGCGGACAAAACAAATGGGCATACTCCAAAGAAAGATAACGCGGCAATGCCGCAACCAAAATTAAACATTGAACATCGAACGCTGAACTTCCAACGTCGAATGCGTGGTAGCGCCGTTGGCGCAATTAATACATCATATTTTTTCATGGATAACATCTTCCTTCAAATCTTCCGAATTCTTATTGGGCAAAAGAAATATCGCACAGCTTGCGAGGCGGGGTCACGGCCCCCGCCCTACAGAAATGCGCCGGGTGAGGGCACCCAGCCTACAGCATCTCTTACCATTTCAACCTTTTAAACGGCTTCAACCTTTTCAACGACTTCAACCTTTTTAACAATTTCACAGCTCACTCATATCATAAAGATAAAATCTATCCGCAATAGCGGACTGAACGCACCTCTGAACTATCGGTGCCGTGATATCGGTTACAGGTACATAATTGGGGGCTGTCTTCTGATTCGGCGAACGATAGCTGTTTCCCGCTACCCCCTCTCCGAATACCGGGGTCAGAATGGTACCGAAGAAGGACAATGCCGCCGTGTACCGCCCCACACCAAGATCCAGATGCAATGCATCTCTTGTCAGGTATTCATCATTGTTCACGCTGGTTGTCCGCAATGAATGAAAAGCCGTTCCTGTCGGAATCAGCAGATCGATGCCGGACTCAAAAACGGCTTTTTGAATAGTCTGTATCTGAGCTGACATCATTGCTTCCACGGTGTCGTATCCATATGCTTTCAGATACTTACCGTTGGGACTCGGCGTCCATCCCATATAGGTCGCCAGGACCATATTCGGATTCGTGGCGTGCATCTTAATGGTTCTGATCCACTGACGCATATGAGGCTGATATGTTGACCAGCGCGGACTGTTGGCAGCGGAGTTGCCGATAACAATAACGTCCCACTCTCTCGATTCAACAATCTCCTTCAGAGTCGGTGTGGTTTTGACTACAGGATTTCCGTCCGAATCCCAGAACTGATATGAATGTGTAGGGGTATTCTCCGCCCAGAACTTATTCAGGTTCACATATGGGACCCCCGAATAGTATGCGCTTCCGACGTTCAAATGGATACCGGATGCCAAGGCTACATCCCTGATAAGCGAAGCCTGATCGACCGACCATGAACTTCCCATAACGAGAACATCCAATACATCCTTTGTTTTATCCAGTTGAGGAAGCGGAGGATTTTTAATCTGACGCCAGAGCGAAGCGTTGGGTCCCTGCATCGCATCGACTCTGTCGAAAAGCCGCCTTGCAATCTCCATATCCTCAGGAACCACAAAATCCTTCAGTCCAACCCCGGCAACCGAATTTTCATAGACCGTATAGGAGTTGAACCTATAATAGACATCGTCATCCTTGTAGACAGAAGCATCAACCACCACATTGGTGTAGTGGATACCCTTCTTCTCAGGGAGCACGCCATGCGTAAACCGCACATCCTTATCGTAGAATGCGATGATAGGGTACTTCAACTGCCCCAGAGATTGTATGTGCCTTATAACATGCTTGCTATCTCTGTTCACTCTAATATACGGAGAGGCGCAGCGACCGGCAACCACACTACTGTATGTCAACTTCCCGGAATCATTCACATAGTGTATGTGGTTGCAATAGTCATTGAGCGGAGCTTCACGTAGTTTCTCGGATGGCTGCGCTACATCGACAGTCTCGGCACTCCATGAGACTAATCCCATGAAAAGAATCAATACAATATTATAGAAATACACGCCACATCGATGCAGACAACCAAACCCCATGATAATTCCCCCATATAAAAAAGACTGTTTATCTTTATATACCTCATAATGTAATGGTAATCAGAGTGTGTGTCAAGCAGAGGCGCATTGAACATTTCACAAGGGGCGCATTTCTGAGACCGAGCGCCGAGGCCGGCACCCCTCCCTGCATAACACATAGAGACGCATTCTGAAACGGGAGGGGCTTCGTCCTCGCCTGTTCTGAGCCTGTCGAAGGAAAGCCCATTGTTGGAAACAGCAGATCTGTCATTACTGACTCAGAAGAACTGAAATCTAACGATCGACATATGTCGCGCCGAATCAATGAATCAGGATAAGAGTTCCCTCATCTCTGGTCCGCCCCACCATAATCAGGTCAATTTCGTCATAAGGATCTTCAATGCGGATACCCCAGATCTGTTCAATCACATTTGTGCCGCCGGCAAAATCGGAGATCCCGAATGCAACCCCGCCAATCTGACGTCCGGTATCTGTCATACCCCAATGGTTATAAGAAATCGAATGCGGAGTCAGGAAACCGCCCCAGTCACTGGAAGATATGTAAAGGGAGTGAGTCGAAATCGGAAAACGGTCAGCATCCAGAGGACGTACCGTAATCGGATCACTATCAAGGGTATTGTCCTCAATAATAAAAATCCTGTCACCCGGATTTTCAACAGGGCTGGCAAACATCAATTCAATAGAAGAGCCTGTGATCAGCACACCATTCACAGCCAACCCCTCCAACGCGGCTTCCTTATTGGCTGGAGGTGTGCCATTCAGGGGATATACCAGATAAGAAGTTCCAGCCATATATATATTCGCTGCTGCCGATCCTTCAACAGAGTTCCAGTCACGCTCCGCAGTTGATATGCCGGTGATCTTAAAATCATTAGTGATAGGATTATCGATAAAAACGCGATTGAATCTTGCCGCAGTCACAAGCTGGGCTGTCGATCCGATAGACAGTTCTTCCGTAGGTCCCTGGTAGATACCCACCATTACAGGATCAAAAGAGGGGCTGGAATCCACAAATTGCAAGCCGCAGACATCGGTAAGCACACCGCTACCGCCAGTAAAATCACCCAAGTTGAAAGCCAGTCCATTGATTGTGCCTATGGTGCCGCTGTTAAATTGTATATCGAAAGCAACGTTTTTTTCACCAGTCAGATTCGCACTCCAGGCCGTACTGTTAGATATTATCAGCGACCAGTTGCCGATCGGATTTCTGAGCTCATCAAGAGGTCTTATAACAAAATCATAATCATCTCCATTGAATTCCAGCAGAAAAAAACCTCCTGGAGAACTGCTGGTCACAGTTGAAGCAAACATGACTTCAGCCGTGGAGATATTAACAGGGAAATTTATATTGAGGCCGATGAGTGATTCGTCTGCCGTTACAGAATCGCCATTTGCCGGATATCGGACACCTTCAGCTGCTACCCATGCGTTGGTGGGCCCCTCGATATTTGTATAGCGCCCGTTTCCCAGAATAACGGAATCTATTTCAAAATCATGTGAGATGTAGTTTGCAAAACTGCCGCTGTTATCAGGACGAGGCATGGGGTTGAATGTGGCACTCTGAATCTTCTGAATAGACAGATTCAGATCATTGACATCTGTTGTATAAAGGACTTCATCAATATAAGCCGTACGGTTAGCAAGGCCCGCTGTTGTAATTACAGTCCTATTGTGATCATACCCAGGCGATATGAACGAAATATCTGAATAGTTTGTAACTGCATTATTTGCATTTAGAATATCATTGAGTGTGGGGTTAACCCAGAACGTGGCATCTTCAGCAGAGTGATTGGACTCAGTAGCTGCTCCTGTGATTACAGTTTTAGCAACCAGGTGATAGGCTTTGCCAGGGGTAACCGAACCAAGATTAAAGGTAGCGTTATCATCTTCTCGCAATCTCGCTGTAAGGTGCCCCTCCATAATTCCGAGATCAATAGCCATAAAAGTGGCAATATCGGTATCACGCCATGTAACATAAGCACTGCCATCTGCATCCGCAGACGTCAGCATGACAATCATACTCCAGTAATTGGTATCACCGTGACTACATGGAAGCTCTGTAAACTCACGTGAGAGGGACCTTTTCGTATCGGCTCCCATACCTGCAAATTTATAACTCCCCCCTGATTCAATAACAACTGGTGCATCAATAACGGTTGAACTCGATTCGGCATATTCAGTACCCGTCCACACACCCGTATAACCAAATATTGGTGCATTAGTCGGGCCCTGATCCTTAAAATCAAAATCGTTCGTGTAAGCACCATCACCGACAGGAAACGGATCGAATGCGATTGTTCCGGCAGACGCATTGCCAGCTCCCAGCAGAACAATGAACCCAGACATAACAACTACTAACCGCACACTCATTAGAGACTTCCTCTCTTTAATAACTTCCAACATATGAAGGTCCTGTTCACTCATTGCAATGCAGAAGAGCAAACAAAGACCACCAGGAACAAAAGACATACCCCTCTGTTCTTAATAGAATATATAATAGGACCTGTATTAATTGCAAGAATTTTAACAGCGTTTTGGGAAAATGGGGCGCATATCAGTTCTTTTGAAATTCTTGAAAACTAATCAATTAGCCAGAGTGGAATCATGGTCATTCCCCGTTGCTGCACGATAGGCGTCAAAGGACACCCCTTCCTTTTCCGCGCCATACCAGCGGAAAAGTTTAGCCTCCTTTGGGGCCGCACATCTCTGGATGTAGGTGTTGTGATTGACAGAAATCTCATTCAGACGCGGATTGTGGAACCAGATCTGAGCATCACGGGCATTATTGAAAATATTGTGCTCGTAATGAATATCCTTGATCTTGCACTTCAGCGAGTAGGCCAGCAAATGACAGCCAGCGGCAGTGGGCCGCTGGACATGCCCCCATCCATAGCCGGAGTCGATACACTCATTGCCGGCAAAGAAAAGTCCATCGACCTGCATCTCCGGGTTGGAGAACCAGATTTCGTAGGACTGTTCACAGCGGACGATCTTGTTGTTGCGCCAGATCATGTTACGAACCAGTCCATCACCTCTGCCCTGATTGGTCATGGCTGTGTCATAGATGTTCTCGAAGTAGTTGTTTTCAACGGTCATATCCTCGCAGCCGTTCCAGAACTCAACGCCGTTGCCATAGCGCGTCGGATTTCCGTTACGGGTATAAAGAAGGCTGCCTCCTATCCAGAGAAAATTGCAATTGCGAATCGTGCCATGCCTACAGTTACTCCCGTTAGCACCGTGTGCACCGGTGTAGGCAATGGTCAAGCCATCAACAACAACATGGGTCGTATTTTGAAAACGCACGATGCCCCGCTTGAGAGCGGCCTCAATCTGCGAATAGGTGTTGGCCGGATTTCCATCGGAATAAAAGCATAGTCTGTTATCAGCGGGATCATGAAAAAAATCCCCCTGCTGCGTCAGGCTATTGATGCTCCAGCGTTTCCAGCCGGCGATCTTTTCTCTCTGACCTTTCTTAATCAGAATGATATTTCCAACATCGGCATTCAACCCCAGTGATTCATATTCCACCAGCTCAGCCCCGATGATACTGTCCTTACGGGTTTTCCAGATATTTTCTCCCTCGGAAACCCAGCAGTCAGGTGAACTCAGGTCAACACTGGCCTGGAGAGCCGGTTTGGCTCCCTCTCCGTAGCCGGTGTAAGTGACAGGCTGCCCTTCGGCGCCACTCTGGCAGATAAGAGATTCCCGCCAGATGTTGCCAGCCTTGAAGCGGACAGTATCATCAGGCTTCAGATCAGCACGATTGACCTGCCCGATTGATTGCCATGCCTTTGCGGGGGCCAATCCCGAGTTGCTGTCGTTTCCGGACACTGCATCGACAAAATATTCCGCTGCCTGCCCGGAGATGATCGTCATAATCATCACTCCCGTTGCCGTCAGATTGCACATCCACTTAACCATCATTATCCTTCTTTAGTAGTTCAAACAATTTTTAATGAATAAGAATAAGAGTTCCACCGGCCTTGGTTCTTCCAACCATCATCATGTCAATCTTCTCGCGGTCAAAATAACTGCTCTCAACACGAATACCCCAGACATTTTCAACAGGAGCCGTACCGCCAGCAAAATCGGAGATTCCGAATGTCACACCTGCGATACTACGACCGGTATTTGATCCGCCCCAGGCATTGTATGTAATCGTATACGGAGTAAGAGAACTGCCCCAGTCGCCGGGGCCAAGTTCCAAAGAGTGGGTTGAGATCGGGAACCGGTCTGCATCCAGCGGACGGACCTTAATGTAATTCCTATTGTTATCAAAGGTAATATCATCAATGATGAAAATCCTGTCATTCAGATCTTCAACAGGATTTGCAAACATGAACTCCACATAGTAGCCTGTGTTCAGCACGCCATTCACAGCCGGACCTTCCAGCGCAGCATCCTTATTCGCAGGCGCAATTCCATTTATCGGATATACAATCAGCGAGTCGCTATAAACATGTATATTGGCTGTTGCCGTCCCTTCAACACTGTTCCAGTCACGGGAGGCAGTTGATATTCCGGTGATTGCGAAATCGTTGGTAATCGGATTGTCAGGAAAAGAGCGGTTGAATGTTGCAGCTGTCATCGGAGAGGATGTCGATCCACTGACAAGAGGCTCTGCCGCAGATCCGCTGTAGATACCCACCATTATCGGGTCAAATGTTGAGCTGGAATCCACAAACTGCAAGCCCTTGACATTGGTAAGCACACCGTTGCCTCCAGTGAAATCGCCCAGTGTGAAAGCCAGCCCATTAATTTTTGCATTGCCAGTGTTGAAGCGCACATCGAGAGCTGTAATATTTTCCTCCCCGGTAAGATTACCACTCCAGGGAGCACTGCCGGATAGCGTCAGAGACCAGTCATCGATTGGATTTCCGTCGGCATCCAGAGGCCTGACAACAATGCCCTCATCGTCGCCATTGGATTCAATCACAAAGAATCCTCCCGGAAAATCGCTTGTCACTGTTGTGGCAAACGCAACTTCAGCAGTTGTGATATTACCTGCCGCATTCACATGAAGTCCGGTGAGAGCTTCATCGGCCGTGACTGTTTCTCCATTTGCCGGTTCGGTACCATTGACAGCGTTACCCGTCACCCATGCGTTGGTGGGACCCTCTAAATCTGTATAACGACCAGCCTCCAAAGTGATGGAGTCCAGATCAAAATCATGCGTGATTTTGTGGTCATAACTACCACCGGCATCAGGTCGGGGCATAGGATCGAATGTCGCACTCTGGAGCTTCTGGATAGAGAGATTAAGGTCATCAATATCTGTTGTATAAAGGATTTCATCGAAGTAAGCTACCCTACTTCCTATTTCGAGTGTGGAAATTTCGACCCTGTCATGATCATAAGTGGGTGATATAAATGAAGTATTAATATGGTGAACTACCGCATTGTTGCCGGATCTGATGTCGCTGTACGTGGGATTTACCCAGGCGGTGGTATCTTCAGTCGCTGGATCGAGAGGATTCCCTCTGCTTATTATGGCTCGGGCCACTAAATGATAGGCTTTGCCAGATATATATGAACCCAGGTCCAAAGAAACAGCTCTGGAGTCTCCTGTTCTCAGCCCCGCGACAAGGCGACCATTCTTAATACCGAGATCAATACACATAAAACCGGATGCGACGTTACGCCACGTAACATAAGCATCATCATTTGAATCCTGTCCGTTCAGTGAAATGATCACACTCCAGTAGTTCGTATCGCCGTGAGAACAGGGCACTTCTGTGAAATCCCTATAGACAGTTCTCTCTGTGACGTCGGCATGTCCGGTAAATCTGCAGCTCCCTCCCGACTCCAGAACAAGGGGTGCATCAACAGTGTTTGTAGTCGACTCAGCAAGCGAAGTGGTTCCCACCCATTTACCAGTGAAACCCACAATCGTTGCATTTGTCGGGCCCTGATCCTTGAAAACGGCATTGTTCGTGTAACCACCAGTACCGACAAAGAAAGGATCGAATGCAATTGTGCCAGCAGAAGCATTGCCAGCTCCCAGCAGAAAAAACAATCCAGACATAACAACTACTAATCGCACACTCATTATTGACTTCCTCTCTTTAATAACTTCCAACACATGAAGGTCCTGTTCAATTATTGCAATGCAAAGCAGCAAACAAATACCACCAGAAATGCGAGACATACTCCACTGTTCTTATTAGAATGTATAATAGGTGCTGTATTTATTGCAAGTAATAAAACCAGGGTGTATCCCCTGCGAGGAACCTCTGCAAAATGCGCTGGCTTTAATATAGTAAAATCCTTATAATTCAAAAACCATTTATTGGAACTCAGAAAAAATGGAATATTATGAGATTTGTTGCATTACTTTGTTTATTTGGTTTTGTCTCCGTTCTACCGACATGGAGTGAGGCAGGCAATGTTTACGTAAATAACCAGACAGGGAATGATGCCCAGGATGGAACTTCTGCAGAACAGGCAGTGCAGACCCTGAAACAGGCTGTCGAACTATGCACTGCCGGTGATACGCTTCATCTGGCCAACACCGGCAGGGAATATCGCGAGAGCCTGATTCTGGGATCGCGCAGTGGCACCCCCTCCACGCCGATCATTGTGGAGGGCAATGGTGCCGTTTTGAGTGGTCTGATGACACTTCCCGTAGAGCAATGGCAGGATCGTGGTAACAGCCTGTACTTCTTTCCCTGCACAGTGCGGAAACAGATGTCCGCGGCGCGACCCTATGTTCTTTGGAACGGAAAGCTTGTGCCACAGAAAAAGTCCCCTGCGGATCTCGCAGCTGAAGAGTGTTGCTGGAATAACAAAGGCATTCATTTTAGAGTCGCCAAAGGCAAGGGCATCTCTGACTACAAACTGGAAGGAACAGGACGTATATCCGGACTCATCCTCTCAGGCGGAAACTACATCGAAGTCCGAAATCTCATCTGCGAACGATTTGCCAATGATGGATTCAATGTCCATGGTAGCTGCCAGGGGCTGGTCTTCCGCAACATCACGGGACGCTGGAATGGCGACGATGGATTCAGCATACATGAAGATGTCGGGGCGGTTGTCCTCGGTGGCCACTTTCATCATAACGACTATGGCATTCAGGATATCAACATCTCGCGCTCCTCCTTCTATGGAGTGCTGGTTGAGAACAACAGGCGAGCTGGTGCTGATTTTCATGGAGGTGTACACACGCTTATTGATTCCGTAATCAGGAACAATGCCGGGCCTCAGGTCCAACTGAGTCAGGACCGCACAAAACACATGCGACTTGCAATGGGGCCGCTCACAGATGGCATGCTAATCATGAAGAATACCCTGACCATCGGTGGGGAGTATGGAGTTGCCGTGCAGGCGGGAAAGGCCGACATCTCCAACTGCAGCTTTGTCGGAGCTAAAGTCGGTGCTCTGATTGGCCCTGAAACAGAAGTAGAGATGATCGGGAATGCCATCTACGGCTGCAAAAATCAGGAGCTGGAAGCCCGCTCGCCATCATGCATCCTTGACGCAAATCTGTATGCGCCCGGCCGCATAAGCTGGATGGATCAGAGATACAAACCCATTGCTTTTGATACATACCAGAAAACATCTGAACAGGATGCCGATTCCGTTATGATCAATGCCCCGAGTCTGGCAGAATCCGAGGGATTCAGTCTCTTTGGTCACGGGCTTTCATACGGCAGGCATCTTATCCAACCGGGAATCAAAAAGGATCTCACATTCCCATTCGGGGCCCCCGTTCGCAACACAATAAAGGGACTCCCTGTTGCCTCAAAAAGCCATCTGAAGTTCAATTTCGCAACCAGCAATCCCTGGAGCCGCATTTATCCATCGCCCGAAAAGAATAAAGCAGGACAGGCGGTAGTCGGCACAGCCACTCTCTCTGAAGAACAAAGCCATTCCGGGGAAAAATCTGTTAAGCTGGTTATAAGCTTCCCGGCGGGGCAACCAGGTCCATGGCTGGTAAAACTGTTCAGCGTAAAGTTACCCACAGCCAAGCCCATAACCGAGATAAAATTTGTCCTATTCGGCGATGGTTCAGATCTATTCTACCAACCTCGAATCCGCGATGCTTCAGGCGAGTGCTTCTACGGTCCTTCCGGCAAGATGAATTGGCAAGGGTGGCGCGAAATCACATGGGATTTATCCAGAACCGCACCCGTCAGCATCTACTCAGGCGACGGCAACAAAAAACAGGACGGACCGACTATGGAGCTGGTGCTGGAGCTCAAACCCGAGATCTCCTCCGAGGGCGGCCATCTCATCCTCTATCTGGACGATCTTAGCGTCAGTATGGAAGAGTAAGCTCTATCAGATTCTGCACAAGAAAGCACTTAATGGATCAGGATAAGAGTTCCGGTTTCCCTGGTTCTTCCGACAACCATCAGATCAACGTCGCCATCAGAGTTTTCAATACGAATACCCCATACGCTGTCGACCGTCCCCGTTCCACCGGAGAAATCCGAAAGACCGAACAAGACACCTGCGACCTTACGACCGATTCGCGTACCACCCCAGTTCTGGTAAGTGATTGTATACGGGGTAAGAGAGCCGCCCCAATCACCCGTGCTGACTTCAATCGAGTGGGTTGAAATCGGAAAACGGTTTTCATCCAGCGGGCGGATCGTAATCTGATCATTGTCCATAGTGCTGTCCTCGATGATGAAGATTCTATCGCCCTGATCTGTAACAGGGGTCGCAAACATCAACTCCATGTAGTAACCCGTTCCTAAAATACCGTTCACTGCCAACCCCTCCAGGGCAGCGCTTCGGCTTGCAGGTTCGCTTCCATTTTCAGGATATACCAGTTTATCCGCACCCGGCAGATGTATGTTAGCCTTCGAGGCCCCGACAAGCGAGGTCCAACTGCGGGTTGCCGTGGATATGTCGATAAAAGCAAAATCGTTGGTAATCGGATTGTCAGGAAAAGTCCGGTTGAATGTGGCAGAGGTCATAGGAAAGGCCGATCCACTTGGCAAGGGATCTTCTGTAGGCCGCTTGTAGATACCCACCATTACAGGATCAAATGAGGGACTGGAATCCACAAATCGCAGGCCGCAGACATCGGTAAGCACGCCGCTGCCGCCAGTAAAGTCGTCAAGAGTGAAAGCCATCCCGTTGACGGTGACTAAATGGATATGAAGCTGGACTCGAAGAGCTGTAGCCCCCTCTCCGGTCAGATTATCACCCCAGAGAGTGTCGGATGAAAGCGTCAGAGACCAGTCGCCAATGGGATCACTATTTTCATCTAGCGGCGTGACAATAATATCGTAATCATCGCCGTTTGCCTCAAGCACAAAAAAACCGCCGGGGAAGCCGTTTGTCACGGTTGTCGCAAAAGCGACCTCAGCTGTTGAGGCATCCGTTATCGCATTCACGCGAAGTCCGGCAAGCGCCTGATTCATCGTAACTGTTTCACCGTTAACAGGCCAGGTGGCATTACTGCCCGTAACCGCTGCGTTCGTTGGCCCCTCGACATCGATGTATAGGCCACTCTCAAGCGTTATGGAATTAAGATCAAAATCATGCGTGATATAGTGATTATACACACCGCTGTCATCAGGGCGGGGCATAGGACCGAATGTTGCGCTCTTGATTTTCTGGATAGACAGGTTAAGATCATTGATCTCCGTTGTGTAAAGCAGCTCATCAAAACAGGCCGTACGTCCGCTGATAGCCAGTGTTGTCATCTCAACCTTGTCGGGAACCCATCCTGGCGAAATAAACGAAATAGAGGTATTGTTGGCTGCTATATTGGTATCGTGAATTATATCGCTGCGTGTGGGATTAACCCAGGCAGTTGTGTCTTCATACCCCAAACCACCACCGCTGATTATAGCCCTGACAACAATATGGCAGGCCGTGCCGGGAGTATATGCCCCAAGATCCAGAGAGAGTTGCTCTCTCAATCGCACGAAGAGGCGACCATTCGAAATGCCAAAATCAACAGCCATATAAAGAACACCGGAATCACGCCATGTAACATAGACTTTACCATCGGAATCAGCTATATTCAGATATACGATAGCACTCCAATAGTTAGTATCGCCCTCCTGACACACACCTAAATACTCAGGATCCGGAAAACTTCGGATGACAGTCCTCGTCGCGTCGTCAGTGAAACCTGAAAACTTGCATATTCCACCCGATTCCAGAACACAGGGAGCGTCAAGAGTCGTGGAACTTAAATCGGCAAGTATAGTGTTGCCAGACCAAGCCCCTGTAAAACCCAAAATCGGGATATTCGTCGGACCTTGATTTGCAATATCAGCGTCATTCGTATAAGCACCCGCTCCGATAGGAAAAGGGTCAAATGCGATTGTGACGGCAGACACAGTGCCCGCTCCCAGCAGAACAACCAATCCTGATATAACAACAACTAACCGCACACTCATTACAGACTTCCTCTCTTTCAGAAATTCCAACATACCAGCAACACAAACTACGAAGATAAACTTATCAATGTATATAAAATTATACCGCATGCTAAATTAATTGCAAGCCTTCAGATTTCAGCTGTCTGAGAAACCGCATAGATCTCACCTGTCAACGCCAGAAATACTTTTTGTAGTGAGGACTCGTACGGCTTCAAAGGCGGCCGGAGCGCCGAGTCGAATCAGTCAGTTTGATGCTATATGTTTTGGCGCACGAGGATTACATGATTAACATGATTAAAGAAGGCTGTGGGATCACAGAAGCCTCACAGTAGTAATTCCTCTTGTTACCAGCTCCACTGGACCAGCCTTCTTTCTCCGTGCCTCTGTACTACTATCCTGTCGCGACTTGTTTTCTTGACTGCCATAGCCGGAGGCGACGGCTGTTTATGCACGTTTTTTAAACCACGGAGCCCACGGAGATGCTTGCCGGACCCACGCCGCGTTGCGGCTGAGTTCCGGCACTACTGAATGCCTATCAGTATTGCCTGAAATTAGGGCGGAACGCCCGTAGGTCGGGCAGATAAATGCGATTCTTTTCTTCTTTGCGCCTCTGCGCCTTGGCGGGAGAAAATCTAACACGCTACAATTTTTCGTGGTAAAAAACTTTGCTCCTTAGAGGTAAATTTATTTACTCCACAAATAAAAACGAACGCTTTCTGCAGGAACAGATTCTGTTACTTTCACCGGCTCGGTATTCCCTGGAGCATACACACCAAAAAGATTGCGTCCAGCAGCTGAAATTTTCACTGCCTGCGCTTTATCGCTGTAATTCCACACCACAACACCAAGCCGACCGTCTTCAGCGCGAAAAGCGTGTGCGACACAATTATCACCCTTAAAGGTAAAGCCTTCTATATCGACAAAGCGACCACGCTTCAGGAAGTCAGCAAACTGGTTGCGCATCGCGATCACCTCTCGCATATACTTAGCCACCGGTTTCGGAGGCGTTGAGCAGACCATGCGTACATCCGGTGGCGAGTTGCAATCGGAGTAATCTTTCGGCACCGGCATCGTGTGTTTCAGGTACTTCACGTCTCCGGTATAGCGGGACTCATTCTCATGCCGGAACCCGTAAAAGCAGGCAAAGTTTGCGATATTGCGTGTCGACATCGGATTAGGGTTACGTTGGGTTACGATAAGTTCGGGATATGTATATCGAAACAGCTCGGGGAAGGTCTTTTGCCCCGGTGTCGGAATAAAAGTTCTAAGCCCCACACCGCAGCCATGAAAGTATGGGAAATCCTCCGCGAGACCATCAATAACCCACTCGGTCATGACAACGAATCCCGGCTTGCGCGCCCGCAATGCATCGGTAAGCCGCTTGGTAAGCCTGAAACGGTCCTCAGCCCATGCCTGAACCGGATTTGCGTGACCGTGCGCCTCATTATAGCAGAAACCCGTCCCCCCTATTCCGAACTGGTCATAAATAAAGCCATCGGCACCAAGGTCCTGAGCTTCGGAGCCAAGTTTAAACATCCGTTGATACCACACCTCTGAGCCGAAACATCCCCTAGCAAAGGTCGGATCGGGAGTCGATTTGAATTTGTTATACCGATCCGAGTAGGGCGTCCCATCGGATCGCATCGAAGTGCATTCAGCGCCATGTTTCTTGTAGAAATCCGAAGCGGTGTCAATCAGCTGTCCATTGGCATAAAGGATCACCTTCTTGCCGCGTTTCTGCACTCTTTTTATCGCCTTTTTAAGCACCTCAGGACCACCCATCTTCGGGTCGGGATAGTTGTCAGGATAGAGACGATCATGTCCACCATGAGCCCAACCGAAGAGGCCCAGCACATCGAGTCCCCACTCATCGGAGATATCAGCAACCTTGTCGAGTTCGTCATAGCGGAACATAAGATCTCCGTTCTGCTGTTTGAGAATACAGAGAAACCAGCCGTTGTTTTCGTCTCGGACCCAATCGGGCGTCGGTGCCCACTTCATCCATGTATCGACCCATGCACGATAGTGCCGTGATGCCGCATGCCAGCTCCCTTTATACGGCATCACAACTGCCGGAGCCGACACCCAACTCCCACCAGCCATGCAGTACGGTTCATTTTCGAGCGAGTAATCATATCCGGATTTCCGATTGGCGATATTAAAACTCTTTCGTTTCCTTGCTTCATCATGACACGCCAGATACAGCCCTGCCTTGCCACCGTCGAGAACAAAGTACTGCATTGAGCAACCTTGGCCCGATGGATAGGTTAAGCGGCGACTCTTTCCTAATTGCTTGGGTGTCAAGCGCTGACCAAGAACGTTCGGCAGAAGCGCGGCAATCTCCTGATGATCGCCACCCTCCTTGCGGATATCAAAGAGGATCGGGAATTTCAGGCTCTTTACGCAGCAACCGTCCGTACGATTATCAACCTTGGCAACAAATTCGAACTCATCACCTTTCTGAAGCACCTGGAGGGTCAGACCGATCTTCCAGCTAGCCTGACCATGTTGAATCATGTCGTAGCTAAACTCGACACCCTTTTTAATCTTCGTAAACTTCGGCAGATTCTGATTGCTTGGTGTAAAGCTGATCGCATCGCTCAGTTTAAAGGAGCTTTCGCCCTTGGCAATCGTCATTTTCCACATTTCGCCGGGACGAACACTCCAGACCGGACAATCCGCACTCTTTGTCGTAAATTGCATCGCACCGTCAGGCGAAACACTCAGATTTCCAACTGAATTTTTCAGCACAACCTTCTTATCCGCAGACTTTTCAGCAAAAGATTCGATTGCTGAAAAAGCGACCAGCCCTGCCGTTACCGCAAAGATACAGGTATTTTTTACCAATGTTTGTTTCATATTATTCTCCATTTTTTTGTCCTCAAAACTACTTTAAAATTCAACGACCCTTAGCGGGCACCAGCACCTTCCGCAATGCATCCAGGCGTGCAGCACCTTCTCCATGCGGTGGATACAGCGCAGGCACGAGCCAACCTCCTTCATCCATCTCATTCCAAGCATAGATCAAGACCAGCTCCGAACCACTTTTTCCCGGGTGCTTTTTATACCATGACACCCCCCTACCAACGTGAGCCGCAATCTCCTCTGGAGTTCCCCGCTCGTAGTAATACTTATTGGCATCTTTTTTAAGCTGGTAGGATTCCCAGGAAACAGGGTTCAGCACACGTGGTCGATGGTCCCACCCGGTCATGCAGATCGGCACAGCCGGTTTTCCGGTAGCTTCGAAATATTCCCAGTACTTCTCGGCATTAGAGGCCAGCTCAGAGAACGAAGCACCCTTCGCCTTGCCGTTTGCTTTGGCATACGCACTCAGTGCGTCACCACCGAACATATCACAGTAACGTTTGGCTCTTGCAGGAGAGCCTTCACAAAAGACAAGGTATGGTTTGCCCAACCCACACTTGGCCAGTTCATTCGTAAAGGTCGGCCACTGTTCATCGAGAACTTTCTTTGCCAGAACATTATTGAAAAATCCCACAAAAAGGACAGGACGGGTTTTCTGAACTTTCAGGTAGTTCGGCTCCTTAACCAATCTCAACATATATTTCCAATACGCCTTCTCCGCAGCAGCATCCGGAATGCGTCCGTAAGCTGGCCACATCGGAAGAAACAGGCTGAACTTGATCTTGTCACGATTCCGGCAGGAGAGAAAGGTCTTCAGTGTATAGCTGAGCGGGGAGGGCTCAGGATACCCCGTAAAGGCCCAGTAGTCCAGACCACCATGAACAGCGTACTCTATCTCCTTCTCAATCACTTCAACCCGATTCTCATTGAACTCCAAAGCTTTGCCGTCCGGATCAAGTGTCGTAAAAAATGGCCAGCGGTAGCGCCATGGCTCTGCCGCCAGACACCTCTGCGTCTCTTTGCCAGGATCCTGACTCACAAGCCGATTGCGATTGGTATCAAAACCGGGATACTGCACTGAGAGAGGCGGTTTAGCCGATGCAGGCAGCTTGCCATACCAGGCATCCCAGCGGATGGCCCCCACCAGCGGTCTCGGTTCTTCTGCAACGTTCTCCTCGGCTCTCGTCAGAACCGGACATAATAATATGCCGGTCAGAGAGAGATAAATAAACATAGAGTAAATAGTATGACGCATTAAGAACTTCCTTTCGGTTGGTTTAATAATAATGCACGATCGTTAGCGGGAGAGCCCCTCTCGCATGCGTTTGAACTGACGTGGAAAATGATAAACAGAGTCAAATCCTGCTAAACACCATATCTCTCCACACGAAAGCAATCATACAACTGCTGATACAGAAATATCTTTAATTTCCTCAATTGAATCGATTTGTTCGAATCAGCATTTATTGTATCATGATAAGGGTGCCTTCGATCTGATTGAACCACTGACCGACCACGGCCGGGTCGAAGTACTCGAGGGAGGGATCCTCGATCCGGACGCGGTAGACATTACCCAGCACCCCTGTGCCACCGGCGAAATCGGACTTTCGTATCATGACACCTTTCATCCATGACGACGTCTCATTGCTCAAATCATAGGGCAATGCGCAAGTTCTAAAGTGAAGTCAGGTGTGATGTATTAGTCACTAAAATGTGAACTTATTTCAGCGTGGGCCCTTAACGTACCAGTATCAATGTCCCGTCCAGAGGCGGAGTAATCAGGATGCCGGTGCCACTGAAGTACTCGTCGAATTTATGATCGGCTGCACTCGCGCTGCTGCCGAAGGATCCTGAACCATCACCGTAGGTGACACCGCCAAGTATAAGTGTCCCTACCCGCTCTTCCATGCCGGCGGCCAAAGTCATACCGGTAGCGTTGTCGGCATCATTGGCGACAATGATGGTCGCCTCTTCGCTCAGGGAGTCTCCGGTGTTTTGAATTTCGACAATGGCGCCGGAGAATATTTCGATCTCCGTGCAGTTGGTGATGGAGCCGGTTCCCGAGACGAGAAGCGTGCCGCGCTCGATCTGAATTGCACCACTGAAGGTGTTGGCAGCATTGAGCGTAATTGTACGATCTGCCGCTATGATGCGCCCCGTTGCAGTGTCGTTGATGATCATTGTTCCCGTGCCGGAAATGATGCTGTTCACAATCATGTCGCCCCCATTGACACCGGCCGATCCGCTGTACCCTGTGTACAGATAAGTGGTGCCGGAACAGGCGATTGTGCCGGCAAACGTGCTCGTGCCCGCCGGATTCTGGCCCGCTGCCCAGAGTTTTCCGCCGTCGTTGAGCGTAATCGGCATGGTAAAAGTCCTGGAATCACCTATTACGACGTAGGTGCCGAGTGTGCCGCCGGAGTTGATAACTACCGGTCCTGCAATCGTGAAGTTTGCATTCTCCAGATACATGTGTCCCTGGTTGATGATGACACCGCCGGTGCTATCCTGGATGTTCGCAGTGCGGAAAGGAACGGAGTTGTAACCTGTCTTGGTCAGCACGTAACCGTTGAAGTCGATGTAGCCGCCGAGATCAAAGCGGGAGCTTCCCCCGATTGTTGCATCCGCGCTAAGGTTCAGGCCGTTTACACCATTGGCAGACATAATACTTGCCGATCCGGTCTTGATCAGTGCACCCTGGCCAGCCGTTCCTGCGCCTTCAATGGTATAGGTTCGCGCGTTCGCGCTGAGGTCCGTCAGGGCACCAAGGTCCACTGTGGCACCGTCCTCAATCGTGACAGATCCGCTGGGCAATGCATCTTTGGCACCCCAGTACAGAATGCCTTCTTCGACGAGCGTATTGCCTGTCGAGGGACTGTCGGCACCTGAGAGTTTAAGGGTGCCGTTGCCTTGCTTGGTCAAGCCGCCAGTACCTTCGATGATTTTGGTTATAGCAGCACTCTCACCGGTGTTCGCCACTGACACCACGCTGGGTGCCCCGGATAGCGTTAGACTGCCGTTCTCGTTGGTGTCCGCAATCGTATAGCCGTCTGCATTGAAGGTCATGTTGCCCACCATGACGGGGTCGTCGAGTTCAATTTCTTCGCCCGTACCGGTGAAAATTGCATTAGCGTTCTGGAACCAGGCAACACCGGCGTCCCAGTTGGGTTCGCTTATGTTCCAGTCATTATTGGCGTTGACGTCGATCCATGTCATATCGGACGGCACCGTAGTGATCCTGATCACACCGGTGCCGCTAAAGTATTCGTCGTTCTGCACGAGCGCCCCGCTTGTCGAGCTGCCGTACGTGCCGATTGTGGTCTGGAGCACGCCACCCAGCAGGATAGATCCGACCGCGTCGTCCACACCCGCAGCCAGAGTGAGTCCGCTTCCTGTATTGCCATCGTTGGAGATTACAATGGCAGCGACGTCACAAAGAGCATTGACGGTGTTGGACACGACCAGCGTTGTTCCGGCTGCCACATCAACCAGAGGGCTGTTGGTCACGGAACCACTGGGTGCGAGAATCAGCGTGCCCTTTTCGAGAGCTACGCTTCCTGTAAACGTGTTGGTGGCATGGAGAATGACAGGATAGGTGATCGTGCCACTCAGCGCCATATTGGCGGGATTAATTTTCAAATTGCCGTCGCCGCCGATTTCACTGTACACATCTGTCTGAGTGTCACGTTTAGTTTCATCATTGATGAGAGTCTCGCCCGTGCTGCCCCAGGCGATCTGGATTGCACAGTCACCGTTGAGGGTCAACGTGCCGTAGTAGGCGACTTGTGGAATCCCGGTGGTGCCGGATGCGTTGTAACTTGTGCCGACGATCCCGGCGTCATTCAGGACAATGTCGGCATCAACGTTGCACGATCTACTAGGCCCATTATAGGAAAGCAGCGAAAAATATGCGCTGGCATTGACGATAATGCCGCCATCCACACTCTGGATGGCCCCGTTGCTAATCTCGAGCTGCACTAATCCCTCATCGACGGTAATCGCCCCGCCTGTGCCACTGACAAAAGACCCGCGCATGTTCCAACTTCCCATGCCGATCTTCGTTAGACGGTGTCCTTGTAGACGCACTGTGTAGGGGTCGGTCCGGCGCAAGTTGGCCACCTTGGCATCGTCTGCCAGATACAGGGGATTCATATTGTTGCCGCCGCCCATGTATGTTGAATTGTTGATTATCGCGCCGCTACCGTCGACTCCCGTGCCTTGAATCGTGAAGCTACGCACGTTGTAATCGTTTTTGATCGGAGTTGTATACTGCAGCGTTGCGCCGTCTTTAACGGTGACACTCCCACTGGGCAGCACATCCGTATCTCCCCACTGAATGGTTCCGGCATTGATGATCGTGTTGCCGGTTGAGGGGCTGCTCGCCCCCGTCAGCACGAGGATGCCATCGCCCTCTTTTGTCAGACCGCCCGAACCGGCGAGCACCTCGCTGATCGTGTTCGTTGTGTCTGCCGCCACTGTGATCACACTGGGTGCTCCCATGAGCGTTAACGTACCGTCTATCGTGGCGTCACCGATATCGTAGTCCGTGGCATTGAAGGTTATGTTGCTTACAGACACAGAGCCGTTGATATCCAGGACTTCACCCACGCCACCAAAGATGGCGTTGTTGCCGTTGGCCCAAACAACGCCCGTGTCCCAGTTGAGGTCTGTCGTGTTCCAATCGTTGTTGGCATTGGTATCGATCCATGTCTGATCCGCCGCATGGAGTACGCAGACAAGACTCAGAGTTGCTAGAAAAACTGACCGCTTGCAGATACCGTCGAACATTTTTTTAATTCTCATTTTACCACTCCTTTTATTACTCTTTTAACACTGCCATGCATTATCATCAGATTATACTACCTACTAATCAAAAACTTTTAGTTTATTATGAAGAAGGAGTGGAAAACAGTCAACGTAAAAATAACACGTAAAAATATATGCAAAGATCACCTTGTTGAGGGATGTCGGATATGGGAAGGTCTACGATGCTGCGCTGGCAAACATCTCCACATTCCACATCCATCTTCTCTTATTTCACTGTCATCTATCTCAGGCGCACCCAGTCATTATCCAGCTGCTTGTAGAACTTAGGAAAGACACGATGCGTCATACCAAGGCCATGGACAATGGCCTTGTCCTTTACCGATATGGCATTAAACGCTGAATAGACAGCGCAAGGCGGGCAGGTGGTATCAATAAAACCGACCGACGCACGAACGGGACAGGTGATGCGTGGAGCAAAGGAAAGTAATGCATTTAATCCGCGAAACGAAGTGCAGCACGACCAGATACAAACGTGCGTGTTTTATATTGCGACGGCAAGCCCGAGAAGGTAAGTTCAAACGGCACTGGTTCAGATAGCGAGGGAGCATCTAAAGCTATTACCTGATCTTCCAATCGACGAATATCTATTGCACCGCCGCAGAGAGTGGCGTTGTTGAGTTGCATGCCAGCGGGCAGATGGAAGAAGAGAGTTGAGGGATCTCCGCCATTACCCTGTACTTTTCCTTGAAGCTGCTTCTTAGCATTGTTCCAGATTATATCGCTGGTTTCGATTACTCCCTGACTGAAGTGGCCGCTTGTCCCAAGTAGCTGAGGGCGGGCGAGTTTCGGACGCAAGGCAAAGATATAGCACGATTTAGCCCTGAGTGGCAGTTCGATCTTCTCACGCTCTGACCTGATCAGCTTCTGCTCCCAGAAATCCCAAAGCAGATAGTCCTGCGGCACGATTTTCGGTTTTTCCCAGCCACGACTGCGAGCAGCTATCTCATCCAGGTTAAGCCGCACATGACGCAGGCCATCCCCCTGAACATCAAAAACTCCAAAAAGGACATACGGGCCATCGGCTTCGCCGGGATTTATGCCCCAAAGCAGGTAAGGTGAGTTCTCCCAGATATCCAGAGGGCGTCCTGCCGCAGGTAGCGGGGGAAAGAGATGTTTGTACATATTAATATACTTTTCCGGCAGTTCTTCGAGCACTTCGCCATAGGTCATGACTGTGCCGGAGAGCGCAATCCACGAAAGCCACATCCGGTTCCACTCAATCGGCTTTAACTCACCATAGCGAGCACAGACTACGGCGCTCGGGTCGTTGAGCCACAGCCGGCGATGATAGAACCAGACTTGGGCTGTGCGGTAATAGGCCGCCGGATTGTCGCCATGGGAGTCTCCACTGATACGAAGGTCATCGGCTATTCCCATACGAGGACCGATGGGGCCGGAGATCGTACGATAAAAAACATCATCGCCCAACCCGCGACGCACGGCCTCCAGACCAGCACGAAACACCTCCACCTTGGTCATGGTCGCATCATGAAATCTAGGAGGATACATGGCAAAGCCCAGATAATCATTAGTGATGTATTTGAAACCGCGTTTGCGCCAGGCCCTGGCGGAGTCTTCGAAATATTGCTGAACATCGGGACGGGATGTATCGAAGATAGCAAGCGATGGTGCATTGTAAAGCGCCATTAATGTTCTTGGGGTACCTGATGATTCCGGAGACGTTGTCACCTTCTTTTTGTTATCACCAGGTTTAGGCTTGGCTGGTTTTCCGGGTGAACTGCCCCAAGGATTCTTTGTATAAGTTGAGCCGTCTTTGTTCATTGCAAACCATTCCGGGTGATCCTTGAAAGCTTTTGATTCTGTCGAAGCCCAATAAGGAGGATACCACACGCCAGGTATGATGCCTGCGTCAGAGATGAGTTGCGCCAGATGGTCGAAACCTTTCGGAATAGTCTGGGTCTTATTGGGCCAGTCGCCGTGCGGCAGATAATCATCGCAAACCCGCATTGTGTGTTGACCGCCGCGCTTAGCAAAATATTTCTTTACGTAAGGGATGTTCTCTTCCACGCCCTTTTCCAGACCGTTCCTGTAGTCAGCCATTTTAGAGTGCATCCAGCCCGCATACCAGGAGCACCAGGCAACACGCGGCGGCCAGATCCTAGCTCCATTGATCTTTCCAGCAAGATCAGCGTAGCGTTCAAGTTGCGCTAAAGGATTGTCGTGAAAAGAAAGAAACAAGGTGTCGGTCTGACGTGAACCACCGGGCATTAGAAGACAGCCGTTACAGTCACCGAATGCGCGCAGAATCGGCTGCCCCTTCAGATTACTTACCTCAAATTTATTCAGGTTGTGTTTACCAGTGAGATAGCCGGTAGCCAATGCCGGCGATTGCAGAGCGAGAGTTTCTCTGCTTTTGATCGTATCACTTTTCCCATCATAAACCGTGGGTAGCGGTTTGCTCATGCTATCACCATTGAGCAGAATATACGGTTTAGCAGGATTATGTTTCTCTGCAAACTGACCGTCAATCGGACAAATCTCCTTTAGGGAAAGCGGCTTGTCTCCGATGTTTGTAATGGTCAAAACCAATGTGAAACAGTGATCATCCAGAGCAGTAATAACCCATGACTGATCGAGTTGTTTTTGAGTGTCGGTCAATTGCAGCTTGGTCTGACGATTCTCTTTTTTAATCACTTCCTGATAGCGAGCATCTGTACCTAACAGGGCTGTTCCATCAATAAGTTGCACACCAAAACTGATGTTGTTTAATACAGGCTCACTCTGTCCATCAAAGAGCTGCCAACCCTGCCGCGAATCCGATTCGCGGACAACAGAAGCCGATGCCCCTCGCCCCGTATTAACCACTGCCTGAGCAACAACGGAAATCACTAAAGACAAACTGCATAATATCAAAACTTTTTTCATTAATCCCCCTGTTAAAATTATTCACAAATAGTATATAAAAATAAAGAATTTATCAGCTCTGATGATTTACAACCGGAGAGCTGAATATAGAGAGGGTGTGAATTAACAGACACAGTGCCCTCTTTTAACCTGAGCGAATTTCCCATTAAGTCAAACACCTGTAGAAGTGTGCCTGATTTACCAAGCAGAGAGGAGAGCGAAATGGATGACTGTTTATCATCCTCTCTCCACAATACGGCCACAACTTTATCTCCTTGTTCGAAAAGACACACCACAAGCTTATCGTCAATAACCATGCGTTCAACAGGTTGCGAGCCATCGAGAAAATGAGCGGCAACTGCGTATGCGGCAGCATGAGGTTTCAGTTGTCCATCATATTCAAACCAGGAGTAACGATCCGGTCGGATGCTGCTGGCCGATTCCCATGGAGACCAATACCAGAATGTCTTTTCGGCACCTGCCACAAGAATATTGGCAATAGCGCGAACGCCGGTGATGGCCGCATTCTCGGCTGAAAAACCCGGAGCCCCGGGTTTGCGTGAATATTGATCATTCACCGCATCAACCAGCATTGAGTGCCACGAATATGTGTAGCCCCCCATCCCCTCAGACATCCATAACTTTTTATCAGTATTCGGCAATCCAAGTACGTCGCGCACTGCCATCTCCCTTTCGTATGCATCAGTTCCATCGCGGGTATAGCAATGATAGCTGACTACATCACAGGCATCCATGGTTCCGCCAGCCAGAGCATCACGGTTAAACGCCGTTGCTGCCGCATGAGTGCAGAAGCCAAGTATTTCACAATCAGGATTACCGCGTTTGGCAGCTGCATATGCGGTTTTGGCCAAAGCTGAGTATTTTGTGCCATCGTAAACACCAAAGCTGTATGGCTCGTTCCAGATCTCCCAGATGTCGACCTTGCCTCTGTAATGCCGGGTGACATTCTCCACGTAGTTTGTCCATGCCTTCAGATCCGGAGGATAAATCCACCCCCCTCTGGCAGGTTTGCCGTTGTCATCCGGTTCAAGCAGCCATCCGGGTGTGCGCCCCAGAACCCCCAGCACTTCAACCCCGTTCTTACGGGCAAAATCTATTTTGCTATCCGCCCAGACCCACTTGCCTTTTTCAGGTTCGGTCTGGTCCCATGAAAGACAGAAATCAACATCATGCATACGCACCCAGCAAGCCCCCAGCTGTCTGGCAATGCCGAGTTCCCACGGCCTGAGCTTCACATGCTGTCCAAAGCGCGATGCTATATTGCCAGCTGGATATCGAGCCGGAGGCACGACGGTAAGTGTAATCTCATCTTCGGCTTCCTCCTGCTCATCGATGTAGAGACGAAGGCGTTGTGCTCCTCTTGTTTTTGAATCTTCACTGCGTTCGATTACTGTTACACCCGCAGAAAAAGAGCGCGACTTAAGCTCAACACTGTTCACCAGGCGCTCTTCAAAATCGGAAGTCTGAATCTTAAGCTTTGCGCTGATTGCTTCCGTTGTATGATTGACCACACGTATTTTGTATTGTGCAGACTGATCCCAGAGAGATATGCCGGAAGTTTTATATGGGAGAAGTGCCGCTTCCAGCGGACGCCGGGGCGCATAAAGCCGGGCCGGCCCCTCTTCAAACTGCACGCTGTCTACCAGAACACTTCCGGCTATGGCACCGCTCGCAGTGATGGTTACTCCATATGCATTTTCAGGTCCGGCTCTGGTTACACCGCTGACTTGAATACGCTGCCACTTGCCGGGATTGATCTTTTTGCGAGTTGCAAAACTATGTGGTCCACTGCCCTGCGGCACAAACCCATTTTCAAATCCAATCGTAACCATTGCGTTGGAAACCGATGAACGCACCCAGGCCGAGAGTGTATGCGTCTGATGGATGCGGACAGGACAAAACTTACCGGTCAGTCGTAACTTCTCACCAGCGGCAAAGTCCAACCGGAGAGATAATACTCCATGATATGCCGCAGACGAATCAATCATACGCATTTGTTCAGGCGGTGTTGGTCCGGGAATACTCCAACCGCAGGAGAGCCCCAGTTCAAAGCTGCTGTTTTGAAGCAAGTTCCCTTTTCGATATGGGATTTTATCGATTACAGCGACTGAGACTGAATCCTGCTCGCGCTTCATCAATGCACTGACAGCCTGCTTTGGCCAATCAGTTACATCGTAACAGGCAACATCATCAATCAGGATAGAATCACCGATATTTCGAGCATTAACAAGAAATCGAAAATGCTCAAGTGAGGTATCAGGCAGCTGTTGCAACAGCAAGGCGGTCTTACCCCATGTACCGGCGTATGGATCAGGATCAATGGCCCGTAGCAGCTTGCAGGCCCCATACCATTTGGGATTGAAACTCTGCCATGTTAAATATGCGCCGCTAAGCTGGCCTACTGTGCTAGGTGACTTTACCCGACATACAAACGCAATTTTCCTTGGAGGCATTGTTGTTTTTATCGATGGGATTTTCAACCACAGCGCATAACCGCTATTCTTATTGCTGCGCTTGATGAGCAGTGCATATTTACCGCTATAGGCATCCGTTGACAGCTCAAATGTCCCCGCTGCCTTGGTTCGCGAATCTATGGGCGCGCAACGAAAACCCAGTGGCTGGCCCTGGACAAATTTTTGTTCAAAACTGCCGTTAGTCAGCAGGTTAGGTGTTGGAGTACTCTGTTCCGCAGTAGCTGCTCCAGTCATAGCGACAACAGTCATTATCATAAAGCAGAACAGCCGCAACCATTTTTTTGACAGGATTACAGGATTAACATGATTTGAATTCTGCCGCTTTCGCCGAGGCTCTACAGCGTAACGTGTCGCAGATTTAACCACAGACAACAGAGTGACACAGAGGACGAAGGCTGGTTCAGCCTTCTTAAATCCCGTTAATCCTGGAAAACGCAGTAAGGCCACCCTTGTGGTGGCAGTGATCCCGCTTTGCGGGAGAGCGGCAATCCTGTCTGAAGATCGAATCATATAACTCCTAACAGCCTAAACACCTAACAGCCTAAACACCTAACAACCTAAACACCTAACAGCCTAAACAAAATTCCAGCGTGCACTCACAGCCTGAACCCAGTTACGGGCGATGAGTTCATGGCCCTGTGGCAGAGGATGAATACCATCCCATATCCACTGTTCAGGTGAAACCGCTGCAGCTGCGGCATCAAAGATATCCTGAGTTCTGATAAACACGGCATCATAATCCTTTGCCAAATGCGCAACAACAACGCGCATCTTGTCAATGGCGGCACGGCGTGACTTCCATGCGCTTTCACTGGTCAATCCCCCTGACTGCAGAACAAATGGCTCCAGAAGAACGAGCCTCAGTTCCGTATTAGCCCTCCGGCTGGCATCCAGAATATAGCGATAGTCAGATTCAAACGCATCCGGTTTCACACCCCGGCCGACATCATTGGTGCCGATCAGAATACTGAGCAGGTCGGGTTGCATATCAATGGCATCTTTCTGCCAGCGAGCACGCAGATCTGCAACTGTATTACCGCTGACACCGCGGGTGTATACATCGAGTTGTGCCTCTGGCATATCGACACCGAGCCGGGAGGCAATAAGATAGACATAGCTGTGACCGAGATAGTGATTACGATCTTTCTGATTCCGTCCCCATTTCATATCCGTAATGGAATCCCCCTGAAAAAGAATACGACTGCCCTTTTTAAATTCCGGCAGGCGGTAGTTATAACCCGCAACGCCGGAAATATTTCCGGCAGGTTTCTTAGTTTCAGAGTTCGCCTTTGAACAGAGTGCCGCAACACCTGCGGCAACAGCACTTCCTTTAATAAAATTACGTCTATCCAACATCTTCTTCTCCTTCCTTTTTTAGTGCAAAATCATCCACCGCATAGCGGCGGATATACTATGTAGCATCCAGAATTCTCACCGCAACAAACTATCTTAATACACTTGCAGTGCTTTGCTTATCACATTATATTCGTTTGATTGCGGCTGAAAGCAGCTCTGGTTAATTATCCTTTTCGTGCGGCAGCTTGACTTCTTCAATCTCACGGACAAACGGCCATGATGCCCGTCGAGGATCTTTATATAGTCCCATCTTCTGCACAGGAATCGGCTCAAAACCTATCTTCTTCACAGCATCCGGATCCTTGAAACTCAGTTCAACAGGACGACCCTGTTCATCTTTAGTCAAAGTGACCCATGCCTTGTCATCATTAAAAACAATGTTGTTCGTAACTGTCTGAAGATGAACTATCTTCTTGCTGATGGCATCCCACTGTCCACCGCAGCTGACATTACGGGCAAAGACATTACGTTTTGGCACACCTGGATCATCATCCAGAACATTGACCAACTCAGGATAGGCCTTTGCCCACAGCTTGCTACTGTATGGCATTGAATGAAGCTGCTTATGAATAGAGCTGTTGGTATTGTCCGTAAACGCCTTCTGCCACCCCATGCCACGATTGTCCAGATGGGCTGATTTGTACGAATCGATGAACACATTATTGAGAACCTTGTTATCATCTCCACCACCGATAAAAACCGATTGGTTGCAGCGCTCGAAAACATTGCCGAAGATCGTATGTCCGCAGTGCTGGTCATCCAGATAAATGGTCATACCGCCATAACTGCTGGAACCCTTGATATGGTGCCAATAGTTGTAGCGAAGAATGTTTCCCCGCTGAGTCCAGTCACGTCCAACATAATAGGCACCGGCATCACCGCTTTCATGCACAGCATTATGGATCTCGTTAAATTCAACAATATGATTATTACCCGGAGCCGAGAGAGCCATGTGCGGACCATGGTGCACCAGGTTATGCGCCATACGGTTACCACACCCCGAAATGGTTATTCCTGTCTTATAGGTACGGGCCCGACGGGAGTAGTGGTGTACATGGTTATTTTCAACATTGCAATGCCCTGATATCAGCTTCTTACGATCTCCCCCGCTGACGTTGATGCCACCCGCGCCGGTGTCAAAAATGTCACATCCATAAACTTCATTTCGCATACCACTCATTGATATAGCATTAAAGGCGGCTGTACGGATGGTACAGCCGACTATGCCGCAATTGGTCACATTAGAAAGATGCAATGCGCGCCCCCGTACACCTTCAAAGGTGATTCCTTCAAATCTCATGTAGGAACAATCGCTTGCTTTAATCAGACCGCTTGCCATGGTCAGCTCTGCATCCCCATCAACACACGGAGGAATGAAGTAGATCTTACCATCTGCACGATCAAGATAATACTCACAGGGCAGCTCCAGCTCTGAGAACAGATTGAGCGCATACCAACGAACATTTTTCGGAGTAATCTTATCTGAATAGGGCGTGCATTTCACATCACGCTTCAGACGTTCACCTGCAACGTCAACTCCGGCAAGGGGCTCATAGGCCTCAGCCCAGTCCACATGCCAGTAGGCAAACAGCCAGGGATCCTTCTCTCCAACCCAGCGGGAAAGGCGTCCATCTGTACTCACCTTTACATACTCTTTTTTTTCATCCACAGCGCTGATTTTCATCCAGCCTGTTTTAGGCCAGCGCGAGAGCGACATCGGCACACGGTCGTAAAGAAGTTCCGCCTCGGCCAACTGACTACTTTTTCCGAATCCTCGTGGCGTAAGCTTGCCGTAATCCGTAATCCCCTGCTTACGCAGATCAGCAACCATGACCTTGCTGCGGGAAACCTCCGGCAGACGTGCCAGCATATCCTTATCCGTAACCGGCTGCCAGTTCTTAACAGGCACTGCCCCGCTGAAGCGAACCTCCGCCCCCTCAGCCGCACGGTAGACAACCTGCTGATCCGCAGTCCCGCCATCATCCTTCCCGAATACCACAGGCTCTTTAAAACGATAGATACCACCAGCAAATTCAACCACAATCGCTCCTTGCAGCTCCGCACGGTGCTTTCGAAGATAGTTGCGCGCTCCCTGCAATGTAGCCAACGGCTGTTTCCTTGAACCGTCCCTCTGGTCATTTCCATCCGGTGCAACATACAATGTCGGTTGCAACGCCATAGACGGTGTTTCCACATGCCAGGATCTGCAACCACAGATCACTGCCATAACCAATCCAACAATCATCATTCTCTTCATCATTTTCTCCCTTTTTTTTATAAATCCACTGGATGCAGGTGTTTAGTTTTTTAGGCTGTAGGTGTTTAGGGCTTATTTTCTCTAGCTACAATTAGAGGAACGCCCTCCCCGGTGTCCACAGACTAATTGTACAAGCATCAATAAAGGACCGGGAGGACGCGGTCCCTCCAGCACTGAGTATCAACAACCTACAGCCTAAACCCCTATAGCCTAAAACCCTCACGCCCTATTGGGCGTTTAACGCATTCGCCGCAGCACTCTGAAATGCCATCCGCACAGGCGAAGCATCTCCATTTTTAAAGCCCCGGCGCTGAATCATCATAATATAGATTGTCTGGTTCACAGGATCTGCCCAGCTCTGCGTGGCATAGGCTCCGCCATGACCGAAGGTCCCGGGATTCAGCATCGCCGTAACCCCCTGCGGCTCCTTGACAACCTGGAACTTAATACCCCAACTCATTCCATCAGTAAAGCCGGTCTTGATATCACCGGACTGAGTGCGAGTCAATTCCTTCACTGCATTTTCGGAAAGTATACGTTTACCGTTCCAAACCCCTTTATTCAGCATCATCTGATAGAAACGCCGCAGATCCTCGGCTGTTGAAAAGAGTCCGCCACCCGGTTTAACCGTCCGTTTTGTATCCCATAGATCGCCCTTCACAAAATAGATGTCCGTCTCGGTTAGTTCTTTAACCTTGTCGTTTTTCATATACGACTTGGCAACACGTCCGACCTTTTCTTTCGGCGGAAAAAAGGTCGTGTCTTTCATCCCAAGCGGATCAAGTATACGCTCCTTAAGAAACACATCAAAACTCTTGCCAGAGACGACCTCCACCACGCGACCGATCACGTGCGTGCCCATAGAGCTGTATTTCCAGCGACTGCCCGGTTCAAATTCCAACGGACGCTGAGAGGCCATTGCCACCAGTTCCGCAAGTGTGGTGTGAGAAAGCGGTTCGTTCACTCCGCCAATACCCGCCGTGTGGGTTGCCACATCCAAAAGCGTTATCTTGCGGGATGGGCGTTTGAGAGTCATTGCATCGCCAGACTTCTCATCCACCATCCAGAGATCCTTGAATTCAGGCAGATACTTTTCAAGCTCATCATGGATATCCAGTTTACCTTCATCCGCCAGAATCATAGCGCATGCACCGACCAGGGGTTTGGTCATGGAGGCAATCCAGAACATATCATCCTTCTTCATTGCACGTCCGGTTTTCAGATCAGACACACCCATTGCCTGATGGCTGATCACCTTTCCATTTCGGGCCACCAGAGTCACCGCGCCGGAGATCTCTCCATTGTCTATATATGGCTCAATGGCTTTGTAAATGGAGGTGGAGACCTTATCGGGAAAAACAGATCCGGCACGCTGCCGCTGGATCTCCACAACACGATCAACATCCTCCTCCAGCAGGTATCCTGAACTCACATATTTACGACACAGCGCAGTGAGTTTTTCAAGATAGAGCTCAAGAGAACCGTAACGCTCCTCCAGAGAGAGTCTCGGATCACCCTTTCTTTCGCGTTCGCTCTTATAAACAGGAAACGGAATATAGGAACCATTGAGACTCAGCAACTCATTTTCCGCCCCCGCATCCCTGTTTCTCAGTCGCCAGCTTGTGTATGTTGCATACGGCACTGCCACCTCGGGAGCCGGAAGGCAACCGACATCATTTCCATCCGCATCGGATTTTGGAACAAGCACCTTATAATCACCACTCGGCACAGGCGGCTGGTTATCAACTATACGCTCCTTCTGCCAATGCGAACCGAAGTCGAGATAACAAGGCTGCTGAATCACTTTAGGAAAACGCACACCAGGGATCTGAGGAAAACCGGTAGCTTCCTGAGTCCAGTCAACCAGCTCTCCAGTCTTGATCTTAGGATAAGCACTCGGTGGCGGTAGCTTTCCCTCGGCATTCCAGCCATGCAGGGCAACCAGCAGCGCACGCAGAAACGGCTTATAATCAGCGGGATTGCCCATTGTCTGTCCACCACCGAATGTCGGAGGAAACCCGCAAGGCCCATGCTGTGTACCGCCGAAGAAGTAGATGCGCACATTCTCGGGAACATCGGCATCACGTTTGCCCAGCGGATCGGTATGCACCAGCGAACCGCTGCGATTCCAGTACTCGGAACTTGACTGTGTGTGGAAAACAAGTGGGGCTGTTCCGTTTTCAAGTGAACGACGCAGAATGCCGTCGGTCTGACCTGAGACCGGATCTTTCTGTATTTCATAAGCGAAGGGAAATCCGTCAGCCGGATAATCGTGGTGATCATGCTGTGCCGCATGTCGTGTCGGCTGGGCAAAACGGTGATTGAACGAACCCATCCCCGATCCGGAGACATGCGGCATGATTCCATCAAAGACCTTCCGCCCCGATTCATCCGCATTGAATCCCCAGTAGGTCAACTCACGCAGGAAGCGACCGCTCTGCGAAACGCCGAAACCATAGGTATATTTGGCCCACGGCTTGCCGTCCACCAGCAGAGGATTGTCAGTGCCGCCTCCATAACGCAGAGCGGAAATAAGATCACGTACCGCGGTAAAACCAGCACCCATCACAACAGGGTCCTGCGCTTCATAGATCAGTTCATAAATATGTCCTTTCTTAAGGCCATCAGGATACTCCAGTTCTACCTTCGGCAGCTGTGACGGATTATCACTCTCAACCTCAGTTACTATCAACTTCCATTTATCACGCGCAATCGGAACACGCGGATCTCCGGGCAGCAGACGCTGAGTCAGGGTGGCAGCCTTCAATCCCGCTTCTGTCGGCCGATACGAACCATGGCCGCCCCAGTTAACAACGGTCTTCGTCATCTCTTTACTCGGATCAATTTCGCAGCGAACCATTCCGGTGATCGGTTTCTTTGATTCACTGGCGCGGGGAGCAAAGAGACGCAGCTTTGATTTATTCGGCAGAAGTTCGCCATCCCAGCCACTCCACACAATGGTGAAGCCTTCACGCAAAAGAAAACCGTTACCAGCATGTTCTTTGGTTTTCGGATCGCTTGACCCCTTGCCTCTGTTGAAAAATCCAAGAGCCAGCTTTCCGCCCCGATTATTGACATCATAAAGCAGGGCGCTGTTACCCTTCTTCGGATCAACCGGAGCTAGAATAAACAGATCTGCCGAATACTCAACGCGTCCACGCTCATTCCGCGGTGCCAGATCCAGGTCAACCACATTCTCATTACAGGCCTTAGCAGGATCGACCTCATAATAAACGCGTCCCTTAATCCGCTCATATGAACCGGAATCGCCGAATGTCATCCCATCCGCAAATGCATCACGTTGCACAATCTCAAAACGCGTGAGCTCAGCCTGAACCGGCAGAGGCAGGAACCATAATCCCGCTGCAATAACACAAACTGTTAACGACAAAAGTGATTTCATAGATCTCATAACCTGTTATTCCCCTGTGATATTCTTTAACCAAACAAACCCATCTAAGAGTATTGCAATACATCATATTATTTTTGGCCGCTAATAACAATCTTTTGATATTTGCATCGCAGATTTTAACCACCCAGTGTCATACCGCAAGCTGTACTATGCCGGGACACGGCGAAAAATACTAACCCCACGAAAAGGAAGGCCGTTCGTAATCAATATTCTGACTTGCAAGAAATGGAGAAATATTGAATAATGTGAACTGTAAGTAATAAAAAATTTAACTTACAGTTCATATTATGGATAAAAGATTTATAGAAGCGATTTACAAATCAGATAGAACCGTGTTCAGGATTAAGGACATCGGAATGCTGACAGGCATCCGGGATGCCGATAATCTTAAGGCATCTGTAAATTACTATGCATCAAAAGGAGTTATTCGCAGGATACGTAAGGGTATTTACGTGAAAAATCCATACCAGATTGAAGAGCTGGCCGGGAGAATTTATTCTCCCTCCTACATCTCCCTTGAAACAGTTTTATTGAAGGCTGGTGTAATTTTCCAGTTTTCACCGGTAATAACCGCAATTAGCTATCTTTCCAGAACAATAGATGTTGATGGAACAACAATCCGCTACAACAAGATAAAAGACCCTGTACTGGTCGAAAGCAAAGGTATTGTAAGGGAAGACAATGTAAACATTGCTACGCCTGAACGGGCTTTCCTTGATCGACTGTATCTTAGCAAAGAGTACTATTTCGATAACATCTCGGGTCTCGATATAAAAACAATCAACATAATGATGAAAATCTATAATTGCAAAGAGCTGGAAAAACGGGTGAGAAAGGTCTTGAGAAATGTTTGACATCAATCTTCACAAATTTTTTCTTCTACAGGTTTTAAAAGAGATATATGCTGATCCTGAACTGGCATCATCACTGGGCTTCAAAGGGGGCACAGCTTTAATGATGTTTCATAACCTACCGCGCTTCTCTGTTGACCTTGATTTCAACCTGACGGGAGAATTTGATGAACCGGAAGTTTACTCAAAGATACGATCAATACTGAAAGAGTTCGGGAATATCAGGGATGAAGCCTGCAAGCATTACGGCATTCTTCTGGTTATGAACTATGAAAAGGATAACCGCAACCTTAAGGTGGAGATATCAAATAGAGTCTATCCCGACGAATATGAGCTTCGTGATTATCTGGGAATTTCAATGAAGGTAATGAAACTTGAACACATGTTCACCCACAAACTGATGGCTATTCTTGATAGGCCTATGCTGACCAACAGAGACATCTTTGATTGCTGGTACTGCATGAAAAAAAGAACACCCCTGGTAAAAGCGATAATGGACATCCGTCTTAAGTGCGGTTTCACAGAATACATGGACAACTGTATATCCGTAGTTTCTAAGATTAACAAAAACCGGATTCTGGATGGAATGGGAGAGCTTCTGGATCAGGAAACAAAAACACGGGTAAAGAATAATCTTATCGAAGATTTTATATCACTGGCCAGAATGTATAAAGAGATACCTCTTCTGAATTAATACTGACTTGACTACTCTGACCAAAATCATGCATTCTTCTAATAGAAAACAGTTAAGAGGAACATGAACACACCATGACAGATTATAAAACTATCAGCGGCATAACAATTCTATCTTTGATCATAATAGCTGGTTGCAGGAGCACGCATAAAACGGCACAGGAATCATTTGTGAGCTCCGGTTACAAACTCATGTGGAGCGACGAGTTTGACGGATCTTCTCTGGATACCGGCAAATGGAATCTACGCAGAGATATGGGCGGCACTGATGATCTGTCACTGGCGGGGCTGGAGCGTCCGGATGTAATCAGTGTGACTGAGGGCGAATTGCGGCTTAATGCGGTGCGGAACAAAGATACAGACCAGAGCAAGCATCCTTATACAACCTGCAGCTCAGTAACGACCTTTGACAGGATGCACTTTCAATATGGATATCTTGAAATGCGTGCTAAAGTGCCATATGGTCAGGGCTCATGGCCTTCCTTCTGGATGAAAGCAGCGCCAGGTAAGATCTCACCGCCCCGATTCAAAGATTACATGGTTGAAGTGGATATCTTTGAGGTGTTCTCAAATACAAACACCGCAGTACCCAATCTTCATAAATGGTACGGAGGCAAGAAACATACGCAGAGCGGTCGCCCCAGCAGCTATGTATTTGCAGATGCGACCAACCTGCGCGAAGAGTATCACACCTATGGTTTCGAGTGGACACCACAGCAAATGGCCATGTATGTGGATGGAAAGAAATACTGCGTTTATGACCTGTCGGTTGATTTCGACAAAGGTGGTAGCATGCAGGGATTCCACAACCCACTTTACATCATCTTCAACAACCACATTTTTACTGAAAAAAGCCGTTGGAAACCCAAGGGCTGCCTGGTGGACAAGCGTTCACAATTCCCCATGCCGTACTGGATCGACTGGATACGCCTGTACCAGAAACCCGGCACAGGGGCTATATATACGGAGTAATGCACTGCCGTTTGGTGATGGAGACTCAGATGTACTGACGCAGGGTAATTGGAGAACTGAATGTTCAATGTCGAAACACAACCCTGATGACGACACAGAAGAATTAGGAGAAAATTCCTATGATTAACGATCCTATAGTTGAAGAAATTCGTAAATGCCGAAAAGAACATGCGAAGAAATATGGAAATGATTTAGGTCGCATAGTTGAAGATTTCCGTGAAAAAGAGCGTTTATCTAAACGACCAATCGTTAATTTTGGTCCAACGCCGCTTATGAAACACGGCAGAGCTAAGCAGGTTGCAGAAACTGGCTCTTCATATTCTGTGGAACAGTAGTCTTTTTGTAATATTGAATGGATGTTCACAATTCACACAAGCAACAACAAATCAATCTGTCTTGCCATATCTAATAGGGCCCACATCAGGCACATTAGAAATCCCTAAAGCCATTAACTTGTTAGCTTCGTTTAACCAAACGTGACTACGTGACAAAAGGCGTTTAGCAGAGCAGAATCTAAATATTGATTATATTGATTTTAAAAGAAAGCAGTTGTCTTGATTCATTTTGAATAAGATCTGCTCCATTTCTTTAAATCCTTCATCACGAACATCTTTTAAATCGATTTCAAAAGTTCTTTTAGGAGAGGTAATTATCGCTTGAGTTTTATTCCACTCAAAGGAAGTTATGATTTCTTCATAGAAATCTTCTTCGGTATCATCTTCCCAACTGATACTGACACCTCGTTCATTCTCGCATTTGAACTTTTCATATTCTTTAGTGCGCACAAGGATAAGACTCTTACAATCAGCAGGAGAATAACCTAATTCCGCAAAAGACAGAATCAGATCAGGTGGTTCATCTTCAGCTGTCACAAATGCCGCTTTTATCTTTATCTTTCCCTGACCCTGCCAGAGTTCTGCTTTCAAGCGCTCATAAACATGAAAGACGATGGGACAGATAGAGCAGTTACAGACAACCCCAAGTAACCTGAAAACAAAATCGCTTTTATGCAGGTGTGGAAATGAGCGGCAGTCAGCAGGGCGGCAGTCGTTTACTTTGCATTGATTACCCTCAAGCATCGGGCATGGCTGATCCCGGAAAAAGAATGTACTCTCATCCTCACCCTGTTTAAGGTATTTACTCTGAAATTCCTCTTCCGTAAGATTAAAAACGGATGCCATACTTTTTATATCATCAAGTGACAGCTCAGGGGAAAGTTTCTTGCAACAATTGCGACACTCCTCACAATTTATCTGAGCTGACACCTCTTTGTAAATTTTATGAACAATGGCATCAAGTTCCTCAACCTCAATATCCAGTCCCTTGAGAAAGGTTCTGAAACGTAGGTTTTCATCCTCGCGTTGTTCTGCGAGTATTGCAATTACCTCGGGGTCATTTTCAAGTTTCATCTCAGGTCTCCATTAATTCTTAAGGAAGAGTTAAAGCAATTATTATGGTCTTCTGCTTTATCTCACAAATCCAGTTGTCTTGTCAAAAAAAATAAATATGAGCAAGCAGGATGCTCATTTTTCTATTTTGATATTATCCACAAATTTTCCAACCGTAATATTTGCCTCTTTAAAATCGGTGATAACTCTATCATTGAACTGAAGGTTTTTTATCAGGACATTATTGACTCTATGTTCTGAATCCATCCCTTTAAATGATGATAGGGTATTGGTATTTCCAAACACTTTAATATTCCGGTAAGTTACATTTTCGACAATACCGGAAGGAGCAGTTATATAAACTCGAATAAGGCTGGGACAATAATCGTCCTCCAGGTTGGGTACGTATAACTCTTCTTTATTCTCTGCTTTCTGCATTTTCTGGCGTGGAACCCAATCATCAATCTCCATATTAATATTAGCATATTCTATATTCCTGATATCTGCCCCATTGTAATTTGCCAACCTCAATGCACAGGATGATGCTCGGATTATGTCGATGTTTTTAAAAGTTACATCCTCAATTTTTTTGACCCCATGACGAGCCGATATCACAGAACTCTGTCCCCAGTCATTCCACAGCACGCAATTACTGAAGTGGATGCCATTCATGCTGTTGTCTGTCGCTCTGACAACAAAGGAGTCATCATAAGCGCGTATAAAACAATCTTTCACAGAGACATTACTTGAATTCCAGATATCAATTCCATCTGCGTTATACCTCCAGAACCCAATGAATTTGAGACCGGAAAGTTCAACATTCTGACACTCCCTGATATTACAGCCCCAGGAATTCGGGTCACGAAGAATAATTCCTTTGATTGATATTTTACTGCTGTTCCTGATATGAAGACATCCAAAGCCGGCTCTTGCCCTCATATCCGCACGACGTATATGCCCTCCATCCAGTATTCCCCGGCCCCATATACGGATATTCTCGGCATTATCTGAGATAAAGCTGCCATAGACCACCGCACCTCCGGCAATATATACAGAGTCGTTACTCTTAAGCCGCAATGTGCCGATATCATGTAACCCCGCAGCAAAATAATAGAAATGGACATCCTTACTATCAGGAAAATTTGTTAAGCGTGGAGAGCAGTAGCTGCACTGAGGGCAACATACATTTGCATTTCCAACACCATTATGGCTTTTGGTATACGCATCTACCTCTGCAGAATAAGGTGATTTCGGAATATCATTTTTAGCCTGTATCCGGTTAGGGAATAAATGCAATGCATTATGGTATCCGTCCATCTCAACAACTATCGGCGTTATGCTATTCAGTTTAAAACTGATTCTATTACTGTCTACTTCAGCGGTGATTCCAAGGGAAAGCGGTCGTATAACTACATTTTTAACAGCTTTTTCAGTTTTTATTTCAACCTCTACGCGGCCTTTCATATCCCAGTAGGCAAAACCTGCTATTTCAGTCTGTTCAATTGGCCGCTGATAACCGGGCCACCATTGATTAATGGGATATTTTGAAACACGACAGGCATAAATATCAACCGGATTACCATTAACCTGCAATTGGCATGCGTCAAATTTCTGTTCATTTGAAGGTACTGGATAAGTGACAACTTGTCCAATTCCTGAACACGGCATGCATAAACATGACATTATTACACAGATGAAGTTGACACTACTGATTCTCAGAATGCCTTTTCTTGTTATTTTCTTAATCATTAATTGATCCTTTCCTACATTTTAGCGAGGCTGCAATACCTCCCTTTCAAAAATTCAGACAGCGTTAAAAGAAGACTGGGCATTGAACACAAGCGCAGCTCTCTGTTTCAATTCAACATCCAGCTTCCCGTCAAAATACAATCGGACAGTATCCCCATCTGAGGTGGCAGCCAAAAACGTCCACCGGTTCAGCGGCAGCACAGACTTGGTCTCAACCAGCACTTTCCTTGTCCGGTGATCACCGTATTGACCATAGATAATGTGCCCGCCTGAGACGTACATACCAAAAACCGGCGTAGTCCAATTCGGATTGGCGTTAGGAATGCCGAAAAGCACGGTGTTGTTGCGTAGCTTTGTTGGTTTAACCCATAAGACAGTTGTGATATTCGTGCGCAGGTTGAAGTTCTCTTTCGGCTCGATCCGCACGTGACCGTCGAGTCCATCCAGTTCCAACGAGGTCGTGCCCTTTTCCTTACGTGGCTCGCCCCAAGTAATGACGCCATCGTTGCCCACGCAGGAAAGGTCTTTCACAATCTTGCCGTCACAGTCTCCGAATGTCCAGTGCCCGACTAAATCAGGAGATCGCACAGGGACACGTGTCAGGCAGGACGACAACATCACGGAGGCCAACAGGATTGCAATAACCGAGATACATAAATACGCGCGTGTGTTTTTATTTCTAATCATGGTTTTTATTTCTTAAGGAAAATAAAAGCAATTATTATGCTCTTCTGCTTTCTCTAACAAAAGAAACAATCTCTTTTGTTGAAATGTCAGAGTTGATGCCTTTGACATCAAGAGGTGATCGACCTTGAGTTTCCTGATATTCCCGTATCTTTAACTGTGCATTCATATGTGGGAATTGTATTCTTATTGCTGCATTCTTCACAAGGAAAATGAGTTTTTATAAATTTTGTTGCGACTGAAAGCAACTTTTTTTAGGCTCTTCGTTAATTTTTTCAGAAACGCACAACCTCGTAGTGGTGTCGTTTTGGCTTGTTGATTTTGTAGATCTGCTCGAGCAATCTGGAGCACTCTTCTTCTACAGCAGCTTTGCCACCTGCAGTTGCCAGGTAGCTCTCAATCATTTTACAGCGATAGTTATTCCACATCTGCAGGTTAATATCTGGATAACGTGTTGCGTAAAAAAGAAGAATCTGGGCGTGGTACCCCCCCTGTTTGGTAATGCTGTCACCTACAAAACAGACCCTGTCTCCATCCCGGAACGGCTCTGCTACAACGACGGCATTAACACCAATCAGAATGCCCAAACATAAAAATGCGCTGATTTTCAACTTCATTATTTTAACTCACACAGCTTGCAATCCTGCGGTTCAATGGTCACGGTGCGACCATCGGGCAGACGTACGGTGTACGCAGTTTCCTCAGGATTAAAAAAGACTACTGCGCGGCGGCCGTCCGGTGCCTGCCAGACACTGTGATAAAAAGCAGGAACAGAGAGAGACTGCGTTGTCTTGCTGTTCTTGCGCTTAACCTGGATCACCCGGACCGGCACATCAATGTCCAGCGGTTTCATCATCCGGCCATAGAGCAGGAAAGGAAGTCCCTCTTCCCGATAAAGACGACAGCACTTGAAATACATCTCCCGGCAGGCTGGCGCCCAGCCGATGCTCGGGTGGTAGAGAATCAGGTGCAGCATGCCGGGCATGCAGCCAGCTGCAAAACCTTTGGCAACTGTCCGCACAGGATGGTCTCCAGTGCTGCTTGCGGGTAAGTGCGACGCCCAGCCAGCCTGATAATCGTGGTAGAGATACATAAACAGCGGAACAGCTTCAGTCAGAGGAGGCCGCATCGGAAAATCTGCAGTAATCACATACGGTCGACTCTGTATGAGCTGAAGGTACGGGATGTAAAGCTCATTAGGTTCTTCCATAGATAGAGCAAAGTCGGGACTCATTCCGCCGCACTCCTTGCGCAGCTGTTCGTACAACTCGACGAGCGAAGTATGAATCCAGCGACCATACCCGGGCGGGTGCCCATGGTCGGGCGAGAGACAGAAGGCCTGACTCGCTCCGCCGCTGGTGCACTGATCCCAGTGGATAATCGTGTAACCCGCTTTCACACAACGTTGACAAATTTCAGAAATGGTCTCATTGCTGAAGCGCGTAGCCCGGCATAGCGTCGCGTACTTGCTTCCCTGGTAGCTCTTTTTTTCACTCTTCACGATGGTTGGCGTTCCGGGAGAATCCCGGCAGGTAACCCAGGGCTTTACCTCCCGATTGAAAATTTCTGTCCCGTCGTATGCACCCCGCGGTGCCCACGGTTTCTCAAAGGTCCAGCGGAAACCGGAGAGCATAACCATGCCAGTGCCGTATTTATCGAACAGATCACCCCTGGCTGCAAAATCTTCGTCGCTGGGAAATGCAGGAAAGTACTCCTGGGAACACCACATTCCATGCTGCTCCCAACCCCACGAGATCGTGATCATCGGCAGACCGGAGCGGGCTTTAAGTTCCGGCATGATTGTTTTCAGATTCTCCAGAGAATACTTGTATTTTTTATTCTTATCCAGACGTTCCGGGCTGAAGTAGTTCACCATTGCGCCATTGCGGAACTTTTTGGGCCAGAGAGGATTACTATGCAGCGGCGTTGCACAGAAGCTCTGTTGATGCGCCCACTTGCGGTAGACCTCGGCTGCATCATGCCAACTACCCTTGAAAGCGCCGATTACAACCGGCTGATCCACCACCACATCGGCCCCTGGTGTCACGGGACGTAGCTGCGTCACACCCATGCTCATGTTCAGATCGCCCTTGGCCCACAGTCTCTTGACTTCACCAGTCGGATCCAGGCTTGCCATAACCACACCGCCAGCAGGATCGTAGAAGGCCATCACCTGGCATGACAGCGGTCCGGGGTAAGTTGAATCAAGCGATTTACCCATCATCTTTTCGTATGGATCGACCACAATCCCGCCGTCGAAAAGCGGATAGAGTAAACGATCGTCCTCAGACGATTCGCCCAATTTTCCGGGGCAGAATATGCGAGGATAATCCACTTCCGTCACAGCCCACTCGCTACGGTTTTCCACAGCAATGCGACAGGCAAGAAGTCCGTCGCGACCATAGGGTTCATAGGAGTAACGTACCGTCATGTCCGGGAACTTCGCAGTGAAGTTCACACGCTGACCTTTGCGTTCGTGTGTTATGCTGTCGGACTGCCCCGATGTTCGCTCAAGAATATTCTGTCCCTGACGCAGAGTGAGCCGAAAAGCGGGGTGTTTATCCAGAGGGAATATGAGGTTATTTTTGGTGTACTGATTATTCAATGCAATGATACATCCGCGTTCATTAATGAAGAATGTGCTGCTCTGCGCAGATATCTGAATATCACCCGCACTCTTCTGCCGTGCAGACAGCTTCTTTATATCCACATGAACAATGGACACGTTGTCGATCCACACATCGCCTGAGGTACCACCGAGAAAGAAGTTCAGCTTAACCTTAGGACACGGCACCGCCTTGGCGCGGAAGCAGGCCTGGTGAGTCTGCCACTGCTGTGTCATAGAGAAATCTCTGCCCATGCCGGCATTTTCCCACGGTTTTCCCTGTTCCATGAGCGACACTCTCGTATTGCGCGGCAGGGGGGACTTACAGTGAAAGCTGACGCGATAGATCTCGCCCGATTTGAGTGTACTCTGCGGAAAGCTGCAGGTAAACTGAACAAAACTGCCGCGCGGACCAGCCTCTGTCACTTCCACATATCCCGCTGGATTGCCATTGACCGGTTCAACCCTGAACGCAGCCTTGGCGCCCTTCTCGGCATGAAGAGACCAATGCGCCTTGCCTCTATCAAACGCACCGTTCAGCAACAGGTTTTCGGCAGCAGGCTCTGCGGCAGAGCAGAGCCCGACTGAGATGAATGCAAACACAACACAAGACCATTTTGTAAACAACATCTCAATCTCCTTAATCATCATACTCACATTCACCAATCTTAAATATATCAACTACCGGATTTGAGTTCCTTGCAGATGATGCGTACGCTGTGTTTGACAGGCCAGATTGCCCGTTCAGGTGATTCATACAGTCCCATCTTAGCTATCGGAAGTTGCTTGAAACCCATTTTAAATGCAGGTGATTCAGCCTTAAGCCGATAATCATCTTTTTCAGGATTTTCAAAAAGCGGATCAACCCCGGCCAGATTATTATCTCCGATCATCCAGTTTTGGTCAGTGCGCGGATATTTTTTATAATGCACCATCCAATCCTTCTCGCCGCCGGCAATCACATTGTGTTCAACCCGGGTGCGTGTGGATGGATCGCGCATCTTGACTTTCCCGTCAACAGCATCGCGCATACAAGCCAGCCAGGGATAACGTTCCTTCCAGGGAGAGTCATCCACCGGCACCTTTGCCAGTATTTCAGGAAGCTGCTTATGGGTATAACCATGCGTATTGTGATAATCCTCGGGTTTATCCCATGTCTGCCAGCCGGAAATCGCTGGATAGCATTCCACAAAAATATTGTTTTCAATCACATTACCAACTGCGGAAAGAGAAATACCCTCAGCAACTCTCACAATCAGGTTACCTGAAACCTCAATTCCGGCCGCGCCGTCATCAAGCATCACGGCACGGTTGCGCTGCCGGCGTGGATTGTAAATATCATGAATATAATTGCAGGTAATCTTATTCCCCACCAGAGTCCAGTTCCTACCGGCATAAAAAGCGCCCATTTCACCGGACAGAAGACAGATGCTGTGCACCTCATTATACTTGAAGATATTTTCACGCCCTGAGAACAGAATGGCCACATGGGGTCCATCATGAATAAGATTGTGAGTCACACGATGGCCGCATCCGTATATATGCACGGCAGCGCCATAGGTGAAGCTGAAGCGTGAATAATCATAAATATGATTATTGTCGAAATGATGATTACAGTGTTCCAATGTCTTGTCATTCCCAGCCCGGGAAACAATACCACCATCATTCAAGTGATACATCTCACATCCGGCAATACGATGATTCTGGCCGTCACGGATTGTAACCGCTTTATGTCCGATATTTCGCAGAGTGCAACCGACGACTGTCAGATTCTCTCCTCCTTTGATTTTGATCGCCTCGCCCCGGCAGTTCTCAAAAACAAGACCGCTGAACTTTATGTTGCTTGCATTATCCAGTTCAAGCAGACGCACCCCAACCGAGACCTCAGCTATTTTATTCGCGGATTTTTCAGGCGGCCAGAAGTAAAGTTTTCCATCCAGACGGTTGATATAATACTCACCAGGCTGATCCAGTTCACAGAGCAGATTGTATCCGAACCAAATACCCCCCTTGCGAAATCCATAGTTACTGCCGGGAACTTTCTGGGTGATTGTTTTTGTTGCAGGGTCAATCTTATCAAAAGCGATAGCACAGGCAGCCCAGTCATGCGCCCAGAAGCCCTGTCCTCGCGGATCAACCTCATCAACCCAACGTGAGGGTCTATCACCCTCATAAGCAAACCGGTTGCCATCACGACCATCCGGAGTATCTGCAACATTAACGAAGCCCTCATTCGGCCAGCGGGCAAGCGTCATAAGCTTATCGCCATAGGTTAACTGGATCCCCGATGCGGGAGAGGCGGAAGAACCTACCGGCTCAATGCCGTAATCAGAGAGTCCCTGTCGGGGGAGTGAAACACACTTGACCTTTCCTTTCGCGTTAACAGGCAGACGACTCAACAGATTTGTATCAGTAACATCGTGCATCTGCCACAGCTTCACCCCACCGCTGATGCGGACCTCAGTAGCCGGTGCAGCCCTGAAAATAACTGGTGACTCTGCTGTCCCGGAGTCCTCTTCCTTAAAGATCACAGAATTGGTCTGTTCATAACGCCCCCGTTGAAACTCGACAATGATTTCACTGTTTTTCGGCAATGTGCCGGCATTGCGCATACGGCGCAGGGTATCACGTGCTCCCTGCAATGAAGCCAGCGGACCATCAGATTTAGTTGCATTGGGAGAGGACAAAGAACCGCTCCAGGCATCACGCCCCGCTGTCGAAACGTACAACATCGGCTTTGCATTATCGGCAAATGAGCCCAATGTCATTGAAACAGCTAATATCATCAAACATAGTTTACTATTTTTCATAATTTCCTTTTTTAAGTATTTATATAGTACCTTCCATATTCATCGCATACAACAAACTTTTGATGAAAGCAGCGATATTTGCAATCAAAAGGCAATGCCATATCGTTTGAAGTGCCCCTTCAGGGCACATTGTTTATCATTTCTCATTACCCAGGGCGTTGCCCTGGGCTAACCTTGCATAGCCCCGTTGGGGCAAATAAACGCACCACACCGTTGTCAAACATCCATTGCCATGCTTGAACGCACCACACCGTTGTCAAACATCCATTGCCATGCTTGAACGCACCGCGCCGTTATCAAACATCCATTGTCATACGTGAACGCACCACGCCGAAGGAATGATGCATGCATCCTCAAAATCGATGAGACGGACTTACCTCCAACACGCAGTCCTCTCCCAACACACAGACGTTCCTTAGCCCGCCTCAACGAGGCGGATTCACCTTAGCCCGGGGCAACGCCCTGGGTACACCGCATAGCAAAAAATGTGGCCTGAAGGGTCACCTTAATATCAATTGAAGTCTCCTACAACATCTGATAATCTTACATTGAAAATTAAACAGAAAAACGAGATTATTGCATGAAAAAAATATTCGCCAAAACAGCCATCGCTCTATTATTTTTAGCCAGCTGGCTCATCACCCAACCTCTCATTGCGCAAGCGCAGAAAGCTCACTCAGCAACAACTGAATCCATCGACTGGCAGGCAGATAAAACCGACATCTGGCTTGGATATACTCGACATCACTTCAAAGTAGATGGATGCAGTTGCTGGGTAACAGTTCCTGAAAATCCGCTTCTAGGTAATCAGTGGGTCTGGGGCACAGAGTGGCCGGAGGCCTTTACCAGACGCACCGGCACAGAAATGCTTCTTAAAGCAGGCTTTTATTACGTACATGCCAAAGTCGGTACACTCTCAATTGGAGGACCACCTGCTCTGGCTGATATGGATGCATTCTATAAATATTTTGTAGCAAAGGGGCTGGCTTCCAAAGGAACGTTGAGCGGTGTGAGTCGGGGCGGGCTGTACGCCTACCGTTTTGCAGCACAGCATCCAGAGCGTGTGGTCTGCATCTATGGAGATGCCCCTGTTGCCGACTTAAAGAGCTGGCCGCTGGGAATACTGCCGGGTTGCAAGCGCAAGGAAGCGGGCATTAAACCCATGATGGAGTTTTACGGATTTAAAGATGAAGCTGAAGCCGCCGCATATAAAGGCAATCCTGTTGATGTTCTGGAACCTATATTCAAAGCCGGCATTCCCTTGATTCATGTCATTGGTGAAGTTGATGAGAATGTCCCCCCGGGCCCCAACACTAATGAAATTGAGAAACGCTACAAAGCACTGGGTGGCACAATTACCGTATTTCGCAAACCAAAGTGCGGCCATCACCCACACGGACTGGAAGACCCGACCCCGGTGGTGGAACTGATAAAAAAATATACAAAAGTTGCAAACCAGTAATCAAGCTAAACCAGCGAAGCCGGAACCAAACTGAGCCTATGTGATATGCGAAATCTTTTCGCTCTTATTGAAAAGTTGTGTGATATGCACCGCTGGTTTAGTCAACAACGCTTCGCGTTGCATCTCTAAAACTAAAGCCAAAATCTGTTAGAGTATTTCTTTGTAGAGTTGGCTCTCAGAGCCAATTTTGAGTTCCGATTTTGGCTCTAAGAGCCAACTCTACAGTAAAAACTAATCACTCACCAAGCATGAAAATAAAAGCGCAGAGGCCCAAGAAAAACACATACTTACTATGCTCTGGACAAACAGCCGACATAAAGTTTAATATCTGAGGCTAAAGGACATCATATGAAAAATCTAGTAAAAATCTTCGCAACTCTCTTTTTTATTCATGCCGCCGGCATTGCTGGCGGTAACACGACAGCAGCATTGAAAACGGCAGGTGACAGAAATATGAATATTGAGTTTGTCGCCCAAAAGAAGCTGTTTGTATTAACCACCGAAAACAGCACCTACGCAATGGGAGTCAATAAATCTGGGGCTCTGGGACACATCTACTGGGGAAAACGGATCGGAACACCCGGCGACCTATCAGATCCCATCTCCGGTCTCTTCCATGTCAACACACAGGAGTACCCTGGCTGGGGAGAGTACTTCTTTGATGAGCCTGCACTCAAGATGACCTATTCCGACGGAGTACGGGATACTCGGCTGCGTTACAAGGAATACAAAATTACCGAAAACGCTGGCAACTGCGAACTGCGCATCACTCTCAAGGACTCTTTCTATCCGCTGAAGGTTGATCTGGTCTACAAAATTTATTCCGACTGTGATGTCATCGAACGGCACACCATCGTTACGAATCAGGGCAAGTCCCCCATGACCATCGAGAGCATCCAGTCAGCGGCGTGGTATCTGCCCCGTGACAAGAGCTACCGGCTGAGCTATCAGACAGGACGCTGGGGAAAAGAGTACCACCCGCAGGAATGGCTCATGAAGCAGGGCAAGGCGGTGCTGGAATCACGTCGCGGCGTATCCGGCCCTGACTACACACCCTTTTTCTGGATCGATCCTGAAGGACTGGCCACCGAGGACCATGGAGATATGTGGATCGGAGCACTCCACTGGGCTGGAAACTGGAAGATCATTGTTGAGAACAATCGTGACAACCAGACCCGCATCACCGGCGGCATCAATGACTTTGATTTCGACTATGTGCTTCAGCCAGCCGAGGAGTTCGTCACGCCACTATTCTCCTGTGCCTTCATCGAAGGAGGATTCGGCGGAGCCAGCAGAACATGGCACGACTACCAGCGCAATCACCTGATGCGTCCTGAAAAAGCGAATGCATTGATGCCCCTGATCTACAACTCGTGGGGCGCATTCACATTTGATATTGATGAAAAACGCGTGTTCAAGCTGGCAGAGATTGCAGCGGGAATCGGAGTTGAGCTGTTTGTCATTGATGACGGCTGGTTTGCTAAGCGGGATAACGACAAGTGTTCCCTCGGAGATTGGTATCCCAGTCCCACCAAATTTCCGAACGGGCTTGACCCCATGATAAAGAAGATCAATGATCTCGGCATGGACTTCGGAATATGGCTGGAGCCCGAGATGGTCAGTCCGGACAGCGAACTTTACAGGGCTCACCCGGAGTGGGTCTTCCAATTCGAGAACCGGACGGGCTCCCAGTATCGCCACCAGCTCGTACTGAATCTGGCCAGGGACGATGTCAAAGAGTTCGTCTATAAGACAATGCACGACCTGCTGAAGAATCACAATATCAAATACTTCAAGCTCGACAATAACCGCTATATTTCCGAACCGGGATGGACATCTGCCGACCTCAAAGATCAGAAATCGGTTCTCGTTCATTACTACCGCAATTTCTACGCTATATTCGACCGTCTCACCAAGGAGTTCCCGGATGTTCTCTTTGAAAACTGTGCTTCGGGAAGCGGCCGTGTGGATTTCAGCATGCATCGCAACTTCGACCGCATTAACCGCAGCGACAATCAGGATCCTCTGGATATGCTTTATCTGCACGAGGGGTTTGCGCGGGTCAACCTGCCCAAGCTGGCCGGTGGAGCCTGCCATATCAGCACCAGCATGGCTCACATCAATGGACGTCATGCACCGATGCGATATCAGGCCCACATCGGGATGCTCGGTTCTCTGGCCATCGGACAGAACTTATTTAATTGCACACCGGAACAGCTTAAAGAGATGAAGGGCTATGTGGATACCTATAAGGATATCCGCCATATCACACAACGAGGAGATTACTACCAGCTACTGTCACCGCGCACTGATAAACGGGCCGTCTATCAGTATGTCAGCAAAGATAAATCTGAAGCTGTGCTGTTTGTCCTTGGACAATCCATGCAGTTCCGCGACAAGCTACCGAACATCCGGCTGCAGGGGCTGAATCCCGACACGCTCTATACAGCGGACGGATACAAGCCCATGTCCGGTGCCGGATTGATGAACATCGGAATTCCCGTCAACCTTCGCGGTGATTTCGACAGCAAACTGATCCAGATCCGGAAAAAGTAAGATTATTTAAAAAGTTAAAGTTGCTCATTCTGCTCCCTTAGTAGCTCATGCTCGCCATGGCGAGAGAAATCAACGCAAAAATCCTCCACCCACTCATTTGCCTTCCGGCAATTCGCGCGGGTCGCTTCAAGCTCTTCAAAAGCCGAGAGCCATAACGCCCGGCCCGCTAGAAACGTATCAGTCCACGCCACCGGAATCTTCTCCGGCAACGCCATCGGGAGCACCCAGACAATCTTTGCACTCTCCATCAGCAGCGTATCCAGACACGCCCGCTCCCCTGGCGAAAAAAACGTACTGCACACCACGCCATCAAATCCTGTCAGCTCTGCTTTCAACACCTCAATCTCCGCCTCCGATGCCTTTCGTGAAACCCGCAAAGCCCGCCGCGTGGCGGTCTGAAGCAGCTTCACGTTGCCCTTGAATAGGCTCCGCTTAATACGACCGTGAGCCACATCCTTTAATGCCCAACGGCGCGGATTTGCCCGGATATACTTTTCCCGAACCTCCAGCTGTTCGGGCTCAAAACAGATCACATCCCAGTAATTAGGTGCCCAGACCCGTGCCTGCTCATTCTCGCCATGGCGAGATCCTGCAACCACTAACCCCTCCTTGCGTGCCAACCGCGTTACACTCCCCTTGAACATATTCAGCACTTCACCCAGCCCCGCACCACCCGCATGGACAATCCGAACCAGCCCGTGAAAATGATTCGGCATCAGCTGCCATGCCCCCAGCACAATATTCCCATAATGCTCCGGAATTTCAGCCCAGCACCGTTCCACCATAGCCCCCAACGCATTCGGAACCATTTCAACACCCCGCACAGCACCGAACAAGTACTTATGGTAATCCGCGCACATTGACACAAAACACCACCCAGGACGCGAGTAATCCCGCCCCTCCATCCGTAGCTTCTGTGACAGACTTTTCTTCGGTTCAAACATCCTGCCTAACCTTCAAGATAACTTACTCAACCGGAACCAACTCATAGTTATGCGGAATCGGTTTACGGCCGGAATAGATCTCATTTTCGCACTTTTCAGCTGTAGCAACATACTCTTTGAATTTAGGCCATCCAGCAATGTACTGTTTGGTCTTTAAAGCAGTGTAGCTCTTCTTATCCTTGAAGTGATCGTAATGGGCCTGAATTACAGCCGGATCATCAGCATCCAGCTTGTAATGGTTAATCATCCATCGGCGGGAGTTGAGCAGATCGCGCCATTTCAGATCTGCGTTGCGAGCCTTGTCAACCTTCTTAGCAATCTCCTGAGCCTGCTTATACTGCGGTGTCAGTTTGTTGAAAGCCAGATTAATCCCCTTCGCCAGATCATCAGATTTGTACTGGCCAACCTCAACACCATCAATTTTCAACGCGTAGGTTCCAGCTGCAAGGCCGCTTACATACAGAAGTTCCTGATTCAGATCCTTTTCAATGGGAAGAAGTTCCAGGATCGGTCTGGCCCGGGATGAAACAGGCATAGGCAGAGCGCCCTCCTGAACAACAAAGCTGAGAGTTTCGCCAGCCTTCAATATCGACATAAGCTCGGCATTAACACAGGCACCTGCCTTCTGAGCCGCGGCATCAATCTTCACCGTGGAAACCACCGGTGAAGCACCCTGCTCCTTGAGGAAGAGCCATGCCATCATCAGAAGTCCGGGGTCTCCGGGATGCACGCGATCAGGACCGACGATGGTATATTTCGGGTCTTTCTTCTGCTGTTCCAGATTAAATGCGGTCATCGGCTTATGAAATTCCACCAGGGCACCATTGTTTGCAACAGCCATGGCGCGTACCATCTCAGCGCAACGGCCGAGTCCATCGTTACATCCGGGCTGGTTATTATCGCGATCATTAATCCCGCTCTGATCAAAAGGCGATGGTGTCAGGAAGTACAGTTTGGGCTCCTTGGCCTCACTGCGCACACGGGCAACCACCTTCTCCATGTTTTTCTTATAACCATCAAGCGCCCTTTTCTGTCCAGCCAGACGTTTCTCATCCGGGTTAGTAACATAATAACCACGACCGACATCATTCATGCCGAACATGATGGCAACTGAGGTAGGTTTTTTATCAACCAGATCCAGTTTAATGCGCTTTAATGAGCCCCCTGATGTATCGCCGGAGCGTCCTGCATTGACAAAGCGAATCTTCTTGTCCGGGAAACGGGTTAGGTAATAATTAATAATCACCCCCTGATAGCGTCCGCCATTAGTAATGCTATCGCCCAGAAAACAGACCGTCTCTCCATCCTTGAACATCTCCCCATGAACCAACACTGCCGACAGGACTAACACTGCCATCAAAACCAAACCTGATATACGTTTCATTCTTTTCCCTTAATTAAGTGTTGTAACAAACCCAACGTCAGTTGATAAAACTGACAGATAATGATTATAGAGTTTTTTAGACCTAATGGACAATAGAGTTTCACACAAATACAAATCATACTCTTGCTAGAGGCTGTTCGAAAAGGTTTTTCGAACGGCAGGGGTTAGGGGTTAGGGGATAGGGATTAGGGTAAAAAGTCAGCGATTATGCCTGACAAAACAAGCCACAACATGCTATATATAAACCACTTACACAAAATAAGGAGGTAATAGTGACAGCATGTGCGACAAAAGATAAGATAGAACAAAACGTTAGAGTCTGCAACCTGATTATTCCAGTTCCCGATACGGACTTTCGCGATTTTCTTGAAGAAGTTGATAAATTTGCCGAATTCGCGCCAGAAATCATCGAGGCCATTGAGGACGATATGGATCATTATGCTCGGGAAAAGAAGAGTCTTCGACTAGCCGACCGAAAGTTCTATGAAAGCCGGATGGATGAACTGCCGGGACTGAACATCATGGAGCGGAATATTCTGGCCGGAGAGTTGCAGCTCGCGGTGGGGCAACCCCGGATGCCGGGTTACGCAGTTTTTGTATTTTTTAATGATCCGGGGGTTTCTCGGTTCTCTTACAACAAAGCCGGCACGGCGGTTCTTACGTGAGTCTATGAGCCTGTATGTTTTTCTTCAGAACCGGGGATTAAACGATTTTTCTCATGGCTGGGTTCCCCGCTGGCTGGCGGAAATGAACAAACTGGATTTTCAAAT